>JAJDOL010000328.1 GCA_022340195.1 Chromatiaceae bacterium
CGAGCACGTGTTTCAGTTCTCCCTCGGCGGCATCAACAACCACCGAGAAACCCGTCAGCACGCATGACAGGTCGGACAGTAGGGGCCCTCGGATGCACCGGGCTGTAGCTGGCAGCCTCGTTGGCCGCAACCCACACGGCGGCCGAGCCGGTCGCAACACAAATCGCCCATGACGAACGGGAGGTCAAACGCTACACCAAGCTGGCGCGCCAGAACAACGCCTCCGCCTCCCAGCTCGACACCTTGGAGCAAACCCTGCGGGACAATCGGCACGAGCTGAGGGTCCTGGAGGTCAAGGAGAAGGTGCTGCAAGAGCGTCTGGTCCGCACCTTCATTCGTGCTCCCGCGGGATGGTGGATCACAGACCGCAGTCTGGAGCCCGGTCAGTGGGTGAACAATGGCGAGAAAGTCGGCGAGGCCGCGGATTTTTCCAAGCTGATCGTCCCCTTCGCGCTCACTCCGGAACAGTATGCAGCCCTCACCGACTCCGGCGGCGACATCCGTCTGAATCTGCCGGACCTCGAACAGCATGTGGCCGTATCCGTCTACCGCACCAATCCCGGCTTCGATCCGATCAGGTGGTATCCACCGTAGTCCGGCGCGATCTGGACGGGTCCTTCGTGACCCTGGAGGACCTGATCTCCAGCGCTCATGTCGGCTATCGGGATCCCCATGTGATCACCTCCGTCAACGGCCGCGACGCTGTTACGATCAAGATGTTGAAGGAAGGCCCCGGGCGGCAACGCGCTCGATATCCGCGCCCGGGTCCGCGACATCGTCGATGAGCATACCCCCAGCCTGGCGAAGCAAGGGGTCGAAGTGGTTCTGACCCAGGATTCGAGCACCTACATCGAGGAGTCCATGAGCACCCTGGGTTGGAAACCTGGGCCTGGGTATAGTCCTGGTGAGTCTGATCCTCTGGTACTTCATGGGCCTGCGCAACGCCGGCCTAGTCACCGGCGTGGTAGCCAACGACTCGCTGGTGCTACTCGACTTCATCAATCGCCGCTAACGGGAGGGACTGACCCGCACGGAGGCGATCACCGACGGTGTTCACGTCCGCCTGCGGCCCATCCTGACCACCAGTCTGGGGCTGCTGTCAATGGCCATGGGCATCCCTAGCTACTCCCTCGTTTTCGGCACCATGGCCTCGACATTCGTCACCGGCCTGGCAACCGCGACCTTCCTCACCTTCTTCATCATCCCCGTTGCCTGGGACCTTCTCATGGAAGCGAAAGAGCGCACGGCCAACAAACGCCGGGAAAAGGCTGCGGCGAGCATCTGACGGTACGTCAACACAGCCCGTGCCGAGCAAGAGGGGCTCGGGTACCTTTAGTGCTCTGATCGGACGCACGCGCCGGCTTGGCTCGTGGTCGTAGAGAGAGGATGACCGGCGAAGGGAAGTCACTCGCTGGTATCGGAGGATTCAAAATGAGCAACCCTTCAAAACGAAACGGTCTCAGCCCCCCACCTGGGCTCGCACGACGTCCGCCAAACGGTCGGCGATAGCAGCCACCTGACCTTCATCCGCACCCTCCACCATGATCCTGATCACCGGCTCGGTACCAGACGGACGCAGCAGCACCCGACCGCGCTCGTCGAGCTCCTGCTCCGCGGATTCGACTGCGTCCCGCACCTCGGGAAGTCCAACGATTTCGCGTTGCCTGTCGAGTCGGACATTGATCAGTTGCTGGGGGTATTTCTGCATCTCACCGGCAAGCTCCCCCAAACTCCGTCCCGCGCTCTTGAGGGCTACCAACACCTGCAGGGCCACAACGATACCGTCGCCGGTGGAGGTGCGGTCCCGACAGATGATGTGTCCGGAGGGCTCGCCACCCAGAATCCCGTCGTCCCGCTTCAAGCGCTCCATGATGTAGCGATCGCCGACCTTGGTTCGTACGAAGCCCACTCCGAGTCGATGCAATGCATGCTCCAGTCCCAGGTTGGTCATCAGGGTACCCACGACATCGCCCTTGAGGCACTGCTGCTGCAGACGCGATTTAGCGATGATGTAGATCAGCTGGTCACCGTCGAACAGATTGCCGCCGGCATCCACCATTAACACCCGGTCTCCATCCCCATCGAAGGCCACTCCCAGATCCGCGCCCTCGCGCACGACGGTCTCCCTGAGCGCGTCTGGACTGGTGGTCCCGACATCACGGTTGATGTTGAACCCATTCGGCTGATCCCCAATAGCCACAACCTGCGCCCCGAGCTCCTCGAACACGCTCGGGGCCACGTGATAGGTCGCCCCGTTGGCGCAGTCCACGACCAACTTAAAGTCTCTGAGGGTCATAGTCGCCGGAATCGTGCTCTTGCAGAACTCGATGTAGCGTCCACGGGCGTCGTCCACCCGCTTGACCTTCCCCAACTGTGCGGGACCGACTGTGTTCAGCGGCCTCTCGAGCTCTTGCTCGATGGCCAACTCGACCTCATCCGGCAGCTTATCCCCGTCCGCCGAAAAGAACTTGAGGCCATTGTCCTCGTAGGGATTGTGAGAGGCGCTGATCACAATACCGGCAACGCCACGCAGGGTACGCGTCAGGTAAGCGATCGCGGGCGTCGGCATGGGACCCAGCAGCTGGATGTCGACGCCGGCAGCGACCAGACCTGCCTCCAACGCCGCTTCGAACATATAGCCTGAGATGCGCGTATCCTTGCCGATGAGGACCTTGCCACCCCGACCCTTGCCGAGCACGCGCCCGGTGGCCCAGCCCAGCTTGAGCGCGAAGTCCGGTGTGATGTTCCCCTCGCCTACACGTCCCCGAATGCCGTCGGTACCGAAGTATTTGCGGGTCATGCTACCTCCCCTCGTAACCAATAGAAATCAAGCTTCTGAACCAGAAGCACCAAGCGCCGCGCAACACGACGTTCATTGGACATCAATGCCTTGCCGTCATCGGGCAGCGACGGGTCACCAAGGGGATAGAGGTTCTACAGAGCTGCAGGTGAATGATGTAGCCCCCGGAGGCCCGCCGAGTCATTCCCGATAAGCACGTTTTCGGTCATTGATCCGGTCGAGTCCTCGTCCAGTCCGAGCTTGCGCCACGTAGCGCCCAGGCCACGCGCAGGGCGTCCACGCTGGCGGCCACGTCGTGCACCCGCACCAGGCGGGCACCGCGCTCGACGGCGAGCACTGCGGCCGCCAGGCTGCCCGCAAGACGCTCATGGACCGGCCTGCCGGTGATGGTGCCGATCATGGTCTTGCGCGACAGGCCAACCAGTACCGGAGGTCCCAGGGAACACAGCTCCTCGAGTCGCGCCAACAGAGCTAGATTATGCGTCAGCGTCTTTCCGAAACCAAAGCCCGGGTCCACGAGCAAACGGCTGGGGTCCAGACCCGCATCGATGCTGGCATCGATCCGGCTGCGCAGAAAGCCCCGGACATCCGCCACTACGTCGCTGTATTCCGGCGCCGCCTGCATGGATCTGGGCTCCCCCCGCATATGCATCAGGCACACGGGTACCCGGGCCTCGACCGCGGCCTCAAAGGCACCGGGTGCGCGCAAGGCACGCACATCGTTAATCATACCGGCGCCGGCACTCACCGCAGCGCGCATGACCTCAGGTTTACTAGTATCGACCGAGATCGGAAGGGAAATCCGGGGGGCGAGGGTCTCGATCACCGGAACAACCCGATCGATCTCCTCGCACACTGATACAGAATCGGCCCCGGGTCGCGTCGACTCGCCGCCGATGTCGAGGATGTCGGCACCCTCTTCGACCATACGTTCAGCGCGATGTAGCGCTTCTTCGGGGCCAAAAAAATCACCCCCGTCCGAAAAGGAATCGGGGGTGACGTTGAGCACACCCATAACGCAGGGACGTGACAGGTCTAGCGGCCTGCCCGCGCAGTCCATGACGGAGCCATTAGCCATTAGCTCTAAGCGGCTAGCTGTAACCCGCGGACGTCAAGGACCGAGTCCCGACCGCCCTGCACGATCGAAACCGGAAGAGCTACCTGAGGGATTCCTCGAATCAGTGCTCGCCCGCGGGCCCGCCGATATGGCCCTCACCCTTTGAGCCACCGCCGGGTTTGGTACCCGCTGTCGCCTCCGCACCGCCGGACCCACTCTCCTCATCTTCGTCCCAGTCTTTGGGCGCCCGCGGCTTACGACCGGACATGATGTCGTCGATCTGGTCGGAGTCGATGGTCTCGTACTTGATCAATGCCTCGGCCATGGCGTGCAGCTTGTCCAGGTTCTCATTCAGCAACCCCTGGGCCCGGCCGTAGTTGCGATCGATGATGTTTCGTACTTCTTCGTCGATGAGGTGCGTCGTTTCGTCGGAGACGTTCTTATGCTGTGTCACGGAGTGACCCAGGAAGACCTCCTGCTCATCCTCGCTGTAAGCGAGCGGTCCCAGCTTTTCAGACAAGCCCCATTTGGTGACCATGCTACGCGCGATACGTGTGGCAATCTCGATGTCCGAGGTGGCGCCATTAGTAACCTTGTCCTCGCCGAAAATCAGCTCCTCGGCGACGCGGCCACCGAAGGTACTGGAGATCTTGCTCTCCAGGTACTGCTTCGACATGCTGTAGCGGTCCTCCTCGGGCAGGAACATGGTCACACCCAGGGCCCGGCCGCGAGGGATGATGCTCACCTTGTAAACTGGATCGTGTGCCGGCACCAACCGCCCGACGATGGCGTGCCCGGCCTCGTGATAGGCGGTGAGCTGCTTCTCGTCCTCCGACATGACCATGGAGCGGCGCTCTGCACCCATCATGATCTTGTCCTTGGCCTTCTCGAACTCTTCCTGATCCACCATGCGCTTGTTGGCGCGCGCGGCGAACAAGGCCGCCTCGTTCACCAGGTTGGCCAAATCGGCTCCCGAGAAGCCTGGAGTACCGCGCGCAATGATGGAGGCCTTCACGTCTTCCCCGACCGGAATCTTGCGCATGTGAACCTTGAGGATCTGCTCCCGCCCCCGCACGTCCGGCAGCGGTACCACGACCTGACGATCGAAGCGACCGGGGCGCAAAAGAGCCGGATCGAGCACATCGGGCCGGTTGGTCGCGGCAATGACAATGACGCCCTCGTTACCCTCGAAGCCGTCCATCTCCACCAGAAGCTGGTTGAGGGTCTGCTCGCGTTCGTCGTGCCCGCCACCCAACCCGGCGCCGCGATGGCGACCAACGGCGTCGATCTCGTCGATGAAAATTATGCAGGGGGCATGCTTTTTGGCCTGCTCGAACATGTCGCGCACGCGCGAGGCACCCACGCCGACGAACATCTCCACGAAGTCGGAGCCGGAGATAGTAAAGAAGGGGACCTTGGCCTCCCCGGCAATGGCGCGCGCGAGCAGTGTCTTCCCGGTTCCCGGAGCACCGACCATGAGCACGCCCTTGGGAATCTTCCCACCGAGCTTCTGAAACTTGGATGGATCACGAAGAAAGTCCACCATCTCGGTAACCTCATCCTTGGCCTCGTCCGCACCCGCTACATCACTGAAGGTAACCTTGACCTGATCCTCCGACAGCATGCGCGCGCGGCTCTTTCCGAAGGACATGGCCCCGCGGCCGCCGGCCCCGCCCTGCATCTGGCGCATGAAGAAAATCCAAAGGCCGATGAGGATGAATAGCGGGAACCAGTTGATCAGGATCTGCATGAGGATGGAGGGCTTTTCCGGCGGTCCTGCCTTGATCACCACATTGTTATTGAGCAGATCGCCCACCAAGCCGTCGTCTCCGGGGCTGTAGGTCGAGAACCGTTGGCCGGATTCGTTCACCCCGTCGATGGCCCGCCCGGTAATGGTCACCTCTTTTATCTGTCCCTGACGCACCTGATCGATGAAGTCCGAATAGGCCATAGCCTGCGGACCGCTCTGGGTCGATGTAAAGTTGTTGAACACCGACATCAGGACGATCGCAATGACCACCCACAGGATGAGATTCTTCGCCATGTCGCTCAAGGCATGAGTCCTCTTGTTCCGCGAAAACGGGGCACCGCTCGGTTTCCGAGTAGATATCCTAGTGAAATGGGGGCAACAGCGATTTTTGTCAAAGAATAGCCAGGGATGCTTGTCTTTTTGACCGGCATCCCAGGTACGCCGACAGTCATAGGCCCCTCTTAGATGCCTGCCCGCTTGCCTTGAATACGAACGAAGTTACCGAGCAACCAAGCCTGCCCTTTTCCGCTTGCCACCAAACTTACTATAAAGAATATCCTGTCGCTACCAGATAAAGCTCTCGGCTTCTGGAACGAGAGGATTTCGGCTTACGGCTGGCAACCCGATTGAAGGATGAACGCAACGCTTTGTAGAATATCTCGAAGCCCTCTCCATGGAAGCTTTTGACCACCAGCGAGCCACCTGGTTTCAGTAGCTCCCGAGCCAACTCCAGGGCCAGCTCGCACAAATACATCATCCGCGGCTGGTCTACAGCTGGACTGCCGCTCATGTTTGGGGCCATATCCGAAAGCACGACATCCACCGTTTCACCGTTCAGTATCTTCCGGAGTAGAACCAGGGAGGCGCCCTCTCTGAAGTCGGCTTGGATAAAAGCCACGTCGGGTAAGGGCTCCATGGGCAAGATGTCGAGGGCGATGATCCGGCCATTCGGCCCGACGATCCGAGATGCCGCTTGGCTCCAGCTGCCCGGTGCCGCGCCCAAGTCAACAACCAGCTGGCCCGGCGCAAGAACCCGATCTCTTTCCTGAAGCTCCAGCAGCTTGAAGGCAGCCCGGGAACGGTAACCCTCCTGTTGAGCGCGCTTCACATAGGGATCCGTGAAGTGCCGATCGAGCCAGCGTCGGCTGCTTTTGGTCCTGGACATTCTCGTGTTTGACGCTGTGCAGCATGCCTGACGATGTGCGTCGCTTCTGCCGAACTGCACTGGTCCCGGGCGTGCGCAATCTATCGCTGCGGAGCACACCGGAACGCGCAGCCGACACGCCGTAATCGGGATCACCTCGGCTTGGCGGACGACCAGATCATGCCCTCGAGACGGAGTGTTCCCTTTCAAATTCCGGGAAGATGAGGCTCCACAAAAAGAAAAGCGAGGCCGAAGCCCCGCTTTTTTGCGCCCGAGACGCGACGGCGATGGTTTACGCGCCCGGCTTGAGCGTCCAGGATGCGCACCATCCGTTAGCGCTGACAGCCTTACCCGGGAAGAGCTGGCAGGGCAGCCAATCACCCTCGCCGCCCTGGGAAAACTGGCAGTTGTGGCAGAACTGCTCCTCAGGCGGCTTACCCGGACGAGCGGCGCCAGCTCGGTCCGCCGTGGCGGCGTCGTTCTTATACTTCAGGGCGATGGCGGTAGGATCCGCAGCCTCGTCGACGTGGGGCAGGTCTTCCGCCTGCGCGGCTGCCATACCTACCAGGTTCATCAGCGGAACTGCGGCCACGCCGCCCATCATCAACTTGATGGCGTCACGACGGCTCTTGCTCATTGGCTTATCGGACATGGCTTTCTTCTCCTTAATAATGCAGGGGTAGAGATTTGAGGCCGCCGACGATGATTCGGAGACCACAGACCATTTTGCACCATCGACGGGCAAAACGCGAGCGCATATGAGATTTTTCGGAGATGGCCTTAGTTCAGGTAGGTACCGGCGCCGATGAGGTGGCGTTGCCAATAATCCGACTTGATATTCGACAAGCGTACCCGCTTTTGGGACGTGGACGCATGGACAAATCGGGTTTTGTCCACCATTAGGCCCACGTGATGCAGGCCGGGTCGGATCCTGAAAAAAACCAGGTCGCCCGGCCGCACCTTCGCAAGGCGCACCGGCCTGGCCGCCTCGCGCTGATCCGTCGAGACGCGTGGGATTTCGACCCCGGCGGCGCTATAGGCGTGCTGCGTAAGCGCGCTGCAATCCAGGGCTTTGCCCGGAGACTGGGCGCCGTATTTGTACCTGGTACCTACCTCCGACAAGGCCGCCATAACGACCCGACCGCGCGTCCCATCGACTGCTGTCTCTCTGGTACCACCGCCGCCCACACAACCCTGCGTAAGCAGCACAAGCCACATCAATCCGAGCCACAGCGGCCCCTGACTGTAGCATCGCATCTTAAAGTTATTTCCTCTTTTAATTTATAACCAATTATTTTTATTAATTAATAACTCCAGACAATGATTTTGTCAACAGGTAACGGATAAAATTCATCTTGAAATAGCACGAACCGCTGTCGATGGAGCCGAGCGGACAGCGACATCTCGTGGGCTGTCACGAGAGATCGCGGTTGGACTCCCACGTGCGCAGACGGGCGTTCAGCAATCAATTACGAAGGCAGCGGTCAAATGACTTCAACCGAGCCTTGCAGCACTCCTGTTAAGATTCCCACTCATCCTTCGCGTCAGGAGGCACCTTGAAAACCGTCGCGCTACGACGCGCTACTGACAAAATTTCCGAGCTCGCTACGCGCCTACCCTGGTGGGGAGGCTTGCTGTCGGCACTCGCGGTCTACACACTTCTGCACCCGATCGCGGTGCTGCAGATGCCCACGCCGACCGGAACAGTAGATGTTGTCGGTAACGCCCTGGTCCAGCTTTTCGTCGTGCTCGCCAGAATCGGGCAGTACCTGCTCCCCGTCGCGTTCCTACTCGCTGCGGTCGTCTCTGCCTTCAGCCGCTGGAAACGCGGAGAGCTGCGCAACTCCGTGGCCCATGACACCTCCGGATCCATCTTGAGAGGACTGCCCAGATCCGACTTCGAGCTGCTCGTGAGCGATACCTTCAGAAGTCAGGGCTACGAGGTATCGGCACCGCGCACCTGCTCGCGGGCACGCGAAAAGGCGCTGGAGCTGACCAGGAAGGGCCGCCGCTTTCTGGTGGACTGTACCGACTGGAGGTCCTCGAGTGCAGGAGCCGCAGCCGTCCGCGGGCTCCACGAGCATATGCAGGCATCGGACGCCACGGGCGGATTCGCGGTCACATCGGGTCAATTCACACCAGAGGCAATGCATTTCGCCGCGGGAAAGGACATCGAGCTTATCGATGGGCGCGGCCTGAAACGGCTCGTGCGCGCCGAGCCACAGCGGTCCCAGGACGACGCTCGGAGCATTCTTGCAACGCTCGGATCGGGCCTCGCCCGTGGCAAGGATTCAAGCGCTACTGACCGCCAACCACGGAAGGAGAAAGTCGATATCCGTGAAGCGCACATCCAAGCCAACGCCGATCCGATTTCCGAGGCCGGCGTCCGCGCCGTGCATATCGGGACAGGAGAGGTACCCGGTACCGTCGACCCGGCGGAGGTGACCGCGGGACAGCAACTAACCGCGCTGATCCGGGCCGAGCGCCGAATCGACAGCGAAATCCGGCTCTCGGCCCCACCGGTCCACAGCCGTCGGGTGAATTCATCCCGCCCGCGGATGAACCTTCCGAGGTTTCACGCCCGAAAGATCGCAGACGCCTTCGGCATGCTCGTTGCCGTCGCGTTCCTGTGGAGCATTTACGCCTGGTTCCTGCAACTGCCCGATTCCCCGTCAGCAACACCCTGGGATCTGTTGGGATCCGGCAGCGACTCGGTAGTCCTGGCAAGACGCCTTCAAGGACTCGGGCGAACTCGCTCCGCGGCCGAGATCCTGAAGGGAGAACGGCCGTTGGGTCAGTACCAGTTCGGTCCGCCGCCGATCTTTTTTATCCTGCCGGATCCGAACATGCCCGCGCCTGAGATTCGACACCTGTCCCAGGAGCCGGAGGAGCCCGTTGAGGTTTACCACAGCCTGCAGGAGCTGGAGGCCGCGTTCGACGCGAAATACGTCCCTCCACCGGAATGCTTCGCCAACGGATCTAGCAACCTGTTTGTCAAGTGCGGCAATCATCGAATCCGCGCCCGGCGCACTTTTATCGCCAACGGAGGTAAGATCACTCCTACGCTACTCGGCAGCTGGGAGGACCCCCGAGCAGTCCTGGTGGAGGTTCGACCCCAGGATTGGCGCCAATCGGATCCTATTGAGTGGGAGCAAGAGGATAATCAAGGCGCATCGCGACCTTGGGACGAGGCGGATAGCCTGGAGACCGATCGCTATTTGCACCCGGAGGAAACCTCCGAACCGACGCGATTCGAGCAACAGGAAGATATCGCACAAGACGCCCGAAGGGGCTGGCAACTGGACCAAAGGCAGGAATCCTGGCTCGATCCGCCCCGAGTGCAAGCCGGAAAATCTGGACCCGAGCTACAGCGGGATTGGCGGCAGGAGTGGTTGCGAGGACCGCCACCGGGATCCGAGGGTGAGTGGCGTCAGGAGAGGGCCTGGCAGCCGACCCGGGATCCCGCTCGGCAGCGGCGACGAGACTGGCCCCGGGATGGAGCGGAGGACCGGCCTCCTGATTGGAGATCCGAGCCGGCGCCGGTCGAGCACCGCCATTGGGTGGACGACCTCTGATGGCGGCGGGTTGACATAGAGTGCGCTTGCTCGAACCCCTGGTATCGAAGCGTGCGCGACCCTCTCCGACGGCGAGCTCCTACTCCTGGTCCGGAGCATACACCTTCGGAATTGACTCTCGATCCTGGGTGGAATGACTAGATGAGCGACACGGCGACCCCTTTCTCGGGCCTCTCCCCGGACCTGGTGCTTGACGCCGCGGAAAGCCTTGGGCTGATCGCAGACGGACGCCTGCTCCACTACTCGGCCTGGATCGCACGCCGCTGGAACGATCCGGCCTTCCCCGCCGCCTTTACTTGGTTCCGCACTCGAGGTTACTGGCAAGAGCGCATCCTGGAACTCAGAGAGCAGATCGCCGCCATGGAGGAAGGACCTTTTTGGGTTTTGTGAGCCGCGATGCGCCCTGTCGCTGGCCGCGAGATTCAAGAAGCTAGATCTTTGATGCTCGCACGGGCTTGGATAAACTCCAACCTACATCTTGCGATTACCGGAGCCCAAAGCCATGCGTAGCGTCGTTTTCAATCAAAAGGGCGGAGTCGGCAAGTCCACGATTGCTTGCAACCTAGCGGCCATCTCCGCATCCCGCGGCCGCGATACGGTCATCCTGGATCTGGATCCCCAAGGCAACAGTAGCCGGTACTTGCTGGGAACGGCCGTCGAAGAACCGGGAGGGAACGCGTCCGGTTTCTTCGGTCAGATGCTAAACTTCTCTTTTCGTGAGCAACCCCTGGAGGCTTTTTTTCGCTCAACGCCCTTCGAAAGACTGCGCATACTCTGCTCCAACCCGGAGCTGGACGAGCTGGAGTCCAAGCTGGAATCGCGCTACAAAATGATGAAGCTGCGCGAGGCCCTGGACGACCTGCCGAGCGACACGGTAGTCTACATCGACACCCCACCCGCCCTGAGCTTCTACAGCCGCTCGGCGCTTATCGCGGCGCACACCGTCCTGATTCCCTTCGATTGCGACGACTTTTCCCGCCGAGCGCTCTACACCTTGATGGAAAACATCCGCGAGGTACAGTCGGATCACAACCGTGGACTGAGAATCGGCGGCATCGTAGTCAATCAGTTCCAGCAAAGGGCCAGACTGCCACGTCAATTGGTAGAGGAGCTAAGATCCGAGGGCCACCCGGTGCTCGACACCTTCCTCTCCTCCTCGGTCAAGATCCGAGAATCCCACACCCGGGCCTGCCCGATGATTCACCTGGATCCCGCGCACAAGCTGAGCCGGGAGCTCGGGGCCCTCTACGACGCCCTGGATCACGACGAAAGGTACGGATTTTCGTCGGACGATGTCCGGTCGCATTAAACCACCGCACCCTCCGCTGGGCGTACCTGGGCGGACATATCCCAAGGTCCGTCAGGACCGATCTAGCGAACGTCCCTCGTAGATACCGGCACAGAAGCGGGAAAAGATAGGCCGGTCGTCCTTTGTTATCGTGGCATGTGCAAGCAATATCGCGACGACAGAGCAGACCGGCCTATGGCTCGTATGCTGCCAGGAATCGAGACAGTCGAACAACATCAACAGCGCCTTGCGGATGATCCCGATGCCTACCGACCCGAGCGCTGTCCTCGCTGCGGAACGGCGGGCGTGCACCACCATGGTCATTA
>JAJDOL010000330.1 GCA_022340195.1 Chromatiaceae bacterium
CAGCTTTCTCCCGTCGAACAATCTGGAAAAAGCGCCAGCTGTAGAGTGCGATGATGATGTCAACCGGCAGATCCCCGAGCTCGACACCCTGGTGCCGGACGATGCGAACAAGGCCTACGATATCCACAACGTGATTCTCCCCATCGTCGATAACGGCGAGTTCATGGAGTATCAGCCTTATTTCGCTACCAACCTGATCACCGGCTATGCGAGGATCAACGGTCAATCGGTCGGTATCGTCGCCAACCAGCCAAAGGTCATGGCGGGTTGCCTGGATATCAACGCGGCGGACAAGGCGGCGCGTTTCATTCGGACCTGCGATGCGTTCAATGTTCCCCTGCTGACATTCGTCGATGTTCCCGGCTATCTCCCCGGAACCACGCAGGAATACGGTGGCATTATCCGCCACGGCGCAAAGATCCTGTACGCCTACAGTGAAGCGACCGTGCCCAAGGTAACGCTAATCACCAGGAAGGCCTATGGTGGTGCCTATGTCGCCATGTGCTCCAAATCTCTCGGCGCCGACACGGTACTTGCCTGGCCGTCTGCCGAGATCGCCGTCATGGGCTCCGAGGGCGCGGTCAACATCATCTTCAAGAAGACGATTGCCGAGGCGGAAGACCAAGCTGCGACGAAAGAGAAGATACTCGCGGAGTATAAAGCCGAATTCGCCACGCCCTACAAGGCGGCCGAGCGCGGTTTCGTGGACGACGTCATCGAGCCGCACACGAGCCGGCAGAGAATCGTCGACGCCTTCAATATGCTCGAAGGCAAGCGCGAGAAGCGTCCGGCCAAGAAGCACGGCAACCTGCCTTTGTGATCCCTTTTTGTGATCGAGGAAAAGCACGATGGAAACCGATTTACTCACCCTATTCAAAGATCCCGCCACGATCGAGACTCTCTCGGAGACGGCGCGGTTCCAAGCCGGCCTCATCACGACGATTCTGGGTATGGGGATCACCTTTGTCGTACTTATCGTATTGATGTTCGTCATCAGCCTCTTTGAGAGGTTTTCCGGCCCCGACGAGCCGAAGCCGACATCGAAAGGCAAGCCGGCGCCGAAGGCCAAGCCGGCGGTCGAGAAGGCCGAGGGGCAGTCTGCTCTGCGGACAGATGATGGGCTCGTAGCGGCGATTGCGGCGTCCATTGCGATGGTGCTCGGGACACCGGCCGGCAATTTCCGGATCCGGGATATACGACGGGTGGCAGACACCTTGCCTGTTTGGCACAGGGCCGGTATCTCCGACCAGATGCAGACCAGAATCTAACTTACAGGGGTAAACAGAAATGAGAATGTTCAAAGTGGTCGTCAATGGTACCGAATACGAGGTGGCTGTGGAGGAGGTCTCAGGAGGGGGTGCTACGTCTCCGACCCCGACGGCTCCACAACCTGCAGCCAGCAGACCGGCCCCGGCAGCCCCCAAACCGGCTCCGGCAGCCCCCAGGCCAGCGGGAGGCGGGGGCGAGGGTACGGTGACCGCCCCCATGCCGGGGACGATCATCGACATCGACGTGAACGTCGGGGACGCGGTTACGCGCGGTCAGAAGCTCCTGGTCCTGGAGGCCATGAAGATGGAGAACGAGATCGTCGCTCCCCATGACGGTACGGTCAGCGAGATCTGCGTCCAAGCGGGGGCCTTGGTCAACGCGGGAGACGCTGTGGTCATCCTGGGCTGACAGGAGAAAACGTCACCATGTATGACGCGTTAGTAGACTTTGTCAACTCTACCGGGTTCGTCGCCCTGGGCGACTACCGGATCTATATCATGATCGCGATCGCCTGCGTGCTCCTGTACCTGGCGATCGTGAAGGGCTTCGAGCCGCTGCTGTTGGTCCCGATTGCGTTCGGTGTCCTGCTGACCAACCTGCCGTTTGCGAACATGATGGCGGCACCGGTCCTGTCGGCCGTTCCGCATTCCGGCGCTGTACCCACCGGTGCGACCTTGCTCCAATTCTTTCAGGGAGGTGCCGGCAGTGCGCCTACCGAATATGTGGTCCACACCGAGGAGGTGGGCGGGCTCCTGGCCTACCTGTTCCAGGGCGACCACCTGGGCATCTTCCCGCCCCTGATCTTCATGGGCGTGGGCGCCATGACCGACTTCGGTCCCCTCATCGCAAACCCCAAGTCGCTCCTGCTCGGTGCGGCCGCTCAGTTCGGCATCTTCGTGACCTTCATCGGGGCGGTCATGTCCGGGTTGTTTACCGCCCAGGAGGCGGCATCGGTCGCCATCATCGGCGGCGCGGACGGCCCGACCACGATCTTCCTCACGTCCAAGCTCGCACCCCATATCCTGGGAGCCACGGCAATTGCGGCCTACTCCTATATGGCACTGGTGCCCATCATCCAGCCGCCGATCATGAAGCTGCTCACGACGGAGAAGGAGCGCGTGATCAAGATGCAGCAGCTGCGCGTGGTCAGCAAGCGCGAGAAGATCCTGTTCCCGATCATCGTCACCATCGTCGTGTCCCTCATCGTCCCACCGGCGGCGACCCTTGTCGGCATGCTGATGCTCGGCAACCTGTTCCGGGAGAGTGGTGTGGTCGCCAGGCTCGAGGATACGTCGAAGAATGCCCTGATCAATATCATCACCATCTTCCTGGGAACCACCGTCGGGGCGACGGCGACGGCCGATAAGTTTCTGACGACCCAGACCCTCGCCATCCTTGCTCTGGGGGTGGTCGCCTTCGGATTCGGAACGGCTGCGGGAGTGGTGCTGGCCAAGATCATGAACAAGTACTCCAGCACGCCGGTTAATCCCCTGATCGGCTCCGCCGGCGTCTCGGCGGTACCCATGGCCGCGCGGGTTTCCCAGACCGTCGGCAGCAAGTACGATCCGACGAACTTTCTCCTGATGCACGCTATGGGCCCGAACGTCGCCGGGGTTATCGGCTCAGCGGTCGCCGCTGGCGTCCTGCTGTCCATGTTTGGTGGCCACTAACCCTATTTCGGAGGATTGAGATGCAAATACTGAAGATTGACCACCTTGGAATTGCCGTCAATAGCATGGATGAGGGCAAAAACTTCTGGACCGAAGTCCTGGGATTGGACTTTGCAGGAGACGAGATCGTCGCCGAGCAGAAGGTGAATACCGGCTTCTTTCCCGTCGGCGAAAGCGAGGTCGAGTTGCTCGAATCGACGGCTCCGGACGGCCCGGTAGCCAAGTTCATCGAGAAGAAAGGAACTGGATTCCAGCACGTCGCCTTTCGGGTGCCGAACATCGACGAGGCACTTGCGGAGCTGAAGGAGAAGGGAATTAAGCTCATCGACCAGGAGCCACGGATCGGCGCAGGCGGCGCACGCATTGCGTTTCTGCACCCCAAGGCCACGGGGGGAGTGTTAGTCGAGCTGTGCGAGCGGAACTAGAAACTCCGGCGGGCCCGTTTCTTCACAACCGAGTTGAAGATGCGGGCGTCGAGCTCGACGGAAAGGAGCTAACCACGAAGGACACGAGGATCACGAAAGGTTCCTTGCTTGGTTTTCGTGTCCTTCGTGCTCTTCGTGGTCGGATCCACAACGCTCGGGTTCGAGTAATAGTCTCATTAGTGGTCTAATCCCCAAGACCTTCCGATCCAAAAGCTAGAACAGATGTCCGCGTCGGGAAAAAATCGCCCGGCTTTCCCGCATTGACGCTCACCTGGTCCCGGGTCGACCGGAACCCCATGCCCCATGCCCTTGATCCGGTAGCTCTCGACGAGGGCGCGTCCGTTCGAGTCGGGGTAGAGGCTGTGAACACGGCCCGTTAGATCGTTCACCTGAACTGGCCGGCTGTCGATACCATGGACGTTGGTCCACTGGCGGACAATGGCTTCCGCATTTTCCGGATCAACGGCCGAATCGGCCTCCCCCTGCCACACCGAAATACGGGGCCAGGGCCCCTTATGGCTCGTAGCGGAACGCACCGCAGCCCCCCATTCGGCCGCCTTTTTGTCGGGTGGGTCTCGCATGCACCCCAGGGCTGAGAGCAGTCCATCCGCGCACCCGAACGCTATCCCGGCCACTGGGGCCGCTCCGGCGAAGACCTCGGGATAGGCCGCGGCCAAAGCCAGGGTCATGGCCCCACCGGCTGAGACGCCGGTAACGAAAATCCGTTCCGGAGCGACGCCATGATCACGTTGCATTCGAGCGACCATCTGGCGGATGGAAAGTGCCTCACCTGTATTTCGCCGATTGTCCTCCGCGGAATACCAGTTAAAGCATTGGGTTAAATAGTTGCTGCGTCTTTGTTCCGGTAAGAGCAGCAGAAAACCCCAGCGATCCGCCAAATCGATCCAGCCACTGTTTTCGCCGTATTCATGCGCGTTCTGCATGCAGCCATGTAACGCCACGACGAGGGGTAGTCCGCCTACGGGAAGGGTATCGGCGGAAGAGATGCCGGCGCCTCCCGTTGTCGGTCCTGCACCTGCCGCCGGCCGTGCCGTCGCCAGTGACCGGGGAACGTACTTGAACATGCGGAGCTCACCTGGATTGGAGCCGAACTCCTGGATTTCTTCCAGCGGGAAGCTAGGTGGGTTCGAGCACCCGGAAACTAGGATCAGTATTGCGATCGGAAACAGCGGCAGCCGTTTTCTTGTGGGAACGGACGTCTTCATGACGGTGGTCCTATATAATGCGAATAGAGGATAGTTTTCCGAAAAGCATTCATTGACGAAACTTCGAATCCCTATTTACCGGGAAGCCGACTTATGAAACAAACTCCCGATGTTGCAAGCACCAATCCAGTGGACCGCTTGTTTCACGCCCGGCTCGGCAAGGCCACATTGGGCCTCTCTCCAGCCTCGCTGATGGTCACCTATCTGGATTGGTTTGCACATTTCATGGTCTCACCGGGAAAGCAGGCGGAGATGCTCGAAAAGGCACGGCGCAAAACCTCCCGGTTCGCGATCTACGCAGCCAAATCGGCGCTCAATCCGGACACCCCCCCAGTTATCGAGCCTCTCCCTCAGGATCATCGTTTTCGCAACGATGCCTGGCAACGCTGGCCATTCAATCTGATTCATCAGTCTTTTCTCCTGAACCAGCAGCTCTTCTACAATGCGGTGACCGGCATCCGTGGTGTGTCGCGGCGTCACGAGCAGGCGATGTGTTTTCTGACACGCCAGATGCTCGATGTGTTTTCGCCGTCGAACTTCGTCCTCACCAACCCCGAGGTCTTGGACACGACCCTGAGGGAAGGGGGGAAAAATCTCCTACAGGGCTGGATGAACTTCGTGGAGGATCAGGAACGGGCGTCGAGCGGGCGAAAGCCGGTCGGCGCCGAGGAGTTCCAGGTCGGGAAGAATCTGGCAATAACTCCCGGTAAGGTTGTTTTTCGCAACCGATTGATGGAGCTCATCCAATACGAGCCGACCACGGAGAAGGTGTACAAGGAACCGGTGTTGATGTTGTCTGCGTGGATGATGAAATATTACATCATGGATCTCTCGCCCGAGAACTCCATGGTGAAGTTCCTGGTGGACCACGGGCACACGGTGTTCATGATCTCCTGGCTCAATCCAGGGGAGGAGGATCGGGATCTAGACATGGAAGACTACCGCAACTTAGGGGTTATGGACGCCCTAAAAGCGATCAACAGCATCGTACCAAAATCGAAGATTCACACCGTCGGCTACTGCCTGGGAGGCATCATCCTGACTATCGCCGCCGCGGCCATGTGCCGGGATCATGACCGTCGTCTGGCCAGCATTACCCTCCTGACGACCCTGACGAACTTCAACGATCCGGGAGAGCTCGCGGTTTTTATCGATCCCAGCGAGGTCTCCTATCTGGAGGACCTGATGTGGGAACAGGGGTACCTGGATCCGCGGCAGGCCGCGGGCAGCTTTCAGCTGTTGCGTTCCCATGACCTTATCTGGTCCAAGATGGTGCGGGAGTACCTGCTTGGCAAGCGCCAGCCGATGTTCGACCTGATGGCATGGAACGCCGACGGTACACGCATGCCCTACCGGCAGCATTCCCAACTGTTACGCCGGTTATTTCTGAACAACGACTTGTGGGACGGGCGTTATCGGGTCGGGGATCGTCCCATCGCCATAAGCGACATTCACATCCCTATCTTTGCCGTGGCGGCTACCGGGGATCATGTCGCACCCTGGAAATCCGTCCATAGACTCCATCTGCAGACCGATTCCGAGGAGCTTACCTTTGTTCTTACCAGCGGGGGACACAATGTGGGTATCGTGAACCCACCAGGTCCTAAAGCCCGCGGTTATCGAATAGCGACCAGCAAGGCCGGCGATCGCTACGTGGATCCGGAGACCTGGCTTGAAACCGTGCCCGAACGAGAGGGCTCCTGGTGGCAGGCGTGGGAGGAGTGGCTGAGCCGAAGATCCTCGGAAAGGACGACCCCGCCAACCATCGGAAATCCAAAGAACGGTTATGTGCCCCTAGCCGATGCACCTGGGACATACGTGCTGCAAGAGTAACGACTCGGTGATGCGACAGCTTAGGCATGTATCGGGCCCGACTCCCGTTTTCTGTGTCTTGTAGGCATGGTTGCGTGGATCAGCTGCCCATCAGACGTGGGAAACCAAGCTCATGACCAATGGGAAGCAAACGCTGCACGACCCGTGGGGCGTGGATATTTCACCGTTGGTTCCGGAGATCTACGCCCACTACAGACCTGTAGTCGCGGATGCAGTAGTTTTCTTCCTTCAGCACCTTTCCGCCCCTCGCCTCAACGCTATTCTGACAGAGCAACAGGCCCTTGAGGGTGACGCCAGCATCGCCCAACGGCTGACGGCGCTGATGTTTCACTGCCCGACGCTTCATAAGCTCGGACAGGTCATTGCACGCAACCAAAATTTGGATCGGGAGCTACGCAGCCGCCTTCAAACGCTCGAATCCATGCCCGTGACGACTTGCGAAGATACTATAAAGCAGGTAATCCGACGCGAGCTGAGGGGGGCGCCGATAGATGCTATACGGCTCGGCTCAGCGGCGTTGGCCGAAGCCAGCGTATCCGTCGTCATGCCTTTTTCGCTGATTTCCGCGGAGCCTTCGGGTCCAGCCGATGGCGTGCTCAAGGTCCTCAAACCCGGGATCGAGGAGTCTCTCCATGAAGAGTTGGAAATTTGGTCTCGGCTTGGTTGGTTCATCGACGAACGCTGCGAATTTTACAGATTGCCGCCATTGAATTACGCCGAATCACTGGCGACCATCCGTGAGCTGCTTGCGAACGAAGTGCGGCTCGACCGTGAACAACGCCACCTGCAGGAAGCCGCCGAATTCTACGCGGACGCGGAAACGATCCAAATACCCGTGTTGTTCCCCTTTTGCACCAGGCGCATAACGGCCATGGAGCGCGTGTACGGTAAGAAAGTCACGGATGCCAGCGCTTTTTCAGAGCGCCAACGCCGACAGCTGGCCAATTCGGTTATCGAGGCGCTCATTGCGCGACCTGTGTGGACACCCCATGAGACCGCCTTGTTCCACGCCGACCCTCATGCGGGAAATCTCTTTTTTACCGAAGACGGGCGGCTCGCTATTCTCGACTGGAGCCTCGCCGGTTATCTGGGAAAGACCGAACGGATCCACGTGATGCAACTGGTGTTGGGTGCCTTGACCCTGGATGCAAAACGCGTCGCTCGGGAAATCGATGCCTTGGCGCAAGCTCCAACCGACGAGTCTGCGGTGCGTGCCGTCGTCGATAATGCACTGGGAAAACTGTATGTCGGTGAGTTCCCTGGTTTCCGCTGGTCACAGTCGTTGTTGGACGATGCTTCGCTGTCGGCTGGTGTGCAATTCAGCAGCGAGCTGCTTCTTTATCGGAAAAGCGTTCTGACGATCGAAGGTGTCGTGTCGGATATCTCGTCCAAGAGCTCAATTGGCCGTGTCTTACCCGCATCCGCCGCGCGGCAGTTTCTGCGCGAGCTGACGGCACGAGCTTTTTCTCTACCTGGCTCGCGCCATTTTGGAACCCATCTCTCCAACCTGGATTTGATCTCACTGTATTGGGGAGGACCGACGGCCGTTGCCAGGTTCTGGGCCCACCATTGGGAGAGCAGGCTCACAGCCTTGATCGACAAGTCGCCAGAGCCCTAACAAATTGAATCGAAACGTTAATATAGAGGCCCCAGACGATGGAATATAAAGATATTCTCTACGAGGTCGACAAGGGTATTGCCCGGGTCACGATCAATCGCCCCGATAAGTTCAACTCGTTCCGGGGGATCACCTGTGAGGAGTTGATCGATGCGTTTAATCGTGCAGGGTGGGATCGCAAGATCGGGGTGGTCGTATTGACCGGCGCCGGCGACAAGGCATTTTGCACGGGTGGGGATCTTACGTCGCATGAAGGTGCCTATGACGGCCGAGGAACCATCGGTCTTCCGCTCGAGGCGCTGCAGAGCGTTATCCGCGATATTCCGAAACCCGTAATAGCGCGTGTACAAGGCTATTCGATCGGTGGGGGTAACGTACTCTCGCTTTTGTGCGATCTCACCATAGCCTCTGAAAAGGCGGTTTTCGGCCAGGTCGGTCCCAAAATGGGCTCGGTGGACCCGGGTTTCGGCTGCGCCTTCCTGGCCCGCACGATTGGGGAAAAGCGGGCACGCGAGATGTGGTACATGTGCTGGCGCTATACGGCCGACGAGGCGTTGCGGATGGGACTTGCCAATCGTGTAGTGCCGCACGACAAGCTCGATGAAGAGGTGCAGCGTTGGTGTGATGAGATTATGGAACGCAGTCCGACCGCTTTGGCGATAGCCAAGCGGGCATTCAACGCGGATACGGAGCACCAGCGTGGCATCTCGGCACTGGGTCTGCAGGCCGTCGGCCTATATTACGACACCGAAGAGTCGAAGGAGGGCGTCTCGGCCTTTAAGGAGAAGCGGAAACCCGAATTCCGAAAGTTCACCGAGTGATCGAATCCCTCTCGGTTTTCGACTCCTTTGCAAGGAATTCGCTCACGAAATGGGAAGCGCGCATTCCCAAGAAGGTCGCGTCGGTCGGTTCAGCCGCCCTTCATTAAGGACTTGATTGCGCTCGAGGTTCGAATGGTCCCCTCCCCGCGGTAAGCCTCATGGTTCTTTTCGATGTCTGCCGAGCGGTACAGGTAGTTGACCATCATTCCGCAGGACTCTCGCAATCCCTTCGGCGAGCAATCGCCGAGCCAGTTGATACGTTCGATACGCGCACCGTTCGACAGGTGAAAATGAGCAACCCGATCGCGCGCGCTGCTCTTGCGCTTGGCTTGTACCAGATATCGCGCGGCTAGACGCAAGAGCGGCGTGCGTACCGCCTCTTCGAGCGCTTGTCGGCGGCGCCACATCGAATGGTCGAGCAGCACACTCAGGACATTGCGCGTTCCCTCAGAACCGATTTCCCCAGACAGGATTTCTTCCAATGCGCTCTTCTCGCCCGGCAGCAACAGCTGTTCGGGTTTTTGCGCGATCTCCTCCTCGAGCCAGGCACGAAAACCCGGGATTGGCGATAAGGTTGCATAGGTTTTGATGTGCTTGAAATCGGCGGCGAGGTCATCGACGACGCGCTTGATCAAGAAATTCCCAAAGCTGATGCCGTCCAATCCCCGTTGCGCATTCGATATGGAATAGAAGATCGCCGCATCCGCCTCGGAAGGATCTTCAAGGACCTCCCGCTTCACATCCAAGAGCGCTTGCACATTGTCGGCTATGCCTTTGACAAGGGCGACCCAGACGTAGATCAAGGGCTCGTCGGGCATCTGCGGATGGAAAAAGGCATAGCATCGGCGATCGGGCGCCAATCGGTTCTTGATGTCGGTCCAGGATTTGACGGCGTGAACCGCCTCGTATCTGGCGAGCTTTTCCAGCAACGAGGCCGGCGCGTCCCAGTTGATGCAACGCAGCTCCAGAAACCCGACGTCGAACCAGGACACCAACAGGCTTTTCAAGTCGTCGTCGAGTCCTTTCAAGATAGGATCGTGTCGCGCGAGCTCAACCAGCTCCGCGCGCATATCGACGAGGAATTTCACGCCCTGCGGGAGTGCGTTGAACTGTGCCAGCAAGCGAACGCGTGGTGGCGTCAACGCCGAACGAAGGGCTGCTTCCGCTTTGAGTCGCACGGAATCTCGATCGGCGCTTGGCGCGCCCTCCTGGCTTTGTAGCGCAAGCCACGTCTTCGCCGATTCGGCCAGGGCTTGTTCGTCTACCCGGTATTCGTGCGCCAAGAGCCCGAGGAAACGCCTGCGTCCCTCTGCGTTCAGCTCCAAGTACGTTCGGCCCAGGTGAGCCGCCATGGCCCGAGCGGAGACCTCACCACCCTTGCGCTCGAGACACTCGTCAATCTGGCGCTTCAGGTGCTTGCAGTCTTCGTCCGGCAGCTCCGCCCTAACGACACCGGTGAGCTTGACCCGTGCAGCTCCTGTTAGATCCTTCCAGGCCCGACGCAGGTTGCCGATGGTCCGGTCGATCAGTTTCGGCGCTTCCGACTGGTCGACGCTCTGATCGAGCTCTGTCTCCGTCATCATGTCTCTTGTTGCAGGTTTGTGAAGAATCTGTCGCCTTTCCGACGATGAAATCAATCCCGAATCCTTTGCGGTTGCACCGATCAGCCTAGCGCAATATTCCGCGTGCGCAAAGTAATCGCGTTTTCTTCAAAGCTGCAGCGGACTTGCGCGCTCGTATCGGCCCTGTGCTCAGCCGCAGAGCTTTCCTCATTGCCGCCGGTCGGCGCGAAACCTGATTCCGGATGGTGAAGCGGTTTCCGCTCGCCCCTTGCCCGCCGGCCCCATCACGTTTAATCTTGCCAAAATCATTCCGACCTTGGATGTCGGATTTCCTGCCGTTGCCCCTAGCTGTTGAACCGCCGTGCATCTGGAAATTATCAGTCGTTCTCCGCAAGGTCCAGATCCGACTTCCCAGGTACCTTTGCTCTTTGTTCATGGTGCCTTCGGAGGCGCCTGGATGTGGGACGAGCACTTCCTTCCATATTTCGCCGAGCAGGGTTACGAGGCGCATGCACTCAGTCTGCGCGGGCACGGCGAGAGTGAATTAAGAGGTTACGTTCACAATGTCGGTTTGGCCGATTATGTCCAGGATTTGAGCGAGGTCGTTCATCGCCTTGGTGTTACGCCCGTCCTCATCGGGCATTCGCTTGGCGGCGTGATCGTGCAGAAATGGCTGAAAAACCACGAGGCGGTTGGTGCAGTCTTGATGGGTTCTGGTCCTCCTCACGGCATGCTGCCATCATCGGTCGGTATGCTGCTGCGTGACCCCGCCCTGGTCATGCAAATCGCACTGGCGGAACTGTTCGGCCCCGTGGCCGCATCGGTGGAGGCCACGCGCAAGACCCTGTTCTCCGACAGCCTGCCGCCAGAGGTCGTGAATCGACACTTCGCCCGTAGCTCGGCGGAGTCGCTTCGGGTCGGATTCGAGCTTGCCTGGCCGGATTTCCCCGGGCCAACCTGGAATCGCGACATGCCTATCCTTGTGCTCGGTGCGGAGAAGGATTTTTTCGTGTCACCGACAATGGTTTGGGCAACAGCACAAGTCTACGGTACCCGAGCGGAGATCATTCCCGACTTGGCCCACGCTATGATGCTGGAGCCCGGTTGGAAGCTGGTAGCCGACCGTATCCTCGACTGGCTTCAGGAAAAGGTCACGCCCAGGTGTGCCGAATCGACGGCGTCTGTTGCGCGGACCTGACGCACGACCGCATGTCGAGAGCATAGCCCTGACCCCGTCGCGATACAGATCGTCCTGTGTATCCGACGGCGCCGCACGGGGGTTCGGCTCGACGAGATGCCGGCGTGCCCTCATCCAAAGTGGGGCTTTACGCGTCGGCTCCAGGTATGATTCACTCGTTAATTCAGGTGCCGAAAAACGAAATAGGGGTGGGCAATGAACCAGGAAACGAAAGACCCGGGAGTCGACGGATCCCGCCGGGGGACAGACAATGCAAGCTCAGAGGATCTGACCGACCAGGCACATGATCAACAGGCGTCGGAGAAAAAGGACTTACCGCTCGAAGGTATCCGGGTCGTCGACGTTGGCAACTTCATTGCCGGTCCCTATGCGGCCTCGATCCTGAGCGAGTTCGGTGCCGAGGTCTACAAAGTCGAGTACCCGATCGCCGGCGACCCGATGCGGGCATTGGGCACTCCGTCGCGCCGGAATGACTCGACCTTGTTCTGGCTTAGCGAGGCGCGCAACCGCAAATCGGTCACCATCAACCTTCGCCAGCCCACCGGAGCCAAGCTGTTCCGCAAGCTGGTTGCGAAGTGCGACGTGGTCGTTGAGAGCTTCCGGCCCGGCACCATGGAGAGCTGGGGGGTCGGCTGGGACGACCTGAGCGAGGACAATCCGGGACTCGTCATGTTGCGTGTCACAGGTTACGGTCAGACCGGTCCGTTCAGGGATAAGCGCGGCTTTTCGCATCTGGCTCACGCCTTCGGCGGCCTGTCCTATCTATGCGGCTTTCCCGGGCAGACGCCGACAATACCCGGACCCAATCCGCTCGCCGACTACATGGTCAGCCTCTACGGGGCGATCGGGATCATGTTGGCGCTGCGCTATCGAGACCAGACCGGGCGCGGCCAATATATCGATATCGGTACCTACGAGGCGGTGTTTCGCCAGCTCGACGAGCTGCCGACCGCCTATGGGCTTCACGGCAAGATCCGAGAGCGCGAGGGCTCCGGCACTATCATCGCTTGCCCCCACGGCCACTTCCGCACCAAGGACGACAAGTGGGTCGCGATTGCCTGCACCAATAACAAGATGTTCGCCCGCTTGGCCGAAGACGCGATGCAACGTCCGGAGCTGGCCGCCGAGGCAAGTTTTGGGCTCAAGCACAAGCGCCTTGCCGCCCGTGCCGAGGTCGACCGGATCGTAGGCGATTGGACGGCCTCTCTGACCCGTGACGAGCTGATGGAGAAGTGTCTGGCGGCGCAGGTCCCCATCGGGGCGCTGAACAGTATCGCCGACATCTTTGCCGATCCCCATTACCAGGCGCGGGAAGATCTGGTCACGATCGACGACCCGGATGTGGGCGAGATCACGGTGCCCGGCGTCATCCCCAAGCTGTCCTTGACCCCCGGCCGTATCGAGCACTTGGGGCCCTCGCTGGGGAAAATGACCGACAAGGTGCTCGGCGATCTGCTCGGATTGACCGCCGCCGAGCTCACCGAGTTTCACAAGAATCACGTGATCTAGGCTTAAGAGGGTGTCCTGATGGCTGTTCAGCGTAAACAGAAAGAAAAAGCGGACGTGCGCGGCGACTCCAAGTCGGTAACCGAGCCGCGGCTGCCGCTGTCCGGAATCCGTGTGATCGATGTGGCGACCTTCATCGCCGCCCCCTATGCCGCGGGCATAATGGGTGAGTTCGGGGCCGACGTGTTGAAGGTCGAGCACCCGCTCGGCGGCGATCCCTGCCGCACCTTCGGTACCGCCACCAAACGCGGCGGCGAC
>JAJDOL010000339.1 GCA_022340195.1 Chromatiaceae bacterium
CCCGCCGGGCGTCACCTGGTTTACCCCCTACGACAGCACTCAGTTTATCCGCATCTCCATCAAGGAGGTGGTCTTCACTTTGCTCGAGGCCGTGGTGTTGGTGTTCCTGGTCATCCTGTTGTTCCTGCAGAACCTGCGCGCCACCCTGATCCCGACCCTGGTGGTGCCCGTTGCCCTGACCAGCGCCTTCGCCGGCATGTACCTGTTCGGGTTCTCGATCAACGTGCTCAGCCTGTTCGGGCTGGTGCTGGCCATCGGTCTGGTGGTGGACGACGCCATCGTGGTGGTGGAGAACGTCGAGCGCATCATGACCGAGGAGGGTCTGCCCCCCAAGGAGGCTGCGCGCAAGGCCATGGACCAGATCACCGGCGCCGTCATCGCCATGACCCTGGTGCTGGCGGCGGTCTTCATCCCCATGGCCCTCGTCAGCGGAAGCGTCGGGGCCATTTACCGCCAGTTCTCCCTGACCATCGCCATCTCCATGGGTATCTCGGCTCTCATGGCATTGAGCTTCACGCCCGCCCTGTGCGCGACCCTGCTGAAGGCCCCCGATCATGAGCCCAATTGGTTTCTGCGCGGCTTCAACCGCTTCTATCTGGCGCTCTCGCGCTCCTATCTGGCGCGGGTCGCCCAGGCGGTACGCCGCACGCCGCGCTGGATGGTCGCCTTCGCCGCCCTGGTCGTCCTGGCCGGCTTCCTCTTTGCGCGCCTGCCCACCAGCTTCCTGCCCGAGGAGGACCAGGGCTACGCCTTCGTCATCGTCCAGCTGCCGCCGGGTGCGAACATGGAGCGCACCGGCAAGGTTCTCCGGGAGATGGAGGTGATCCTCAAGAAGAATCCGGCGGTCGAGAAGGTGCTCGATGTGGCTGGCTTCAGCTTCGTGGGTCAGGGCGAGAACGTGGGCCTGGGCTTCATTCGTCTGAAGGATTGGAGCCAGCGGACTGCGCCGGGCGAGCAAATCCAGGACTTCATCGGGCAGGCAAACGGCGCCCTGCAGGCTATCTCAGGGGCGCGCATTTTCGTCGTGAACATGCCCACGGTGCGGGGCTTGGGTCGCTTTGGCGGATTCGATTTCCGCCTCGAGGACCGCGCCGGTCTCGGGCACGCCGAGCTCACCCAGGCACGCGGGATCCTGCTCGGTGCCGCCGCCAAGGACCCGGTGCTGGCCGGCGTAAGGCCTAACCAGTTGGAGGACGCCCCGCAGCTGCGCTTGCACGTCGATCGGATCCAGGCCCAGGCCATGGGCCTGGATCTGGCGGACATCTATGACGCAATTCAGCTCATGCTCGCACCCGTTTACGCCAACGACTTCAATTACCAGGGGCGGGTTCTGAAGGTCCTGTTGCAGGCGGACGCCCCGTTCCGCAGCCGCCCGGAGGACCTGAGCCGTTACTACATCCCGAGCAGCCTCGGGGAGGGAAGCGGAGGGGTGGACGAGATGGTGCCCCTGACCAGCGTGGTCAAGCCGGACTGGACGATTGCCCCCCCCGCTATCGATCACTTCAACGGCTACGAAGCCGTGCAGATCAGCGGCGGGGCGGCTCCGGGCCATAGCTCCGGGGAGGCCATGGCCGCCATGCAGGCGATCGTCGACACGGACATGCCCCAGGGCATCGGTTACGAGTGGGCCGGGGCCTCGCTGCAGGAGATCATCTCCGGCCAGCAGGCCCCGGTGCTGTTCGCCCTGTCCCTGCTGGTGGTCTTCCTGGCCCTGGCCGCCCTCTACGAGAGCTGGTCCATCCCGGTGGCGGTCATGCTCGTGGTGCCGTTGGGGGTGCTCGGGGCCCTGAGCTTCACCTGGCTGCGGGGACTGGAGAACGACGTCTATTTCAAGGTGGGGCTCATCGCCGTCATCGGTTTGTCGGCGAAGAACGCCATCCTCATCATCGAGTTCGCCAATACCCTGCGCCAATCCGGTCGCGGCCTGATCGAGTCCACCCTGGAGGCCTGCCGGCTGCGCTTCCGCCCGATCCTCATGACATCCATCGCCTTCATCCTGGGGGTGATGCCACTGGCCCTATCCAGCGGAGCGGGGGCCAACAGCCGCCATGCCATCGGTACCGGCGTCATGGGCGGCATGGTGGGCGCGACGGTGCTCGGGGTGCTCTTCGTGCCGGTCTTTTATGTTGTCGTGCGGCGGTTGCTTGGGGATAAAACCGACCCGGCCGCCTAGCACGACGGATACCAAAACGCGTAGCGGACCTCGGTGCGGAAGGATGTCCAGGGAAGAAAATCTCTCAGAACCTCGCTTGCCACGTTCCCAAGGCGCTTATTTCACAGCCTCGACGATGTCAATTTCCCTTTTGAGCAAATCGTTGACGAGATCGCTGAGCTTGCAGCCCTTTTCGTTAGCACGCGCTCGCAGATAGGCAAACACCTCATCGTCCAGTGTCACTGTTGCCTTAACCTGTCCGACGAATCGATTGTGCTTCGATTTCTCGTAGTCGAAGTCGTACTCGGGCAATAAGTCTTCAGCTTCTGGATCGATGCTCATAGTCGCGTTGCTCTCCTGGTGTTGCAGGCCGGGCACTAATCACGCGAATGGTCGCGTCAGGTTGCTCGGCAAAGGCAACCAACAAAAGGCTGCCCGCGCTCGAATGCCCAACAATGATTTCTCGGGATTCCGTCTCGGAATGCCACACGTCGAGAAAGATCCTCGCCAGTGGATCGTCGAAGACAGTGATGGCCTCCTCAAAGGTGACGCCGTGCTTTCTCTCGTTGATAGCGGCTTTCCGAGGGTCCCACTGGAAGCCGATGCTCATGGATTTCCTGAAAGATGCCTTTGTAATAGCAACAAACCGAAATTACGCACTCCAGGCTGGTGCGTCAACATAAAGCACGATGTTGTCGAAGCTGCGGAAAGGCCCAGCCCCACTACGTGGCATCAGCGTCAGAGCATCACGCGCAGCTGGGCTCCGATGCCGGTGCCCGCCTGATCGCGGTCCGGACAGGGAAAGCGGACCTGAGCCACCTGAATGATTCGGCCCAGCCGCTACCTCGAGGTGGGGCTAATCGCCGTTATCGGCCTGTCGGCGAAGAACGCCATCCTCATCATCGAGTTCGCCAACACCCTGCGCCAGTCCGGTCGCGGCCTGATCGAGTCCACCTTGGAGGCTTGCCGACTGCGCTTCCGCCCGATCCTCATGACCTCCATCGCGTTCATCCTGGGGGGCACGCCGCTGGCCCTATCCAGCGGAGCGGGGGCCAACAGCCGCCATGCCATCGGCACCTGTTCCTTCGCCTCGGCGAACGGGCCGTCGATCAGGGTGCGTTTCTCGCCGTCGTAGCGCACGCGCCAACCGTCGGCGCTCGGCTCGAGGCCCGAGGCGTCGAGCAGCACACCAGCTTTTACCAGGTTTTGGTGATAATCCGCCATGCGGGCGATGAGCGCCTCCTCCGGCGTGACGCCGGCCTCGGAGTCCTTGGTCGCCTTGACTATGATCATGAAGCGCATAACTCTCTCCTGGCCGTATCAGGCACTGACGATGACCATCCAGCTGAATAGGATTTGATTTTCATCTTTGACTCCTCATTCCCAGGTGAATGGAAACATCTCGAGTGACTTACGCTTGCCCATTGCCTGCCTGCTCCAGCGCGGCGATGTCAAGCTTCTTCATCTGTAGCATCGCCTTCATGACCCGGCCGGAGGTCTCCGGGTCCGGATCGGAAAGCAGCTCGAGCAGCCGCTCCGGCATGATCTGCCAGGAAAGTCCGAAGCGATCGGCGAGCCAACCGCACTGCTGCGCTTCGGGCGCGCCGCCTTCGCCCAGCCTGTGCCAATAATGGTCAACCTCGGCTTGGGTCTTGCAGTGCACAACAAAGGACACGGCGGGTGTGAAGCGGAAATGCGGCCCGCCGTTGAGCGCCGTGAAGCGCTGACCGCCGAGCTCGAAATCGACCACCATGATCGTGCCCGGGGATTGTCCGTGCTGCTCGCGCCCGGCCTCACCGTAGCGGGAGACCCCGAGGATTCTCGAATTGGGGAAGATCGAAACATAGAAATCGGCTGCAGCTTCTGCCTGGCCATCGAACCATAGGAAAGGTGTAATCTTTTGCATAAGTGTTTACTCGTCACATCGGCACGGACACCCGAGCCCATCTGAACGACGAATGAGCCGGAGCACAATCGACAGCTAAATGGGCATTAAACCTCCTGTCCTTCTCCTTGTCCTTCAGCCCGGCTGCCAAGCCGTGGAGAAATGCGCGAGCGTCGGAGGTGAACGCCGCCAGATTACCGACGTATAGGAAGTAGCTCCCGAACGGGCCTTATCAGCAGTCGGACTTGATCTTAGCCTTGCGCAGCTGATTGGGCTCGCCATCTCGGTGGGTCGCAAAGAGGTGGATGGCGGCAAGTGTGCACAGACGCGGGTGATTCCGTATGGGCGAAGCGGTTACCCCAGCATCGGAACCCAGCCCGCGAGGCCTTCCACGCGCGTCAGCCAGGACCTTACCGCCGGATAGGGCTCCAGCGAGAACCGCCCCACGTCGGCAAGCGAGACATAGGGGTAACACGCCAGATCGGCGATAGTGGGGTGCTCCGCCGCCAACCATTGGTGGGCGCCGAGCCGTTGTTCCATCGCCTCCACCCCCGGGCGCGCATCCTTGTGGCACTGCTCCAGGTCGAACGGCCGGTTGAACAGCACAGTGACGCGGGCGCGGGCCAAGCCGTAGAGCAGCTCGTTTTCCGAGACCGCGAGCCACTGCATCACCCGTGCCTCGCCCAAGGCATCGCTCGGCAGCCAGCTCTCGTCACCATAACAACGGGCGAGGTAGACCAGGATCGCCATGGAATCCCAGATCACCGTCTCTCCATCGGTGAGCACCGGGATCTGCCCGCGCGGGTTGAGGCGCTTGAATTCCGGCGTCTGAGTCTCGCCGGCGGTGCTGTCCGTGGGCACGCGCTCATAGTCGAGATCCAGCATCGCGAGTAACAGGCGTACCTTGTAGCAGTTGCCGGAAGGGTCGAGATCGTAGAGTTTCAGGGTGGTCATGATCGTTCTCCATGTCGTGCGCATTTTTGGTAGTGGTCGATCGGGTATCGGTTTCGAGCAATTCCGGTCGCCTCGTCACAGCCTGCCCGTCGCCCTCGCCGCTTGGGTCAGGCCGGCGCAACCCCACCTTTCCGACGGAATCTCGTGGATGACGATGCAGCCTCGATGGGGAGCTGCCGCCGCTCCCGGACGTCGAGCCGATCTTGTTGACCGCCGCCGGAGCCAACGATCTGGTGGTGTAACGACTACGCACCGCCTTGCGTGAGGCGTTGAGCCTGCCGGCTCCTGATTGCTGATGCGCCCACTGCGCTGCAGCTCGGCAAGAATGCCGCGGTCATAGCGGTCGAGATCCATGTCGTGGACCTCCAGCCTAAACAGAAAAGCGAAATTTCGTGCAATCGCAGTTTTCAGCAATAGTCTTGCGAACAAAGCGGTATATTTCAGCATAAACGCAATAATATTTCCCGTTGTCTGTATTAATATTTCACCTGTCCGCCACAAGCGGCAACCCGACCTGAAGCCGGCCTCACAAGGGCCGGCTTATCCCCCACCCCACAAGGGTGTGGAAGCCCCAGGTCAGATTACTCGAACCCATCAGGAGAGCGACCGTGAAACCGTACGACTACCGCAAATACCGTCCCGTCCCGGCGCCACGTCTGGCGAACCGCCAGTGGCCGGACCGCAGTATCGAGCAGGCGCCCACCTGGGTCAGCGTCGACCTGCGCGACGGCAACCAGGCGCTGCTCGAGCCCATGAGCGTTGCGCAGAAGCGCGAGATGTGGGCGCTGCTGGTCAAGCTCGGTTTCAAGGAGATCGAGGTCGGCTTTCCGTCCGCCAGCCAGCAGGATTACGACTTCATTCGCTGGCTGATCGAGGAGGACCGAATCCCGGAGGATGTCACCGTTCAGGTCCTGGTGCAGGCACGCGAGCATTTGATCGTACGCTCATTCGAGGCATTGAAAGGCGTTCGCCGTGCGATCATGCACGTCTACAACTCCACTTCTCGGGTGCAGCGCGAGCGGGTGTTCGGTCAGGACCGGGCGGGTATCGCCGAGATCGCCCGCAATGGTGCCGAGTGGGTAGCGCGCGAGGCGGCACACTATCCCGAGACCGAATGGGTCTTCGAGTACACCCCGGAGAGCTTCACCAGCACCGAGACGGACTACGCGGTAAAGGTTTGCGAAGCGGTGTTGGACGCCTGGCAGCCGACCCCGGAGCACCCCTGCATCCTCAACCTGCCCACCACGGTGGAGGTCGCCTCGCCCAACGTCTTCGCCGACCAGGTCGAGTATTTCGCCAACCGCGTTGGCCGCCGGGACAGCTGGGTGCTTTCGGTACACACGCACAACGACCGCGGCTGCGCGGTTGCGGCCGCCGAAATGGCTGTCTTGGCCGGCGCCGACCGCGTCGAGGGGACCCTGATGGGCAACGGCGAGCGCACCGGTAACATGGACATACTCACCATGGCGATGAACCTCTACAGCCAGGGCGTCGATCCGCGGCTGGACCTCTCCGATCCGGATGCGATCATCGGAACCTACACCCGCTGTACCGGTCTGCCAGTGCACCCGCGCCACCCCTGGATCGGCGAGCTGGTCTACACCGCCTTTTCCGGTAGTCACCAGGACGCGATCCGCAAGTGCCTGCAGAAACAGCAACCGGACGAGCCCTGGCAGGTCGCCTACCTGCCCATCGACCCGGCCGATCTGGGGCGCGACTACCAAGCGGTGATCCGCGTCAACAGCCAGTCGGGGAAGGGCGGCGTCGCCTTCGTGCTGGAGCGCGATTACGGCTTGCACTTGCCGCGCTGGATGCAGCTCGAGCTGGCCCCCTTGGTGCAAAAGGTGAGCGAGGAGCAGGGCGGCGAGGTCGACAGCGCGACCGTCCACCGTATCTTCATGGACAACTTCGTCGCCGCCGCCGGCAGCCCACGTCTGAACGGCTACCGCCTGGACCGTAGCCGCGGCATCGACGCCATCGAGGCGCGGATCCTCGAAGGCAAGGTGGAGACCCTCATTCGCGGCCAGGGCGAAGGTGCCGTCTCGGCCTTCGTCGATGCCTGGCAGAGATACAGCGGCCGGAAGCTGGTGGTGGTCGACTACAGCGAGCACGCCATCGGCCCGGGCACCGACGCCGAGGCCGCCGCCTACGTGCAGCTCAACATCGACGGGCGGCGTGTCTGCGGCGCCGCGCTGGACCAGGATACGGTCAGTGCATCCCTGATGGCGGTGATGGCGACCCTCAATCGGGTTTTGCCCTCCTCGGTGACGGAGGAGAAAGGAAAACTGAGCCTGGCAGGCTGAGTGGAACCGGATCAGAATCCCGACCGACGGGATGACGATGATATTGGCCTCGATTTGGCCTCACTCGAAGACAGCACCGAACAGGGAGATCACTCGTGAAATCGACCGCATTTTTCGTCGCAGCGGCGGCGCTCGCCGCCGCACCCATCGTCCAGGGCTTCGAGCTCACCAGCAGCGACATCCAGCCGGGCAAGCTCATGCCCAAGGCCCAGGAGTACAAGGGCTACGGCTGCGACGGTGGCAACAGCTCGCCGCAACTTGCCTGGCGCGACGTACCTGCCGGCACCAAGAGCTTCGCCGTCACGGCCTACGATCCGGACGCACCGACCGGCAGCGGCTGGTGGCACTGGGTCGTCTTCAACATCCCGGCCGATGTCCGGGAGCTACCCGGCGGCGCCGGCGATCCCGCCGCGGGACTGGCTCCCGCAGGCAGTGTCCAGCACCGCACCGACTTCGGCACACCGGGATTCGGCGGCGCCTGTCCGCCCGCGGGCGACAAGCCGCACCGCTACCAGTTCAAGGTCTTCGCCCTTGATGTAGAGCACCTCGATGTCGACCCGGACAGCTCCGCGGCCCAGGTAGGCTTCACGCTCAACGCCCACAAGCTCGGCGTGGCGGAGCTGGAGGCCCTGGACCGGCGTTAAGACAGGACAAACCGACGCACTCCCCTGGCGGGGAGTGCGCCGATATCCGCATCGGAAGGTATCGTGGATAGGACAAAACCAGGTCCCATGGAAATCACTTTGGCAAAGACTGACGAACAGGCCGAGGCGATTGCTTGATTGATGGGCTTGGTCCAAAAAACACGGGCCGACCCCTCTGATCTTTCCACTTCACCCCGAAGCCCGCTCGGAAGCAGCCATTTTCCATTGTTAATTTGTGGACATCGGTCATGCCC
>JAJDOL010000141.1 GCA_022340195.1 Chromatiaceae bacterium
CAGGCGCGTGAGCTCGGACTGAGTTATTTCGCTGCGGGACACCACGCGACAGAGCGTTACGGTGTGCGGGCCCTGGGGGCGCACCTTGCCGAACGCTTCGGAATCGAGCATCGCTTCCTGGACATCGACAACCCGGTTTGACCATCATTTTGGTCCAGGTTCCTTCCGATTTTCACTTCCGTACCGGGTGAACTCCTTGACCCGCCAGCAGCACATCAGGGAAAATGCAACGTCAGCTTTTAGTTGATTCGCATATACTGATTTTCACTTTACCTGAGCGGTAGGGCGATTGGCGGAAAAGAAGATACCCGATTACGCGGGCTTCTCGTTCCTTCCCGAGGCATTCCGGCGGGCGCGCAGCAGGGTTATGTAATTGCTGGCAATACGCCCATGACCTGGGACAAGACAAGCGAGCGGGGAGGTTCCTTGACAGAAATCGCCTTAGGCTTCCGTACTGGAAGCGCAACCCATAGAGCCTACCGGGGGTCGTCAGAAAGATGAGCGCACAAGGCGTGGATAACAAGAGGCGGCGCGTCCTTGTCGCCGCAACAAGCGTGGTCGGGGCCGTCGGTATCGGTTACGTGGCCGTTCCCTTCATAGCTTCCATGAGGCCGAGCGCCAGAGCGCGGGCGGCCGGGGCGCCGGTGGAAGCGGACATCGGCCAGCTGGAGCCGGGTGCCCTGTTGCGTGTGAAGTGGCGCGGCAAGCCGGTCTGGGTAGTGAGGCGCACCGAGAAGATGCTGGCTGCCCTTCCAGAGCTGGACCCGCTGTTGACGGACCCAAATTCGGAAGCGTCGGTTCAGCCGGAGTACTGCAAGAATGCGACGCGCTCCATCAAGCCGGAGTTTCTCGTAGCCGTCGGTATCTGCACCCACCTCGGTTGCGCACCGACCTTTCGCCCGGAGTTCGCCCCTGCCGATCTGGGGCCGGAGTGGAAGGGCGGATTCTTTTGCCCCTGCCACGGCTCCCGCTTCGATCTGGCCGCACGGGTGTTTACGGGTTCTCCGGCACCGGTCAACCTGGTGATACCTAAGCACACGTATATTTCCGATACCACCATCCTAATCGGTGAAGACGGAGGAGCAGCCTGATGATGAGCACAGAGAGTTCCGGATTCCTGGGCTGGATCGACGAGCGCTTTCCGCTCACCAAGGTATGGAAGGAGCATCTTTCCGAGTACTACGCGCCCAAGAACTTCAACTTCTGGTATTTCATGGGCTCCCTGGCCATGTTGGTGCTGGTGCTGCAGATCGTCACCGGCATCTGGCTGGCCATGAACTACAAGCCGTCGGCAGACGATGCCTTCGCCTCCGTCGAGTACATCATGCGCGACGTGGACTGGGGCTGGCTTCTGCGCTACATGCATTCCACGGGCGCGTCGGCCTTTTTCATCATCATCTACCTGCACATGTTTCGTGGCCTGCTCTATGGCTCCTACCGCAAACCGCGCGAGCTGCTGTGGATCATCGGCGTCATCATCTATCTCGCCATGATGGCGACCGCCTTCTTCGGTTACCTCTTGCCCTGGGGGCAGATGTCTTACTGGGGTGCGCAGGTCATTGTCAACCTGTTCTCCGCCGTACCGGTCGTAGGCGAGGATCTCTCGGTCTGGGTCCGCGGCGATTACGTCGTATCCGATGTCACGCTGAACCGCTTCTTCGCCTTCCACTTCCTGGTACCCTTCCTGCTGGCCGCGTTGGTCTTCGTCCATATCGTCGCCCTGCACAAGGTGGGCTCCAACAACCCGGACGGAATCGAGATCAAGAAGGGCCCGAAGGGCAACCGCTGGAGCGACAAGGCACCGGCGGACGGCATCCCGTTCCACCCCTATTACTCCGTCAAGGACATCGCCGGGGTTGTCGGCTTTCTGATACTGTTCGCCGCGGTGGTCTTCTTCTGGCCGACCTTCGGCGGTCTGTTTCTGGAGGCGCCGAATTTCGAGCCGGCCAACCCCCTGAAGACGCCCGAGCACATCGCCCCCGTTTGGTACTTCACGCCCTTCTACGCGATGCTGCGCGCAGTCCCGCCAATGTTCGGGTCCCAGTTCCCTGGCGTGGTAGTGATGTTCGCTGCCATCCTGATCATGTTTTTCCTGCCCTGGCTCGACCGCAGCCCCGTTAAATCGATTCGCTACAAGGGTACGCTCTCCAAGGTCGCCATCGGTGTATTTGCTGTCTCCTTTATCGTCTTGGCCTGGCTGGGGCTGGAGCCGTCGACGCCAACCAAGACCCTGCTCGCGCGGGTATTCACAGGGCTCTACTTCCTGTTCTTCCTGCTCATGCCCATCTACAGCAAGTTGGACAAGACCAAGCCGGTTCCGGAGAGGGTGACGAAATGAAAAAACTAATCATCGCATCCGTTCTCTTCTTGGCGCCGACCTTTACCCTTGCCTCTGGGGGAGGTGGTGTGCACCTGGAGGACGCCGACATAGATCTGTCTGACAAGGAATCGCTTCAGCGGGGAGCCAGGTACTTCGTCAACCATTGCATGGGCTGTCATTCACTTCAGTACGTGCGCTACAATCGCATGGGAGAGGATGTCGGGCTCGACGAGATCGAGTTGCGTCAAAGCTTCATTTTCGACAAAGAGACCAAGCCGGGCGATGTGATGGAAAGCGCCATGCGCCCGAAGGACGGTGCGAAGTGGTTCGGCACAGCCGTGCCGGATCTCACACTGGTCACCCGTCGGCGCAGCGCCGACTGGGTTTACACCTATCTCAAGAGCTTTTACCTGGACGATAGCCGACCGTTCGGCGTAAACAATGCCGTGTTTCCGGACGTGGGCATGCCCCACGTGCTCGCGGGTCAACAGGGATTTCAAAAGGCCGTTTATGGGGAGGCGGAGGGTGAGGGCCAGGGTCCACTCGAGGGCTTCGAGCTCGTGCAACCGGGCAGCATGTCTCCCGAGGAGTACGACGGTATGGTCCGCGATCTTACCAATTTCCTGACCTATGCGGGCGAGCCCATGAAGCTCGAGCGCCAGCGCCTCGGCATCTACGTGCTGTTGTTCCTAGGCTTGCTCTTCATCCTTGCTTACGCCCTCAAGAAGGAGTTTTGGAAGGACGTACATTGATCGGTATGGGGCGTGCCTGCTGGCCAGGTCTTGCCGCATTTTGCGACCGTTGATACCCAAGCCCCGTATCGTCGGGGCTTTTTCGTTTATACTGATACTTTGCCTCGGGTCTTTCTGGGCTTTCGGGTGCAGGTAATCGAGCGCTGGAGTAAAGGATAGATGGCAGTGGCCGCAACTAGACGATCCGTCATGACCCTGTTTTCCGATCCCACGAGCCCCCACTGCCACAGGGTCCGCATTGTCCTGGCAGAGAAGGGCATCTCCGTCGACATCGTCGATGTGGATGCCCAGGATCTACCCGACGAGGTTATGGATTTCAACCCCTATGGAACCGTGCCGACGTTGGTGGATCGTGATCTGCGTCTTTATGAGTCGCGCATCATCATGGAGTATCTGGACGAACGGTTCCCCCATCCGCCGCTGTTGCCTGTCGACCCGGTTTCACGTGCCACCTCCCGGTTGTACATGTACCGCGTGGAACGAGACTGGTACGTCCTCATGGATCAGATCCTCGGTGGCACCGAGGACGAGGCGGCCAGTCCCCGCAAGGAGTTGCGCGAGAGCCTCATTGCTACCGCCCCGGTATTTGCCGCCAGTCCTTTCTTTATGAACAATGAGTTCTCGCTCGTCGACTGTTGTGTGGCACCCCTGTTGTGGCGACTACCCGTGCTCGGCATCGAGCTGCCGCCTCAGGCCCAAGCGCTGTCCGATTACGCGAAGCGCATCTTCACTTGGCCCGCTTTTGGCGAAAGCTTAACAGAGGCCGAGCGGGAGATGGTCGCGGAGGCTGTCTGATTGCCGGTTGCAGATATGACCTCGAACCGACCCTATCTGGTCCGGGCGCTTTATGAGTGGATCCTGGATAACCGGATGACCCCCTATCTGCTGGTTGATGCGGCTCATCCGGGCTCGATGGTACCGGATCAGTTCGTCCAGGACGGGAAGATCGTTCTCAACATAAGCGCTACTGCTGTCCGCACCCTCGAGTTAGGAAACGAACGCATTGCATTCGATGCACGATTCGGGGGCGTTGCCATGGATATAGAGGTGCCGATCGGTGCGGTGCTCGGCATTTATGCGCGCGAAAACGGGCGTGGAATGTTGTTCCCCGACGAGGGATCCGCGATGGCTGACGCGAAGGAACCGGAGGAAACGTCAGGGGCTCCTAAGCCAACGCGGGAGCGACCGACGCTCAAGGTCGTTAAATAGGCTCGCTCGCTAAGGCGCGATGTTTGCCTGCAACCTGTGGTCAGCCGTCCGCCGGTTGCTCGGGGAGACCGAGGCTGATCGATTCCAAATCCAGGCCAACGAGCACCAGGTACCCGCCGTGCCTTCCGATACCCTCTTCGCTGAAATCGAAAGCGTACACACGCCGTAACCTTAGTCCGGTATCTGTGCGACGCAGCCGCAGATGTCGCAGGGAGACGGTTTGGTCCAGGAACTGCAAATTGCGCTGCTTACAGATAGTTCGGCATATTTCCGTGGCCATCTCACGTGCACGCAGGCTGTCGAGCCAGAACCAGCCCAGGAGCAGAAGCGTAAGAATAGCGAGCAGTTTGTCCATGCGAGTAGCGTGTGCGCTGGCCCGGTTTGGTACTTGTTCGTGAATTCGCAGAGGATGGTCCTCTACACGAGCGTTCCTTTAGGATAAAGCATCTGCACGTGAGTAGGAGTCAGCGATGGGAACCATAACCATAGTCACCGGCGACATCACTCGGCTTACGGTGGACGCCATCGTGAACGCCGCGAACGAGTCCCTCCTCGGCGGAGGTGGCGTCGATGGTGCCATTCACCGTGCGGCCGGACGCGAGCTCCTGGAGGCCTGCCGGGTCATCGGAGGTTGCCCAACTGGAGAGGCGCGTATCACCCCCGGATTCAGATTGCCCGCCAAGTGGGTCGTCCACACCGTGGGCCCCGTGTGGCGGGGCGGGGTGCAAGGGGAGCAGGAGTTGTTGCGCAGTTGCTACCAGAAATCCCTCGCTCTTGCGCGGGAGAAAGGCGCACACACAGTGGCGTTCCCGGGTATAAGCACCGGCGTGTACGGCTACCCGAAGGAGTCTGCTGCCCGAGTCGCTCTGGAAGTGATGCAAGCGGAGTGCGACGGTTTCGATGAGATCATCGCCTGCTGCTTTTCGGAGGACGACGCGGCCGTTTATCATGCTCTGTGCCCGGACTGTCGCTTCGATGAAGAGGACGTTTGATCCTGTGAATCGGTTTTTTGATTGGGTTGATGCTGCACCCTTGGCGGGCTTTGTTATTGTGGCCTTGACCCTGGGATTGGCTCCGTTCTCACCCGAACCCCATGTTTGGGAGAAGCTCAAGATGTTGTACGCGGGCGAGCTTTCACGCCCCATCGATATATTCGACATGTTTCTGCACGGCATTCCGTGGTTGGCGTTGGGTTTAAAGCTGTACCGGACAGCGACAAAATCCTAGACCGATGACCAAGTGAGCGAGGTCGTTTTCGAGATGATGTCGCACGCTTGCAGACCCTAAACGCCTTTCTAATCCCAACTACCGCACAAGGGACCGGCCGCGTTTTGCGGGGGTCTTCTTCACCTCCAGCGGTTCGGACAACCATCCCGAGATCGTCGAAAATGGCGATCTTGTGTCGTCGGGGCGACGGATCCGACGCTTCAGGCGGATGCTGCCGGTGTCGGAGCGTTCGGCGGATACCTGGTGGACGCGCGAACAGAGGCTGGTACGCTCGTGGTCCGGGGTAATCGTCGGGGCCGCCGTTGCGCGCCCGGATACTTCTTGAATCGACGCGATAGATGCGTGCGCTATCAGTGAGTTTCCCTCAAACAACATACCAGCTTGCCAGACGTTGCGTCCGGCATCGCCTTTGTTGTTAAAATAAAACAGTATTATCGGCGTTACGGTACTTGAGCTCTTTTTCTTTGGCATATTTTTCAACATGTTGATCTTTTCGTGATGCCCACTCCGTTGCAGAATTGTCTGAAGCGAAAAAAAGGTTGCACTTTTGTCTGCGTTTTACGCTACAATGAAAGTTGACGGGCAATTCGTCACGACTTGGGTACACCTTGCGTTTTGGGGAGGCACGTTCTCGGACCGTTACGAACCGGCAATATCTCGGTGAATGAAAGACACTGTTGTCTTTTTGCCGATTTTTTGTTTGGGGCTGCACCGAACCGCCGAATCTTCAGTCACGTCTTTACAACCCTAACATAGAGGAATCACTAACATGCTCAACGCAATGAAACGCTTCGCGTCCATGCGGACCGTAGCGGCAGTCGTACTGGCTGCTGCCGTTACCTCTCCGTCCGCCGAACAAATGATGGACGAAACCTATTGGTACGCCTCGGGCGATCCGTCCGTGCCCGACGGACAGCTCTGGGTCAACAGCTATGGCGAGTGCTGGCAGAGTGCGCCACCGGATGGTCCGACCAATCTTCCTCCCTGTGCCGCCGTTATTCCGGAAGAGGTCACGGTTCGCCTGAACTTCGAGTTCGACAAGTACTTGGTGCCGGAGAATGTCGTCAACCCGGAAGAGATCGCCAAGATCGACGACTATATCGACCAGTTGCAGGGGACGCCGGAAAATGAGACCGTGACCGTTGTGGGCCACACCGACGCCAAGGGCTCGGACGAGTACAACATGGCACTCGGCCAACGCCGGGCCGACGCCGTTCGTAACTACATCATCGCGCGTGGTTATCCTGAGCAAAATGTGGCGCCAGCTCAGAGCGAAGGCAAGCGTGACATGCTACCGGGCGTCGATCCCTACTCCGTTCTGCAGCGCCGCGTGGTGCTCACCAAGACCGATACCTAACAGAAATACGAGAGGCGAGAGACCTGCTCGCCTTTTCGCCTTTGGGCGGAAGCCGACCACCTTCTTCGTGGTCGGCTTTTGCTTTTCTACAGCATCAGACTGCCTTGGCCTGCGCGGACGCGTTTCCGACATAGCTCCCCGGATCTAGGGCCTTCAAACGGGATTTGGCATCCTCCGGGATAGCCAGTGAGTCGATGAAACGCGCTAAGTCGGCCCGGGTGATTCGATGACCGCGGGTCAGCTCCTTGAGCCTCTCGTATGGCTGCTCAATTCCGTAGCGCCGCATTACCGTCTGCACGGGCTCAGCCAGAACCTCCCAGTTGGCGTCCAGATCCTCTGCGAGGCGCTCCTCGTCCGGCTGCAGCTTGCTTATTCCACGCAGAACCGATTGCAGGGCGATGCTGGAGTGGGCGAATCCCACTCCGAGATTTCGCAATACGGTGGAGTCGGTCAGATCCCGCTGCCAGCGTGATACTGGCAGCTTTTCGGAAAGATGTCCGAGGATGGCATTAGCCAGCCCCAGGTTTCCCTCGGCGTTCTCGAAGTCGATGGGATTGATCTTGTGGGGCATGGTGGATGAGCCGATTTCCCCGGCAACCGCTTTTTGGCGGAAGTAACCCAGGGCGATGTAGCCCCAAACGTCGCGGCAGAAGTCCATGAGGACGTTATTGAAGCGGGCGATAGCGTCGAAGAGCTCAGCCATGTAGTCGTGCGGCTCGATCTGAATGCTGTACGGGTTCCAGCTGAGACCGAAGGACTCGACGAAGCTGCGGGCAAAGTCAGGCCAGTCGATGTCCGGATAGGCGGCTAGGTGGGCATTATAGTTGCCTACAGCGCCGTTTATCTTGGCTAAAAGCCTGACGTCGGCCACCTGGTCCCGCTGACGGTCGAGCCGATAGACCATGTTGGCCATCTCCTTGCCGAGCGTGGTAGGGGAGGCGGGTTGACCATGCGTACGCGAGAGCATGGGAACGTCGGCCAGTTGGTGGGCGAGGGTGCGCACGGCCTCGACGACCTCGTCCATCTGAGGGATGAGCACTTGTCCGCGTCCTTCGCGCAGCATAAGGGCGTGCGATAAATTGTTGATGTCCTCCGATGTGCAGGCGAAATGAATGAACTCGCTTACCGCCTCGAGCTCGGCGTTTCCGGCGATGCGCTCCTTGATGAAATACTCGATCGCCTTGACGTCATGGTTTGTTGTGCGCTCGATATTCTTGATTCGGTTCGCATCCGCCTCCGAGAGCTTTTCCGCGATTCCGTTCAGGATACTGACGGCATGTCCGGAAAGCGGTGCGACCTCGGATATGTCCGGGTGGGCAGCGAGGCTCTGTAGCCAGCGAATTTCCACCAGTACTCTGTGCCGTATCAGTCCGAATTCGCTGAAGATCGGTCGCAGATCCTCGGTTTTGGATCCATAACGGCCGTCGACAGGAGATACGGCGGTCAGGTTTGTTAGCTCCATAACAGGATATTCTCGTCTTGCTTTTCAGTGTTGTGCCAGGCGCAGATATTCCTGGGCGGCGGCGAGCAGTCGTTTACGCTCGAAGAATATCTTCCAGCGGTTACCCCCGACTTGCTGCCAAAGCCAGGCGGATCGGACGCCGGCAAGAAGAAGGGCGCGGATTCGATTCTGATTGTCCGGAACCTGAAGGAAACGCGGATCGCCCTGAACTATGATTCGCGGTTGCAGTTGACTGACGGTTTGAACGTAAATGTCTGCCAAGTGGGCCAGAAGGTTGGGGTGCAGCAGGGGGAAGTGCTCCAACTTGGCCCGAGCGTCTTCTAAGCCTGAGCCGATGGCCGCGACCATTTTCTTGCGACCTGCCAAAACCCGCTCGAGCTTGAGCAGGGAAATGGCATAGCGGGTCAGCTCCAAATCGCGTGGTTGCTTGCCCGTGAACTGTCCAAGCAGTTCCCTTGCTCCGGCACGCAAGCTGCCCGGAATACCGTAAATCTCGCCAACACTGTCCGCATCGGTTTGAAAAAGGCTATAGATGCAAGGTTCCATGGCGTCCGTGTCCACGCTACCCTGACGCGCGATCTGCTTCACGCACAGTGTGGCCTGGAAGATGCCAGCCAGAGCGATGAGCTTATCTTGTTGAGTATATGCCATGGGTCGTTTTCAGCAATGTCGCAAAGCCGGTGTAGATTCCCCGGCGGGTGGCGCCCGAGATCGGGTAGCGAACAGCCAAATGACCATCGCCAACCCGTTACGGCTCAACTCCATGCCCGCTCTATGACTGCGCCGCCTAGGCATTCATCGCCCCGATAGAGCACCGCGGATTGGCCCGGAGTGACTGCGCGCTGTGATCGCGCGAAAGACACTCGGCAACGGTTACCCCAAATCGACGTTAGGGTACAGTCCTGAAGTGCCTGGCGGTGTCGTAACCGCAGGCTGCAGTCGTACGGCGTTGCAGGCGGTTTGGCCGCGACCCAATGGAGGCTGCTGCCCTCCAGCCCCGCACTCAGGAGCAACGGGTTATCGTAACCCTGAACCAGAATCAAGGTGTTTCGGGTGCGGTCTTTCCCAGCGACGAACCAGGGTGCCTCCGCTCGTCCTGCCATGCCGCCTATACCCAGTCCCCGACGCTGACCGATGGTGTAATAGGCCAAACCTTGATGCTCGCCGATCCGGGTGCCTTCCGGCGTTTCTATCGGCCCCGGATTGCTGGGCAGGTAGCGAGCAAGGAAGTCGCGGAAGCGGCGCTCTCCGATAAAGCAGATGCCCGTGCTGTCCTTTTTCTCGGCCGTCGGGAAACCAGCACGGCGGGCTAGAGCACGTACGTCGCTTTTTTTCAAATCGCCGAGGGGGAAAAGGCAGCGCTCGAGCTGACTCTGCCCGAGCAAGTGCAGGAAATAGGTTTGGTCCTTGTCCGCGTCCGCCGCCAGACGCAGATGCCAGCCCGCGTGGTCGCGGGTTACTTTGGCATAGTGGCCAGTGGCTATGTACTTGGCGCCCAGATCCAAGGCGTGATCGAGGAAAGCACGGAACTTGATCTCCTTATTGCAGAGGACATCCGGGTTCGGCGTACGAGCGGCGCGATACTCAGCGAGGAAATAGGAGAACACACGTTCCCAGTACTCAGCCGAGAAGTTGACCCGATGTAGGCGAATGCCGAGCCGTTCGGCGACGCCGCGAGCGTCCTCCAAGTCCTGCGCGGCTGCGCAATAATCGGTGTCATCGTCCTCTTCCCAGTTCTTCATGAATAGGCCCTCGACCTGGTAACCCTGCTCCAGCAACAAAAGCGCGGCGACCGAGGAATCGACACCGCCCGACAGCCCGACCATGACGGTTTCCCGTGGAATCCGGGTGTGGGTAACCTGGGGCATGACATGGGGATCCTGTTTCGCGGTCGTCGGTTGGAAGTGAGCGCCGAGATGTCCAGCGGTATCAGGTCGAGGATACTACGGTTAGGCGGCTCACTGCGTACAGGGAGACAATGCGTGAACGCAAAAAGCTTTGCTTCTGCATGGTACGCAAGTCATGCGCAGAGTGTTAGACTCGCGGCCTTTGCGGCAACAGCGAAAGAGCCCCGATGGCATACGATAAGATACAGATTCCCTCTGACGGCGAGAAGATTGTCGTTGGCGCGGACTATTCCCTTCAAGTGCCGGATCAACCCGTCATCCCGTACATCGAGGGCGACGGTATCGGTGTCGATATTACGCCGGTGATGAAAAAGGTGGTGGACGCGGCCGTGGAAAAGGCCTACGGCGGCCAGAAAAAGATCCAGTGGATGGAGATCTATGCCGGTGAGAAGGCTACACGGGTTTACGGTGAGGCTATCTGGCTGCCCCAAGATACCTTGGATGCCGTGCGCGAGTTCGTAGTGTCCATTAAAGGGCCTCTGACAACGCCCGTGGGCGGCGGTATCCGCTCGTTGAATGTCTCTCTGCGCCAGGAGCTGGATCTGTACGTGTGCTTGCGCCCGGTGCGGTATTTTCGGGGCACGCCAAGTCCATTGCGCGAGCCCGAGAACACGGACATGGTCATCTTTCGCGAAAACTCCGAGGATATCTACGCCGGCATCGAATGGCAGGCTGGTACCCCGGAGGCGCGCAAAGTCATCGAGTTCTTACAAGGCGAGATGGGTGTGACCAAGATTCGCTTTCCCCAGACTTCGGGTATCGGCGTCAAGCCGGTTTCGTCTGAGGGAACCTCACGGTTGGTGCGCAAAGCGATCCGGTATGCCATCGACAATGGCCGCGATTCGGTGACGCTGGTGCACAAAGGCAATATCATGAAATTCACGGAGGGGGCCTTCAAGTCATGGGGTTACGATCTGGCCAAAGCGGAATTCGGCGCCTCAGAGATCGGCGGCGGCCCTTGGTGTAGCCTCACCAATCCCAAGACGGGCGGCGAGATCGTTGTCAAGGACGTTATTGCCGATGCCTTCCTTCAGCAGATTCTGTTGCGTCCCAAGGAGTACGACGTCATCGCTACCCTGAATCTGAACGGCGACTACATATCCGATGCGTTGGCCGCGCAGGTTGGGGGAATCGGCTTGGCTCCTGGTGCGAACCTATCCGACACGGTGGCCATGTTCGAGGCGACCCACGGAACCGCACCCAAGTATGCCGGCAAGGATCAGGTGAATCCGAGCTCTATTGTTTTATCGGCCGAGATGATGTTGCGTCACTTGGGTTGGACCGAGGCGGCGGATCTGGTCATCAAGGGTGTCGAGGGGGCCATTATGGCCAAGACGGTAACCTACGATCTGGAAAGACTCATGGAGGGGGCGACCAAGGTGAGTGCATCCGGATTCGGGGACGCGGTTGTCTCTAAAATGTAGCGATCCTAAACGCACCGTTCCGGCTTTTTCTAGCGACAACAGAGGTGAGGCGCCCCGGTGGCAGAGGGACGGGCGAAGTCGGGTACGCCAGGACGTGTTTAGCGGGTAGGCTGAAAGAACGCTACCCGAGCGCATAGGATCTTCGTTTTTGCTTCCGAGGCGCGTCGGCAGATGCGCATTTGGGCTGTGTCAATGCCGGTGCAACGCGGAAGAAAAAAGAAAAGGCACGCAAACGGGTAGGATTGTTAGTACGAATCGCTTTAGATCAGCCGATGCACGCGGGCTGCGTGGAGGCCTTTAGGCCCCTGACTGATTTCGAACTCCACCTTTTGCCCTTCCTTGAGGGTCTTGTAACCATCCATGTCGATAGCCGAGAAGTGGACGAAGACGTCTTCGTCTCGTCCGTCGGGCTTGACGAACCCATACCCCTTGGCATTGTTGAACCACTTGACAATACCCGTCATCATCAGTCGCACTCCTCCCGGGTTTCGCCGAAGGATTTCCTCCGGCAGACAATCGTCAGAATTATTATCTGGCGCGGTTACCTGCGATAGCCCAGGCCGCACCTTATCACCACAGTATAGTAACCTGATTTCATTGGTCAAATCCGGGATACTCGCGGCCGTGGCCCTAAAACGGGTGTTTTGGGGGCTTTGGCGCAAGCGTTTGATGCCTGGATAATACGTGCTCGGCGTGACAATTGCCCCGCGGCTTCGGAGGGGATCAGCGGTGGGGGACTGTGTGCCGGTTTGTGGAACTGAATCGATTACAGACGCTCCACAATATACCGGCGCGGCAATTCGTTCTATTTTTCACTAAAATCCAAGAATCATGAGTGGGCAGAAACCCGACGAAGAACGCGAATCCGGTCTGTCGGTCCAGGAAAGCAAACCACAGTTGAAGCGGCCGCCGATGTACAAGGTGCTGTTGCTCAACGACGATTTCACGCCGATGGAGTTCGTGGTTGTCGTGCTGGAGACCTTCTTCCGAATGGATCGTGAAAAGGCCACGCAGATTATGCTGCATGTGCACACGCGGGGTGTTGGCATCTGCGGTGTTTACACCCGGGATATTGCCGAGACCAAGGTATCTCAGGTCAACGAGTACTCCCGAAGCCATCAACATCCACTGATGTGTACCATGGAGGAAGCGTAGGTCGGGTCGCCCCGATCAATTCGGGGTTGCCGCGGCGGTAAAGGCGGATGCCTTTTTGTCGGCTAAAATCTCGCCTGGACCGTTCAGGCGTTTCGCTCTTGGGATCGATGAAGCCATGCTAAGTAAAGAGCTCGAGTTTTCGCTGAATCTGGCCTTTAAGCAGGCGCGCGAGAAGCACCACGAGTACATGACGGTCGAGCACCTGTTGTTGTCCTTGCTGGACAACCCCTCGGCCGCCAAAGTGCTCAGAGCCTGCGGTGCCCAACCCGACCAGCTGCGCCTCGAGATATCCGCCTTCATCGAGGAGACGACACCCTTGATTTCAGATCAAGACGAGCGAGAGACTCAGCCGACGCTCGGCTTCCAGCGGGTTTTGCAACGGGCCGTCTTTCACGTCCAGTCGGCGGGGAAGAAAGAGGTTACAGGTGCCAACGTACTTGTCGCCCTGTTCAGCGAGCAGGACTCGCAGGCCGTTTACCTGCTCAATCAGCAGGACATCACGCGTCTCGATGTGGTCAACTTCATCTCGCACGGGATCTCGAAGGTACCTGGAGAGAGTCAGGGCGGGGAAGGTCAGAGCGAATCGGACGAGGCTCGCGGCGAGGAGAAGGAGAGCGCCAGCCCGCTCGAGAGCTTCGCCTCCAACCTCAACGAGCTGGCGCGCAAGGGCCGAATCGATCCCCTCATCGGCCGCCAGTTAGAGGTCGAGCGGACCATTCAGATCCTGTGTCGCCGACGCAAGAACAACCCGCTTCTGGTGGGCGAGGCCGGTGTCGGTAAGACGGCCATCGCCGAGGGGCTTGCCAAGAAGATCGTGGACGGCGATGTGCCAGAGGTGTTGGAGGATGCCACCATCTATGCATTGGACCTGGGTAGCCTGGTGGCCGGGACCAAGTATCGAGGAGATTTCGAGAAGCGGCTGAAGGCGGTACTGGCTCAGCTCAAGCGCCTGCCCCATGCCGTGCTCTTCATCGACGAGATCCATACGGTCATAGGGGCGGGCGCGGCCTCGGGTGGCGTAATGGATGCCTCCAACCTCATCAAGCCGGTGCTGGCCTCCGGTGAGCTGCGCTGTATTGGCTCAACCACCTATCAGGAGTTCCGCGGCATATTCGAGAAGGACCGGGCCCTGGCGCGCCGCTTTCAGAAGATCGACGTCGATGAGCCGAGCGTGGAGGAGACCGTCGAGATCCTAAGGGGACTCAAGAGCCGTTTCGAGGAGCACCACCAGGTCAGCTATACTCAGCCGGCGCTGCGGGCCGCCGCCGAGCTGTCGGCCAAGTACATCAATGACCGCCATCTGCCGGACAAGGCTATTGACGTGATCGACGAGGCCGGTGCCAATGTCCAGTTGCGGCCCAAGGCCAAGCGTAAGAAACGGATCGACGTAATCGACGTGGAGACCATCGTCTCCAAGATTGCGCGCATCCCGCCCAAGAAGGTCTCGGTGTCCGACACGGATTCCCTTAAGACCCTGGACCGGGACCTGAAGATGGTCGTATTCGGCCAGGACGAGGCAATCGAGGTTCTGACATCGTCTATCCGTATGAGCCGCTCGGGACTCGGACACGAGGAGAAGCCCATCGGGTCCTTTCTGTTCACCGGGCCCACGGGGGTGGGCAAGACCGAAGTGACACGGCAGCTCGCGCGCATTCTGGGGATGGAGCTGATCCGGTTCGATATGTCCGAGTACATGGAGCGCCACACGGTCTCCCGGCTCATCGGCGCCCCTCCCGGCTACGTCGGTTTCGACCAGGGTGGCTTGCTGACCGAAGAGATCAACAAGCACCCGCACGCCGTCCTGCTGCTCGATGAGATCGAGAAGGCCCACCCGGACGTGTTCAACCTGTTGTTGCAGGTCATGGACCACGGGACCCTGACGGACAACAACGGCCGTAAGGCCGACTTCCGCAACGTGGTTCTCGTGATGACGACCAACGCCGGTGCAGCGGAGACGAGCCGGCGCTCCATCGGCTTCACCGAGCAGGATCATTCCAGCGACGGAATGGAGGCCCTCAAGCGCTTCTTTACGCCCGAGTTCCGCAATCGACTCGACGCAGTGGTTCAGTTCGCTGCCCTGGGAGCGGCGACCATTGCCAGCGTGGTCGACAAGTTCATCTTCGAGCTCGAGCAGCAGCTCGCCGAGAAAAAGGTGGCCTTGAGCGTGGATACGGACGCCAGGGCGTGGCTGGCCGAGAAGGGCTACGACCCGCAGATGGGCGCCCGCCCCATGACACGGATCATCCAGAACCACATCAAGAAGCCGCTGGCCAACGAGATCTTGTTCGGGTCGCTGGCGAATGGGGGTTCGGTACGGATCTACGTCAGGGACGGGAACTTGGCCTTCGAGTATGGAGATCGGGCGCTACACTGAGCACGCGTAATGGGGAGCTTCTCAGATCGTCTGGGGTGGAACGCGAAGCGGTTCCACCGTAGCCACCTGAAAACATCGGCGCCTTGGCGGTTCGAATTCTCTCTGCCAGGGCCGCAAATCAGCGGGCGCGGTAGGTGATCCGCCCCTTGGTCAGGTCGTAGGGGGTAAGCTCGACTGTCACCTTGTCCCCGGTCAGGATGCGAATGTAGTGCTTCCGCATCTTACCCGAGATATGGGCGGTCACCATGTGTCCGTTTTCGAGCTCCACGCGAAACATGGTATTTGGCAGGGTATCGATTACCGTGCCTTCCATCTGGATTACGTCTTCTTTTGCCATCAATCGGTCGTGCTGCGGGCTGGGATTGGATTGCCGTAAAGACCGCGGAGTATAGCACAGGTCCCTGGGCTTTCTGGTGGTGTCGACGCAACCCCAGTGCCGACGCACGAACAAATTGCGTAGAGGGGATATGGGGCCAATCGGGGGATAAGCAGCCCTGCATCTGGCGGAAAGCGGAATCGGCGGCCATCTCCCAGGCTAAGAAAGCGCCGCAATAGGCGCTTGAGGGACGTCAGGCAATAGGCTGACGCCACCTGCCCGGCAAGTGGCAGCAAGCGCAGGCGCGCCAGAGTCAGATCAAGCG
>JAJDOL010000007.1 GCA_022340195.1 Chromatiaceae bacterium
GTACAGGTCGTTCGCGGAACCGGACGCTTCGAGGCCCCGAACCGCATCGAGGTCGACACGCGCGAGGGCCGAATCTCGATCAGGTTCGACCAGGCCATCATCGCCTGTGGCTCCAGCCCGGTGAAGATTCCGGGCTTTCCCCACGACGACCCGCGGGTCATGGACTCGACCGACGCCCTGGAGCTGACCGATGTTCCCGGGCGAATGCTCGTCGTCGGTGGCGGCATCATCGGGCTTGAGATGGCCACCGTCTACCAGGCCTTGGGGGCGCGCATCGACGTCGTCGAGCTCATGGACCAGCTCATCCCGGGATGCGACAAAGACTTGGTGCGACCGTTGGAGAAGGTCATCAAGAAGCGCTACGAGAGCATCATGTTGGGCACCAAGGTCACGGCCATGAATGCGGTTTCCGAGGGCATTCGGGTCATTTTCGAGGGCAAGGGGGCCCCGGAGCCGCAGACCTACGACCGGGTCCTGGTGGCCGTCGGCCGGCGCCCCAACGGCAAGCTCATCGACGCCGAGAAGGCCGGCGTCAAGGTCGACGAGCGCGGCTTCATCCCGGTCGATACCCACATGCGTACCAATGTTCCGAACATCTTTGCGATAGGGGACGTGGTGGGAAATCCCATGTTGGCCCACAAGGCTACCCACGAGGCGAAGGTGGCCGCCGAGGTCATCGCCGGCCTCCCCGCCCTATTCGATCCGCTCACCATACCGTCGGTGGCCTATACGGATCCGGAGATCGCCTGGATGGGATTGACGGAGACCGAGGCCAAGGCACAGGGTAGAGCCTACGAGAAAGGCGTTTTCCCCTGGGCAGCCAGCGGCCGCGCACTCGGCATTGGACGTGACGAAGGTATGACAAAGCTGCTTTTCGATCCCGAAACCAAGCGGATCTTGGGTGCCGGCATCGTCGGCCCGAACGCCGGCGAGCTCATCGGCGAGACAGTGCTGGCCCTGGAGATGGGAGCGGACTATGAGGACATTGGTCTCACCATTCATCCGCACCCGACACTCAATGAAACCATCTGCTTTGCGGCGGAAATGGCGCACGGCTCGATCACGGACCTCATGCCACCGAGGAAGCGGTAGCGGCTTGAAGTTAGTCGCTACATCGTTGTTCCCACGCGGGCAAGCCGACAAGGTAGGCGCGGTTGCCCCTATCCGCCATCCGACACGCTGATGCAGTCACCTCTCATAACCAGGACAGTCTCGGGTCCAGCGCGATCGAAAGACCGAACTGCTTTTGCCGGAACCCTGGCAGCGTCGCCGGCATCTTCCCCGGAGTCGCCGCCGGTCGGAGCAGAGAGCCTTTTCTCGTCCGGATTCTTCCTCCGGCTCGGCTTCTCCTTCATCGTGGGCTTGGCTGTCGGTTACGCACTCAAGGTCGCCTTCAAAATCGCGCTTGTGGTCTGTGGCTTGCTGCTGATCCTGCTGTTCAGCCTGCAATACAACGGCCTGATCGAGGTCAACTGGACCGGGATGGAGTCCAATTACGACGGTATCGCTGCCTGGCTGGCTGCCTACGGCGGGGTTTTAAAGGACTTCATGGCCGATCACCTCTCGAGCGCAGCCTCTTTCACCACCGGTTTGCTCCTTGGCCTTCGTCTGTAAATCGACTTCCGCCGACTTTCCAGCAAGCGCCTAAAAAATGTGAAAGAAAGATGTGCCTCGACCACCAGCGAACATTTTGCCTATTCGAGCCGCTTATTTCGGCCGATCGCCCGAGCTGACGCATGGGAGAGGGCTACCTCGTCATTGAAACGCACGCAGAGCATCCGGGCCTGGTGCGCATCCTCGCGGCGAAGGCGAATCCGGGGGAGTCGGAGCTGCGCGGAGGAGCAGATCCGAGGGTCCGGTACGTTGCTCGTTTCGACGACCTGGACGCAGCGCAAATGCATGTCCATGCAAGGCTGAAGCGCCGACTCGTCGATGTCGACACGCGCCTTTACCGCGCGGACGCTATCGCCTCGGTGGCGGCCGCTCAATCGCTGGCTCTGCGCCACAGGCAGATCTATTTGGACCCGGAGCTCGCCCGTGATCCCAAGCTGAAACAGGCGATCGAACGACACCGACGCCAACATAGAGCCGCTGACCGGTTCTGGCAGCTGGTCGGAGCAGCCGCAGTGATCTTCCTGTTATTGAAGCTGCTGCTGGGAATCTGATCCTCAGTCTCCCGAGGGCCGACGGATCTCCCAGAAAACCTCGCCGTTTCGCATCTGCGCGCGTAACCCGGACCGCTCGGCCGCACCTTTGCCCGTTGTTAGGAGCTCGACCAGGTCCGACCGCACGAGCGGGTGATAGTAGAAGTACTCGTGTCCCAAGATCTGGTAGCGGCCGCTTCCGGACACATCGATGCTCTCCATCGGCTCGGCGATCGTCAAAAACTCACCGCCCTCACCCAGGCGCGGATAGCCGCTGAGCTGTCTCGAGACCTTGAGCGGTGCATCCTTGCTGGAGGCGTAGAGCGTGATTCCGAGGGTGAGCGGCGCGAGCCGTGGCAACATGGCGACAAAGGTCTGAGCGTCGAAATCCGGGGCTAGAAGTACCAGGCGGCCGATCACGGGACGCGCCGAAAGGTCGGCACCCAGCCGCAAGAGGGCGAAGACAGCACCACGCGAGCCGAGACTGTGAGGCAGGAGCTGAATGCGCTCAGGGCCAAAGCGCTCGCCCAGTTGGGCGAGCAGGTCGGCAAGAAAGGGTACGCTCCACTCCATATCCGCCTGGTCGCGCACGTACTCGGCAGGCCCCGCGTTGGACGGCCAGCTGAACATCAGGACGGTCGCCTTCCCGGCCAGACTCCGCTGCAGCTCGGCCGCCATGCGACAGGTGCGGTCGAATCCGTAGTTGTATCCGTGCACGAAGACCACCACGGAGCCGCTCTCGGTGTCTCCCACGGCGGCGGTCACATCCTTCCAAAAGGCTTCCGGATCTCTTTGCTCGGCGACGCGAATCCGGTTCGTCTCGCTCGGAACATAGAAGGGGATATACTCCACCACCTCGTCCATGAACGGGATGGGCTTGAACTGCACCCTGCAGTGCCCGAAACTGGGCTTGCCCCGTTCGCCACCATAAGCCTCGTCCGCCGGTTTGTTCGCATCGCGCTTGCGGTTTGTGGCGTAGAAAACCTGCACATCGATGTCATCCGCGCCGCTCGCGGTCGTATCCAGGACCGTTTCGGCAACGCAAAGCGGTGGGTTGAACAACAAGACCGCGGCGAAAACCGCCGCCAAGCCGAGTCGCGCGACCAGCGCTGGAAAACCCGACTGCACCGCCGTCATGGCTCAGCCTTTGCGTTCGGTGTACAGGGCGCGCAATCGGGCATTCAGCTCATCGATGCGATCGAGCAGGTCCAGCGCCAGCGCAGCACCCGCCAGGTTCACGCCCAGGTCTCGCTGAAGATGCAAGGTCACGCGGGTGCGTCTGAGACTGGAGGCGGGAAAGCACCAGTGGGATCCGCGGCGCCCCGCGGGTTCCAAAATACCCTGCTCCACCATGGCCTCGATCAGCTCGCCGCGTATGTCACATGACCGACAAAGCTCAACCAACGTGATCTCTGTCCCTTCGTCCAGTATCTGCCCGCTCAGGGGCTGTGTTTGGTTCCGAGTCATGGTTTCAGGATGCTCCCAGTTGCGCGCGCGGATTGAACTCGAGCTTCGACTTCATTTCCCGGTAGAGGGCTTTTGCCTCTTCGCTGTGCGCCGGCGGAAGCGCCAATTGCAGCACAACATAGAAGTCACCCGGTTCCTTGCCCGGCAGTCCCCGGCCCTTGAGCCTCAGCTTTCGCCCGGGTTGGGACTCGGGTGGGATCTTGAGGTCCACGGCACCGGTTGGCGTCGGTGCCGTCACCGTAGCGCCCAGGGCCGCCTCCCAGGGAGCCAGCGGCAGATCCAGGTAGACATCCGCCCCGTCCGTTCGGTACAGGGGGTGCTCGCGCAGCTCCACCTCCAGATAAAGATCTCCCGCCTCGCCGCTGCCCATGCCGGGTCCGCCCTGCCCGGCCAGACGGATCTGCTGCCCCGGCTTGATTCCCTTGGGGATGCGCACATTCAGGCTCTGCTCGCGGGTCGTGACGTGACCGTCCGGCGTCACCTCGGGCACACGCAGGGTGATGGTTCGCGTTGTCCCCTGGTAGCTGTCCTCCAGGTCGATCAGGACCCTGGCGTGGCGGTCCTCTCCATGCATGTGGAAGGTGCGCCTGTATCCCGCACCGGGATATACACCGGTCCCTCCGAACAGGGAGTCGAAGAATTCGCTGAATTGCTCAGCGCCGGCATCCGTGTACCCACCGCCGCGGAACTCGAAGCCCTCTTTCCACTCGGGCGGTGGCCGGAATTCCTGTCCCGCCTGCCATTGAGCGCCCAGCTGATCATAAGCGGCGCGCTTCTCAGGGTCCTTGAGAACCTCATTGGCCTCGTTCACCTCCTTGAAACGCTCCTCCGCGTCCGGCTCCTTACTCACATCCGGATGATACTTGCGGGCGAGCTTGCGGTAGGCGCGCTTGACCTCGTCCTGGGTCGCATCGCGGTCGACGCCCAAAATCTTGTAATAGTCCTTGTACTGGAGCATGAGGATCTGGACCCCTTTATTTCAGCGAATGAGATCAGCGGCTCTCGGCGACGCCACACGCAGCGGTAGGCGCCACAAGGTCCGGCGCAAAGTGTAATCCGGCAGCCGGGTCGGTGCCAAACAGACCCAGGGCGCGGGTTGGGCGTCAACCATAGCCTGGGGGGGATCGGGCAATCGCTGTGCGGGCGAATCCCCAGGCCCGAAGCAAAAGTGCCGGTCCCACCTCCAGGGGCCCGCTCCACGCATAATAGGGGATGGTGAGCGGCGGATCAGGAGCGGACCTTCCGGTCGCTTGCCTCGCGACCTGCACCAGGTTGTCCGGATCGGATCCAGGTTCATTCGCTAGGCGGGGCTTCGCTCGCCCCTCGACCCCCTGACGCCGTGATGACTTCCGCCGGTCTGAGAATCTGCTCGCCGCGGCGGTAGCCGGTGCGCACCACGGCGAGGATGGTCCCTTCCTCGACCTCGTCCGTCGCCTGCGTCTCGACCACCCTGCAGAGTCCGGCCCGGGCGCGGGCATCGGGAAACTCGAGCTTTTCCAGACCGCGCGCCTCCAGCAGGCGCGTGAGCTTTCTTTGGATGGCGCCGACGCTCTTGAAGGCACGTTTCGCCGACTTGTCCAGCACATCCTGGCTCAGGTTATTGAACAGGTTCTCGAAGGCGTCCAGCACCCCAACCAATTCCAGAAACAGGTCGTTCTCCGTCTCCCGCGCCGCGCGCTCGCGTGCCTGCAGCTCGGCGGACAGGCCGATGGCAGCCTTCTGGAGCTCGATCAGCTTGGCCCTGATCCGCGCTTTACTCACTCACGAGCGCTCAACAGAGTCGTTTCAGCACCGGCCGTCCACCCTCCGCGTCGAGTTCGGGCAAAGGGCTCGAGGATCCGCTGCAGGCGCCGAGGATGTGCTCGAATTCCGCCGCAGCGCGGGCAATCGGGTCGAACAGAGTTTTCTGCGCCTCGGCGATGGCCCGCGCCTCGTGCCGGCCGTCGCGCAATGCCGCTGCGACGTGCGCCAGAATGTCCCGCTTGTCGGCGGCAGGGTCCACGGACAGGGTGGCAAAGGGATTGTTCATATCGTCTCCAGCTCTTGGAGGTCGCGCGCGATTCTTTGTGTCAGGCGGTGGGCCGTGTCCACGAGGCGACAGCTCTCGTGGAGCTCGGTCAGGGCACCCCGCTTCATGGCCGGGTCAGACGACAATATGTCCTGATACCAGAGCTCGATGGTTTCAAAGAAATACTGACGGTTGCCGGGATCGTCCGAGCGCAGCACGAGCCTCGCGGCGCGCAGCGGATTCTGCCGCTTGAACGCCTTCTCGATGTCTTTTCCGAGAAGCCTCTCCTTGACCGCATCCAGGGTCGTGCCGGCGAGCTCCGAGTCGGGAAAGATGGCCAGCGCGCGCTCCAACAGCTTCTCCACGACCGTCGGATTCGACCCCCGATTCAGCATACCGACGGCCCTGATGCCCATGACATGGGCCGTGGCCTCGCGGAATTGGGGGGTGTCGATTCGGCCGCGGAGTGCCTCCATGGAATCGGCCAGTCCTTCGAAGAACGCCGATGGCGCGTCGACGTAGGCTAGATCGACG
>JAJDOL010000016.1 GCA_022340195.1 Chromatiaceae bacterium
CAGGTCAGGTTGCGGATACTGAGGCGGTTCACGTGCCGGCGATAAGCCTGCTGGCAATGTGATCGTCTGGATTTCGTCGGAGTAGTCACCACCGGGCTCTAAGGATGTCACGTAAACGTCGTCAAGATATTGTTGCTGCCCGTACTCTGTCGTCGAAATAAAATAGCCTAACCGGGAACTACTCGACGATCCCTGACCTTGATTGACCACGCGGCTTTAAACGGTGATGTCATCGCCGGGATAAGCGGACGCGGGGCCAGCCGTGCTAATCACTGTAAGGTCTGGATCAGGCTCGGCGACGTCTACCGTCCACCAGGTGAAGTCACTTTTTCCGTCTACGTTGTAGACATAAGCGAAGACGTCCAAGGTACCGGGGGACGAGAAAGTCCGCGACCAGGTGTCTTCATCGTAATAACCGGTCATTTCGTGGCGCGTCATGTACGTGGAATCGATGTACCACTCGGAAAAATCGAGCCCGTAGGGATCATCGGCGCCAATGCCGAAGGAGACAGAGACGCCGGTATTAATCTCGATACTTGCTGCCGGTGCGTAGCGGTATACATTTACCGCGGGTAGAGAAGAGGGAAAGCACAACCCAATCCAACAGGCGACTAAAAAAAAGCAACGAACGCAACATGGTTCACATCCTTATTACCCAGGTGTATGGGGCTTGTCTGTGAGACCCCCATTCTAAGCAGGGAATTAGCAGAAGGCGAGGCCGTGTCTCAAGCCAACGAAACCATAGTTGCTTGTATGATTTCGATGCGTGTGGACGTCGTCACATACCATGCCAATCGCGCCATGGCTTTTGTCAACGCAGTTTTCAGATATCCGCTCGCGCGCAAGTTAGAAATGTCCGGTTGCGTCCGAGGAAGCGGCATGTAACCACGGCCGCAGTGCCGTCGTCTCCGTCGTTTCGACCCGCTGCACGCCTGTTTCTTTTTCCTACTGCCTGATTTCGTGTCGCTTGGCAATGTCGGGCGAATGTGCATACACTCTGATGCATGAACATGGAGTTCGAGTGGGATGAGGCCAAGCGCCAGTCCAGCCGACGCAAGCATGGCATCGATTTCGCCGATGTTGTCGAGGTCTTCTGCGACGATCTTGCTTGCGCGATGGCCGATCCCGACCACCATGCCGAGCAGCGCTTCGTCGTGACCGGCGTCGACACCTTCGGGCGGATCCTGGTCGTGGTCTACACCCAACCGGACGAGCTCACCATCCGCATCATCTCGGCGCGCGTGGCCACGGCGGCCGAGTGCCGACACTACGAGCAAGGCTGAAACATGCGCGACGAGTACGACTTCTCCAAGAGCAAACGTGGCGCCAGCGTCAAGACGGCGAAGGAGCGAATCACCATCCGTCTTGATCCGGACATCATCGAGTGGTTCCGGGATCGCGTGCGAGGCGGGGGGAACTATCAGACCCTGATCAACGAGGCCCTGCGCGAGCACATCGAGCGCCAGAGCGGCGCTGACCTGGAGAGTACGCTGCGCCGCGTACTCCGCGAGGAGTTGGGTGCGGCGAATCCGTAGCCGGATCGCTCAGAGCGTCGCGGGATTGACTTCGCGGAACCGCTCTTGGGCCAGGCGCCGCAGCCCTTTCGTAATCTCGTTGGGCTCCAGCAGGTAGACGACCCGGTCGTACTGCACCGTCAGGCTGTTGGAGACCGTGCGCTCTTCCTGCCAGCTGAAGATCTCCTCGAGATCGTCCAGCTCGGTGAGCGGGCGGTGCAGATCCTTCTTGCTGGTTGGCGTCTTGGCGAACTGGGCGTTGAAACGTTTCATGAAGGTCGGCAGGAAGGCGTTGGCGTCGTCCAGGTTGTCGAGGCCCTCCAGCCGCGCCTCCTTGACCAAGCGATCCTGCAGGGTTTTGTTCATGCGCTCCACGCGCCCCTTGGCCTGCGAGCTGTTGGCATAGAGAATGTCGATGTTGAGGTCGTGTAGGGCGCGCTCGAACTGCGTGAGACCGTTGCCACTTGTGGCGCCGGTTTGATTAACCCGGAACACCGAATGCTTGTCGCTGTAGAAGGCCACCGGCTTGCCGTGGCGCTCCAGGTAGCGCCGCGTGGCATGGAAGTAATCGAAGGTGGTCTCCGAGCCCACGAAGCGCAGCTCCAGCAGCCGGCCGGTGGCATCGTCGATGTAGACCAGCGGTGTGCACTTGGGACCGCGATCCTCGAACCAATGGTGCTCGGAGCCGTCAATCTGGATCGGCTCCCCGAGGCAGTCACGGCGGTACCGGGGTTGGTGGACGGCCTTTTGGCGCTGCTTGCGGCTCTTCCAGATGCCGGCTTCCATGAGCCACTGCCGGAGCGTCTCGCGTGAGAGCACAACGCCGTGCTTCTCGGAGAGCTCTTCGGCAATCAGGGTCGGCCCGAAACCGGCGTAGTGCTCCCGGATCAGCTCGATGATCCAGGTCTTGACCGAATCGGCACAGGCCCGATTGCTGCGTTTACCGCGTTTCTTCGAGACCAGAGCCTGCGCACCGTCATTGTTGGATCGCGCCGTCGACGGACGGTGTGACGGTGGCTAACTCATTTTTGTCCTAACGCACGCAACAGCGGCAGCCTTAAGGCAGCCGCGGCAGCTTGTGTGTGTTATGTGTTCTCGATCTAGACAGGCACAACCTGATTAGCGCATGGGCCTTTCGGACTTTGGCCCACTTCATATTCAACGTCCTGGCCGTCAGTTAGCGTTGCATACCCGCCGCCACTTTTAATCTCCGAATGATGAAAGAAAAGGTCCTTTCCGCTATCCTCCGGCGTAATAAAACCATAACCCTTCGCTGCATCGAACCACTTGACTTTGCCTTTACTCATATTGCTCTCGTGAGATTAATGGTGAATTATCCTCGTGTTTCCACGTTCGAGCGCACCGTTTCGAAGTAGAAATGGAGTTTTCGTAACCAGTGATTATATGGTTATGGCGACAGTCAGTACACAGAGAGTCGCGGGCGTTCCTGCGACGTCTTCTGCCAGAAGCCTCCGCTCCAGTCGAAGGGCACAGCCAAATGCCAGTCCTCGGGCGTGGCCTCGACGACAGCCCCGACGATGTTGCTCCCGCAGCCTTTGACGGCGGAAGTTAGGGCATAGAACTGAACGATCCTTGCCGAGCAGTCGATTAACAGTTCCACGCCTACAATCCCTTCGGCCCCTACCTCTACCACGGGATTGTTCTTGCCATCCTTTGACAAGATACCCCCAGCGGGCGCGGCTTAAGCGCCCTGGGACCATGACAAGGCGACTGACATGACGACCTATTCGAACGAGCTCAAAGACAGCATCATGGCGAAGATGCTGCCGCCCAGCAACGCGGGTGTGGCCCAGTTGGCGGCCGAGACCGGCATCCCGCGCGACACCCTCTACGGCTGGCGGCGCCCGGGTGCTTCAGCAATCGCGTTGGGGACGCTCCCCAGCGAGGAGAAGTTCGCCGTGGTGGTGGAGACCGCCAGCCTCAACGAGCTGGATCTGGGCGAGTACTGTCGGCGCAAGGGGCTGTTCAGCGAACAAATCAGCGCCTGGCGCGAGACCTGCGAACAGGCCAACGCGCCGCTGGCGAGCAAGGCCGAGCGAGCTGAACGGCGCGCCGAGCGTGCCGAGATCGTGCGTTTAGGCCGGGAGCTGCAGCGCAAGGACAGGGCGCTGGCCGAGGCCGCAGCCTTGCTCGTGCTCCAAAAAAAAATCCGGGCGATCACAAGGCCCACCTGCGCGAAGGCGTGCGCGCCGACGCGCGCCGGTACTGTACGCGGATAACGGCGCGCCTATGAAAGGCGCCACCATGCTCGTGATGCTCCAGCGCTTGGGCGTCGTGCCCTCCTTCAGCCGCCCGGCGGTAAGCAACGACAACCCCTACTCGGAGTCTCTGTTCAATACCGTCAAGGGCCGCCCGGACTTCCCCAATGAGCCCTTCGTGTCCCCTGAGACGGCGCGCTCCTGGGTGGACAAGCTCGAGTCCTGGTACAACAACGCGCACCTGCACAGCGCGCTGAGCTTCGTCACGCCGGCACAACGCCATCGCGGCGAGGATGCCGACCTCCTGGCGCCGCGCGACGAGCTCTACCGAGCAGCCAGAGCCACTAACCCGGCGCGCTGGTCCGGCTCGACCCGCAACTGGCAACCGCCCGCTTCGGTCTTGCTCAATCCGGGCAAACCCGTTCGTGCAAAGGACAAAACCGACGCGAATGTGACCTGATCAGCACGACAACTACCTTGACACTTGCCGTTAGCGTTAATTTCTAGGGTTGAGAGTCGCCACTTCGACCAGTCACAAATCCTATCGGAACAAGATGAGCTCCCTTTCAGGCTTCTACGCCACCGTGCCCTTGAGCTTCAATCCGCCGCGTATACTCTAAAGCACACAAGCGCTGCTAACAGCACGAAGACCCGTGATCCAAAACTTCACCCAGCTCAGCACCAAGAAGGTGATGCAGACCCTCGAGATGGCGGTCGCGGAGCTCGCCGGACTGCGCCAAAACCAGCTTACACCGGACTTTGTACTGCTTGCGCTCCTTTCCCAACCCGACGCCGAGGCCATGCAGATTCTCGAGAATCTGCTGTCGGATCCAGGCGCTGCCGCCGAGCGCATCAAGGGCCAAATTCGCCAGCATTACCAAGGTGCCGCGCCCGTCAAGGCGAATCAGATCGTCGCGACTCAAGAGGTAGCAGAGCTGTTTCGCGCTGCTTACGAGGAGGCGAAACAGCTCGGCGACAGCTATATCTCGACAGGAGCTCTGTTCATCGCCATGTTCGATCCCGGCGCCGGTCAAGCCGCAAAGTTGTTGCGCGAGGCCGGTGTCAACCGTGAGCAGGCGCGAAAGGCTCTCAAGGAGATCCGCCGGGGACGTACCATAACCAGCGAGGACGCAGAGACCGAGCCGGACGTCCTCGAAAGCTACACCCGCGACCTCACGGAGATTGCCAGGCGCGGCGAGCTGGACCCGGTGATCGGTCGCGAGGAGGAAATCAGCCAGATCATCCAGACACTGTCGCGGCGCAAGAAGAACAACCCCGCCTTGATCGGTGAAGCGGGTGTCGGCAAGACGGTGATCGTCGAGGGCTTGGCCCAGCGCATCGCCAACGCGGATGTGCCGGATACCCTTCTGAACAAGCGCCTGCTTTCCCTGGACATGGGGGAGATCATGGCCGGCGCCAAGATGCGCGGCGAGTTCGAGGAGCGGTTGAAGTCCGTGCGGGACAAGGTGATCGAGGCAAAGGGGAAGGTCATCCTCTTTATTGACGAGCTGCACACGGTGGTGGGCGCCGGCGCCGGCGCCGGCGGCGTGGATGCCCCCAGCCTCCTCAAGGCCGCCCTGGCCCAGGGCAGCCTCCAGGTCATCGGCGCCGATACGCTGGACGAGTACCATCGCTTCGTGGAGACGGACAAGGCCCTCGAGCGGCGCTTCCATCCGATCCTGGTGCGCGAGCCCTCAGTGGAGGACACCATCCGTATCCTCGAGGGTATCGCACCAAGATACGAGAAGCACCACCAGGTTAAGTTCGTACACGACGCACTGGAGGCCGCCGCCCAGCTCGCTGAGCGCTACATCAGTGACCGCCGCCTCCCGGACAAGGCGGTCGACCTGGTGGACGAGGCCGGCTCCCACAAGCATCTGCGCTTGATCTTCATCCCCCGCGACGTCAAAGAGCTGGAGCGGGAGCGCCAACGCCTGCTGCGGGAGAAGACCGACGCCTTCAATGGGCAAGCCTTCGAGCAGGCGGCGCGTCTGCAAATGGAGATACTCAAGCTGGAGGACCGTCTCGCCGACGCCCGCGAGGCATGGGAGGCGGAGCGCGGAAACGAGGACGCCGACGTGCGTGCAGAGGATATCGCCGAGGTGGTCTCGCACTGGACCGGCATCCCTGTGGTCCGTATGGTGGAGACCGAGGCCGATAAGCTCGCCCGCATGGAGGAGGAGCTTCATGGGCGGATCGTAGGTCAGGAGGACGCCGTGCGAGCCGTCTCGGACGCCATCCGCCGTAATCGGGCCGGGATCACCTCCCCACGGCGTCCCATCGGGTCCTTCCTTTTTCTCGGTCCGACGGGGGTCGGCAAGACGGAGCTGGCCCGGGCCCTGGCCGCCTTCCTGCTGGACGATGAGACCCGTATCGTGCGTCTGGACATGTCCGAGTACATGCAGCGCCACGAGGTCTCCAAGATGATCGGCGCCCCGCCCGGCTACATCGGCTATGGCGAGGGCGGGCAGCTCACCGAGCGGGTGCGGCGCAACCCCTACACGGTGGTGCTCCTCGACGAGGTGGAGAAGGCCCACCCGGACGTCTTCAACATGCTCTTGCAGATCCTGGAGGACGGCCAGCTCACGGACGCCCAGGGCCGGGCCGTGTCCTTCCGCAATACCATCCTGATCGGCACGTCCAACCTCGGCACCGAGGCCCTTTCTCCCGACAAACGCCCTATCGGTTTCGTCCAGTCCGCCAACCCCAGCTACGCGGAGGCTCGGAGTCTGGTTCTGCACGAGGTCAGGCAGTTCTTCAAGCCGGAGTTCCTGAACCGGCTCGACGACGTCATCGTCTTCCATTACCTGGAGAAGGAGGACGTGCGCAGCATCGCCCGGATGTTCGTGGACGAGCTCGTGAGCCGGCTTGCCCGCCGCAACATCCAGGTGAACGTCTCGGACGAGGTCCTGGACAAGCTCGCCAGCGACGGCTTCGACCCTGTTTACGGGGCTCGACCCTTGCGCCGAGAAGTGGAGCGCCAGCTGGAAAATCCCCTGGCCATGAAGATAGTCACCGGGGAGTGCGCAGAGGGAAGCCGGGTGCGAGTGGAGGTCAAGGAAGGGATAGTCGCATTTCGGATCGCGACCTGATCTTGCTTCCAACCCGGCTCACCACCAACCTCCTCCCTTCTCCAAGCGGGCCCGACAAGCCTTGAGCTGAGCACCGTAATCCCTGGCGTACCTGTCTACCTTTCGCGCGACTCCGATTAGCCAGGGCTTGGCATCGAAGGTCTTGCGCTTCCAGCCCCCATGCCCCTCATGAAAGGCGAGGTATTGATTATAGGCATCCCATTTCGAGATGCCCAAGGTACGCTGACTGACGTCCGCGTACCAGGCGACGAAATCGGCGGCATCCTCGAAGTCGTCGCGGTCGGCAAACCGGTTGCCTGTGCTCTCAACGTACCAGTCCCAGGTATTGTCGAGGGCTTGGGCATAGCCATAGGCGTCGGATACTCGCCACCACATGGGAACACCGAGGAAAGTGTCTCGTGGGGGCTTGGCGTCGTGGCGGAAGCTGGACTCCTGGCGAATAATGGCCAATTGCACCTGGATGGGAGTACCCCATCTCTTCTCCGCCGCCCTGGTCGCCTCGTACCAGTCGTCCTTTTCTTCGAAAATGGTGCAGGCATTCTCCGTATTCTTGGGCGGCGCGGTGCCGCAGCCTGTAACCAAGATTGCGGTCGCAAGGAAAGTCGAAATGCGATTCATGGATAAGTAATAGCGCTTTGACCAATCCAGATCATAGAACACTGAGTGAGGCGATTTCTGTCAATTTTCGTTTCCGCTCTTGATGCAGACGACACGATGCAAGCTGCCCTGTAGTATGGTTTTCTCCATGTTACCGACGAGAATCTTCCCATTCCTGCGGTGGTTCCCACTGGGCCGCGAGACCCTGCGGGCAGATCTGATCGCCGGGGTGACGGTGGCACTGATTCTCATCCCCCAGTCGATGGCCTACGCCCAGCTCGCCGGCCTTCCTGCCTATTACGGCCTCTATGCAGCCTTCCTGCCGGGAATCGTCGCCGCCCTCTGGGGCTCCTCTAAGCATCTCGCGACTGGTCCGGTAGCCGTCGTCTCCCTGCTGACCGCTTCGGCACTCACGCCTTTCGCGGAAGCAGGCTGTCCCGAGCTTGTGACCGTGGCGGCCCTCATGGCCCTGCTCGTGGGCCTGGCGCAGCTCGCCCTCGGCCTGTTCCGGCTGGGGGCGGTGGTCAATCTCCTCTCGCATCCATTGATTCTGGGCTTCGTCAACGCCGCCGCTTTGATCATCGGCCTATCGCAGCTCAACCAGATCTTAGGCGTTCCCATGCCGCGCAGCGAGCACCTCGTCAACGACATCTGGTCGGTGGTGATACAGGTCGGCGACACGCATGTGCCGACGCTCATCATGGGGGTTAGCGCCTTTGCCATCATCTGGGGAGTCAAGAAGTACGTACCGAGGCTCTCCGGCGTGCTGGTAGCCGTGGCGACGACAACCCTTGCGAGTTGGGCCATCGGCTTCGAAGGTCGGGGCGGAAGGGTAATCGGCGAGATTCCGTCCGGACTTCCCACGCTATCCATCCCCCACATTGAATTGAAGATAGCGGCGGATCTGATCGCCGACGCGATCGTCATCTCCCTTGTCGGCTTCATGGAGGCGATCTCTATTGCAAAGGCCTTGGCGGCCAGAACCAACGACCGCATCGATCCCAATCAGGAGCTTATCGGCCAGGGGCTGGCGAACATCGCAGGCAGCCTGAGCCAGGCCTACCCCGCCAGCGGCTCCTTCTCACGCTCGGCGGTGAACCTGAGCGCCGGCGCGCGCTCCGGCATGTCTTCGGTATTCAGCGGGGCTATGGTTTTGATCACACTCTTATTCCTCACGCCCGCGCTGTATCACCTGCCCCAACCCGTGCTCGCGGCAATCATCATGATGGCCGTGATCGGTCTGGTCAACTTCAAGGGGATCAAGCAGGCATGGAATGCGAGCAAGCAAGATGGTGTCGTCTCGGTCGTGACCTTAATCGCTACCTTGGCATTCGCCCCGCATCTGAACATCGGCATCCTGGTCGGCGCGGGATTGGCCATCGGCCTGTTCCTATATCGCGGCGTGAACCTGCGAAGCCTAGGCCCCGATCCCGAAAACGGGGGCCTTCGCGATTCCGAGGCGGATGAATAAGCGGCTACCCGAGCTTCGAGATCTTGCCCCCAAAAAAGTTGTGAAGGTCGGGTGTCAGGCTTGCCTCTCGGCTTTTCTATCGCCGACCAGACGACCAACGTGCGTGGCCCGCGGCGACAGGTCTCCGTCAGAGCGTGACGCACATCAGGTCGTGCGCGACGGAGATTCGGCCCCGGTAGCGTTTCCCGATCAGCCCCAGGCTTTGCTCCAGGACCCGTTCCGAACGGCCCATGATGTGACTGAGCACCAGTTGCTTCGCTCCAGCGGCCCGGGCGATGTTTGCGATCTCCGACGGCAGGGCATGCAGGTTGGCTGCCACCCGGCCCGCATTTTCGGGAACCGCATGGTCCATGACCAGCAGGTCCACGCCGAGGGCAAAATCTACAAACTCCGGGTCGTCGCCATTCTGGTCGCCGCTGAGCACGATGCCACGGCCCTCGTAGTCCACCCGGTAGGCCAGGGCCGGTACCGGGCCATGGGTCACGCCCATGACGGTTACCAGAAGCCCGTCCGCCGAGTAGACGGGCATGGCGTCCCGGCGTCCGGCATCCAGGGTAAGCCGCTCCAGACGGACCAGACCGCCGCTGCCGTCGAGATAGCCCGAAAGGTAGCGAAAAGCCCCCTGCCGCGGGCCGAAGAGACCGAGCAGATAGCCTTCCAGGTCCGGGTAATCCCCACCGGCGGTGGGCCCAGCGATGGTGAGCGGGCGGCTGCGAGGACTGAAGTAACCGCTCTTCAGCAGAGCCGGCAGCTCCGCGGCGTGGTCCGCGTGCAGGTGGGTAAGAGCGATGAGGTCGAGGTCTGCAAAGCGGGCGCCGCTCGCCCCGAACCGGGCGAAGGTACCACCACCGGCGTCGACCAGGATACGTGCCTTACCTTCGATCCAGACCAGGTATCCCGAGCTGGCACGCCGCTCATTCGCCTCGGGTCCTCCCGATCCCAGGACCTGGAGCGCGAAGGGGCCATCACAAGGACCGGCTGTAGCGGCTGAAACCGCGGACAAGGCGGTAAGGAGCAACATGAGTCGAGCCAGCAGGGGCATGGTCGAATCCTCTCGTGTGAAAAGGCAAAGGGATGACAACCAGGGGACCCGCCACCGGCAGGCACTCTTTCACAATTCGTCCACCCGAGCGCGCGGCTCCGGGTCAGAATCCCGCCCGAGCCCCCACCGTGTCAACCCGAGGTGAGGGGCCCAACACGCAATGCGGTAACACCTTCTTGCACATTGCCTATTTCAGCTCCGCTGTTCATTCTTCAACGCCTGTATCGTAATCTCATCGTAAAGGCGCACGGCATGGGCATACAACGCCTGAAACTCCGGATGGCGATCCATTAACGCTTTGGCGCGGTGCGCCTCTTCTATCGCTTCGTGCAGGTAATCAATCTCCCAATCGCTTAACGATTTTCCCTTATCAACCTTCTCTTTGATGTCGAGGGCACGCGGAAGCCTGTGCGTCTCGAAATTCACAAGGAGTGCCAGAAGCATTCTCTCTTCGTCGGAGTGCGCCGTCACGCTATTCCTCCAATTCGATATTTTATATCTCAAATCCTCGTGACACCGTGCGAAGGCCTCCCCAACCCGGCGTAGCCGGAACCAGAAAAGGCCTCGCAACTGATGCCGAATTCGCGCCCCGAGCCGGTCGTTTTCTCGCCGGCGACAACTCGCCGCTGCAGCGTCGCTACCTGTTCGGCCGCGAACGCTTTCTTGCCTCGCTCCAATTCGGCCCGGTCCAGTGTCAGTTGGCTTCCAATACTCCCGGACCACATCTACACGGCATTCCCTCTGACCTGCCCGCACTGCGGGACGGAAATGCGCATTATCACCTTCTTCACGGAGGCGGTCCCGGTGTAAAAATGCCTCGAGCGTTACGGTAGGCGGCTCATCGTCCTCGCCGATTCTTCGACGGGCCCCGGCAGCTCAGCGGTATCGCCGTCTATGATCCGGAGATGCATTGGGCTCGCTCAACCGTCTACAATTTGGCCGGTGCGGCCCAGTGGGCCGTTTTTTTGAGGCCGGGCGTCTGCTATCTGGACCAGATCGTCGCCTGCATCCGCCGCGTCGCCGCCCGGGGGCAGGCATCGGCTCGCCGGACCGGGTGTGTTAGCGAATCTTCACTGGCCATTGGTCCTCGCGGCGAGGCGAGTCGTAGCGCTGTATTTGATGTAATAGGAGTTGCCATGATCGAGCGAGCGAAAACGGCGCCGCGCTCCGGGCAAGTGCGTCGGGTCTACTTACTCGCACTCTTGCTCGTACTTTCCCTGTTCTTCTTCCACACATTCCTCTTGTTCGAGGTCGCCGAGCTCTTTATGCACTCCCAGACCTTGATCGGCGAGCATATCGGGCAGCATAGGGTCGGCAGGACGATTATCCTTGGATGCTTCTTCGTCCTGCTTATCGCCCACGTCTCGGAAGCCGCGGCCTATGGCCTGTTTCTGCGATGGAATCGACTCGTGCCAACCTTTTCCGAGGCCCTGTATTTCGCCGCTGCGACAATCACTGCGCTGGGTTACGGCGACGTGGTCTTGCCGCCGCCCTGGCGACAGCTCGGGCCACTGGTCGCTATCGCCGGGTTACTGACGTTCGGTTGCTCGACGGCCTTCCTGTTCGTCGTCATGCACTCGGTTTGGCAAATCGAATTGTAGAATTTTCTCGTGGGCTCAGCGCTACCGGTTGGTGATGGCGCCATCCCCCTGCCCGGGTACACCAAGTATCAGAACTTACCCGACGAACCGACCCCCTCGACGTTGCGCCGTTTCCAGATATCGGCCAGGTATTCCCAAAATTCTCCCATGGAGTCCGGAATTGCCTTGCTCGCGCCCGACGTTGACGGGAGAATGTCGCCGAAACAACCGGCGCAATACGCTGTGCTTTCTCGCCCAGCTGAAGGAATCTGCAATGAGATTGCTGCTCCCTACCTTTGTTATCACACTCTTTCTGTTGCCGGCGTACGCTCCAGCAGAGCAGGCCGACCGGAAACAGAACACCGGGGCGGACGACCAGCCGGCAGGCGCCACCACGAGCCTGGCTTGGCCGGCCGGACTACCGGTCTACGAACACGTCGTTATCGTGATCGAGGAGAACAAGGACTACAACGAGGTAATCGGTCGGGACTACGCACCGTACCTGAACCGGATCAAGACCGAGGGAGCAAGCCTCACCAGGATGTATGGAGAGGAGCACCTCAGCCAGGGCAACTACTTCTGGCTGTTCTCGGGAGACAACCAAACCGTTGGTTTCAGGGATCAGGTGCCGTCGGAAGAGACAAACGATCATTATCCCTTCACCACCGCGAACCTGGGTTCACAGCTCATCGCCAAGGGGCTGTCGTTTAAAGGCTATGCCGAGAGCCTGCCGAAGATCGGATTCACCGGCGACAAGGTAGGCAACATCTACGCCCGCAAGCATGTGCCCTGGATCAGCTTTGCCAATGTCCCCAACGGCAGCACGGTCGCCACCTCCTCGAACCTGAGGTTCGCCGACTTTCCCAAGGATCCCTCCGCATATCACAACCTGCCCACCGTCGCCTTTGTCATCCCCAACCTGGAAGCCGGGACCGGCATCGCCGACGACTACCTGATTACCGATGTGTTCGAGACTGTGCGCTGAGGGACGGGGACGGAGCGACATACGGCTCGACCAAATCCCGTTCCGCAGGGTGATTGCGGGCCACCACGGCTCGTGCCGGCTCGGTCGCACTGAGATTGATCGCTTGGTGCGGAACGCCGGGCGGCACGAAAAGGAAATCGCCCGCCTCGCTGACTGTCTCGTGCTCGAGGTCCGGTCCCCAGCGCGTGCGGACTCGTCCATCGAGCACGTAAATGCCGGTCTCGTAGCCGACGTGAATGTGTGGCTCCGAGCGGGCTCCCGGTGGAATGACAACCAAGTGCATGGACAACGCCGTCGAGCCGACCGTCTGTCCGGAAATTCCGATGAAGTAAGGCAAACTCTGCCGCGACATGACCTCGCGGTCTGGTCTGACACCTTGGACTTTGGTCTGGTCATTGTTCATGGTCGAAGATTCCGCGACGGAGGGAAAGGCGGTTGTCGAGGGAGGTCAATCGGTCGGCATTGGCCCGACACTGATCTAGCCACCGGGTGGGCATTGCACACCCGCTCCGCCGCCGGGTACCTCCAGGTCGGTAACGTGAGCCAGGCATCCAACCTCACTCCGTAAGCTCGTAGTCGATGCTCAGGCGATCCAGGGCGATGGGCCGGAAGAGCTCGTCTGCAAAGGCGACGTGATCAGCATGGTCGCGATAGCTGTCAACGACCTTCCCACACGCGAATTCGATGACCCAGCAACAGCGGTACTGGGCGTCCTCCTTGACGGCACGGCCGGTGGCCACGCGCCGCACTCCGGGGATTTTAGAAAGAACCTCACGCCCGCGCGCCATCATGGCATGCACCCCGGCCTCCTCCACGCCGCTGGTGTTGTACAGGATGAGATGCCCGACGGGGCGCCAGGGGCGGGCGCTCGCGAGAACCTCCTCGGCCCGTCCGGCGGAGCCGAGCTCACCCTCCACCGTTACGCCGCAAGCGTGCGCTGTCTCGGCAACATGCCGGGTGAGCGCCACGTTGCCCGCGAAGTCCAGGTGCGAGGCATCCACCATCACGCCGTTACAGCCGCGATTGATAGCCCGCACCGCCGACTCGAGAGACGTCCCATGGTCCAGATGGATCGCAACCGGAATCTCGGCGCGCCGTGCTGCACGCTCCGTGGCAGCCATGGCGAGGTCGAAGTCGAAGTGCTCGAAGTGTGACTCGGCCAAGGATAGGATGACAGGCGCGCGTGTCCTCTCGCAGCCGCGCATGATTGCTTCCAGGAACCCTAGGCTCAGGAGATCAAACGCCCCGACCGCGTAGCGGTTACGGTGTGCGTGCTCGAGCATATCTTTCATGTCGACCAACGGCATCGTCTCTACCCCTCAAAACAACCTCGATAGCCGACCCAGGTGCAAAGCACGCACGGCGTCGGGTCCAATGGCGCGCCATTCAAAATGCTTATCGGCTACCGCCCGGGCGATACCCCAGATGCATTTTACGGGCATGGATACATCGAAATAAATCTACGTTAGCGCATGCCGGAAAACCAGGATGACGTCTATTTCGTTGGCAAACCCCCGGAAGGAGCCCCTACCGTTGCCGAGCCATTTTATGTGCAGGGTTTTCCGATCGAACGCCATTGGTATGTGGTGCATCTCGGGGGCAAGCGGCTCTCGGAGGTAGCGCAAGCGTTTCGCGGCTATCTGCTCCGGCATTCCGCTGTCGACCATGAGTAGCATCTGAGCCTGAACCAGGCCCTCGTCCGGATAGGAAGAGGCTACGCGCTCGGCTGCGTGGGAGACTTTGCATCCAGCAATCCTGACTCAGGCCTGACTCATGCCTGGGCCCTGCCGGCCTTCTTTACTTTCAGACGGGAAGGCAGTCAGAAACGGCACACGCGGCTTCGGCCCAAACCCACCACCCCTGGTGCAAATCGACCAAATCTCCCTGGAGATCGCGCCTCTCCCGCCAAAGCGCGCATATAAAATACTATTAATCAGCATGTTATAAGTTGGCAAACTAGTTGCATTACGGGCAACAATGCGGAGCCGGTACTGCTCCGGATCGACATTGAAGCTTTTCTAGACCGGAGACAGACCCATGATGGTAGACCCGAAAATACAGCGATTGCGGGAGCTCAAGGCGCAAGCGAGCCTCGGCGGCGGCGAGGCGCGCATCGCAGCGCAAAAAGACAAGGGCAAGCTTACCGCCCGCGAGCGCATAGATCTGTTGCTCGACGAGGGCTCGTTCCGCGAGGTGGACTTGTATGTGTCGCACGCCACCTCGGAGGAAGAGCGGATCTACGGGGACGGAGTGGTGACCGGTTACGGTACCATCGAGCAGCGCCCGGTCTATGTCTTCTCCCAGGACTTCACCGTCTTCGGCGGCAGCCTGGGGCTCGGCCACGCGAGCAAGATCGTCAAGCTCCAGGAGCTGGCGATGCAGAACGGCGCCCCCATCATCGGGCTGAACGACTCGGGCGGGGCGCGCATCCAGGAAGGGGTCCATAGCCTCGCTGGCTACGCCGATATCTTCCTGCGCAACGTGCTGCTATCCGGGGTTGTGCCCCAGATCTCCTGCATCCTGGGTCCCTGCGCCGGCGGCGCGGTCTACTCCCCGGCCATTACAGACTTCACCCTCATGGTCCGCGACACCAGCTACATGTTCGTAACCGGCCCGGACGTCGTGAAAACGGTGACCCACGAGGAGATCACGGCCGAGGAGCTCGGCGGGGCGGCGGTGCACAACGAGAAGAGCGGCGTCGCCCACTTCGCGGCCGAGTCCGAGGAGCATGCCCTGTACATGATCCGCACCCTGCTCGGCTTTCTGCCCGGCAACAACATGGAGGAGCCCCCGCTCCTGGAGTCCTCCGACGACCCGCTGCGCACCGAGGAGAGCCTGGACGCCATCATCCCGGACAACCCCAACAAGCCCTACGACATGCACGAGGTCATCCAAGCGGTCGTGGACAACGGCTTTTTCTTGGAGGTACACGAGCACTTCGCGCGCAACATCCTCGTCGGCTTCGCCCGGCTCAACGGCCGCTCGGTGGGGATCGTCGCCAACCAGCCTCAGGTCATGGCGGGTGTCCTGGACATCGACGCCTCCAGCAAGGCGGCGCGCTTCGTGCGCTTCTGCGACTGCTTCAACATTCCCATCGTCACCTTTGTCGACGTACCGGGATTTCTGCCCGGGGTGGGCCAGGAGCACGGCGGCATCATCCGCCACGGGGCCAAGCTGCTGTTCGCCTTCGCGGATGCGACGGTGCCCAAGGTCACGGTGATCACCCGCAAGGCCTACGGCGGGGCCTACGATGTCATGTCCAGCAAGCATATTCGTGGCGATATGAATTTCGCCTGGCCGGCAGCGGAGATCGCGGTGATGGGACCGGAAGGAGCGATCAATATCTTGAAGCGCAAGGAACTGGCCGTCGCGGTCGATCCGACGGCCCTGCGCGCGGATTTGGTGGCGGAGTATCGCGACAGGTACGCCAACCCCTACGTAGCGGCCGGCTGGGGGTACCTGGACGATGTCATCGAGCCCAGCCAAACGCGACCGCGGCTCATCAATGCGCTGGAGATGTTCAAGAACAAGCGGGTCGAAAATCCGCCCAAGAAGCACACCAACATGCCGATCTAGCGGCCCGGCGGATTCTGAAAGGAGATCCTGTGATGAAGAAACTCAAAAAGGTGTTGATCGCCAACCGCGGCGAGATCGCCATGCGGCTCATTCGCGCCTGCGAGGAGTTGGGGCTGGAATCGGTCGCCGTCTTTTCGGAGGCCGACCGCATGGCGCCCCATGTGCACGCGGCCCACGAGGCCTACTGCATCGGTCCGCCGCCGGCGCTGGAGAGCTATCTGCGGGTGGACAAGCTCATCGACGTGGCACGCCGCGCTGGGGCGGACAGCGTGCACCCGGGTTACGGATTCCTGGCCGAGAAGGCCGATGCGGCGGAGGCCTTTACGCAGGCCGGCATCACCTGGATCGGGCCGGCGCCCGAGACCATACGCCGCATGGGCGACAAGCTGGCGGCCCGGGCGGCGATGATCGAGGCCGGCGTACCCCTGGTGCCCGGGATCGGCGGCAAGGAGGAAAGCCTGAGCGACCAAGACCTGATGGAATCCGCCAAAGAAGTGGGATTCCCGATGATGGTCAAGGCGGCGGCCGGCGGTGGCGGCAAGGGAATGCGCCAGGTCTACCGCATGGAGGAGCTGGCGGAGGCGATCCGGATCGCCCGGCGCGAGGCGGAATCCGCCTTCGGCGACGACCGGGTCTACATCGAGCGCCTGATCGCCAACGCCAGGCACATCGAGGTGCAGCTCCTCGGCGACCAGCACGGCAACATCATCCACTTGGGCGAGCGCGATTGCTCCATCCAGCGCCGGCACCAGAAGCTCATCGAGGAGTCGCCCTCGCCGGTAGTGGACCCGGAGCTGCGGGCGGCCCTCGGCGCTGCCGCGGTGCGTGCGGCCCAGGCGGCGAACTACCATTCCGCTGGCACGGTGGAGTTCATCCTGGACAACGACACCAAGGAGTTTTTCTTCCTGGAGATGAACACCCGGTTGCAGGTGGAGCACACGGTTACCGAGCGGGTGACCGGCATCGACATCGCCCGCGCAATGCTCAGCATTGCCGACGGGGAGCCGCTGCAGTACCGCCAGAAGGACGTGCAGCAGCGCGGCTGGTCCATCGAGTGCCGGATCGTGGCGGAGGATCCCCGCAACAACTTCATGCCCGCCATCGGCCGCATCGTCGGACTGACGGTCCCGACCGGCCCCGGCGTGCGCGTGGACACCGGGATCTGGTACGGCTCCGAGATCACGCCCTACTACGACTCGCTGCTCGCCAAGCTGGTGATTCGGGACTCGAGCCGGGAGGCGGCCATCATCCGCACCCGCCGGGCGCTGGAGGAGTTTCAGATCACGGGGGTGCCCACGGTCATCCCCTTCCTGATTCAGATGCTCGACTCGCCGGAGTTTCGATCCGGACAGGTCCACACCAAGTTCCTGGAGGACGAGTTCCATTTCAACCGCGAGCACGATCCGGAGGTAATGCGTACCGCAGCGGTGGCGGCTGCCCTGCTGGCCCATCGGCGCACCCGACGCGCACTGGCTCTGACCGACGTGGCGCCGAGCCCCTGGCGGCTCTACGGCCGGCGCGAAGCGCTGGACCGGCGCTTGAAGTGACGACTCCAAGACAACTGGCTAGCTCGACGGATACACAAGATGAAATACATAGCAACTATCGACGACCAGGAATTCGAGATCGGCATCGACCGGGAGGGGGAAGTGACCGTCGACGGGGAGGTCATCGACGCCCAGATGGAATCCATGCTGGACCCGACGCTCCACTCCCTGATCATCGGGCATCACTCGCGGGACGTGCGCATCAATGCAGAGGAGAATCTGTACACGGTGCAAGTCGGTGGCGAAATCCTCGAGGTCAGGGTCGAGGACGAGCGCACGCGCCGCCTGGCGGGCGTGCGCGGCAGTCTCTCTGTCATCACCGGCGAGGCGGTCCTCAAGGCCCCCATGCCCGGCGTCATCGTCGAGGTCCCGGTGGCCGAGGGGGTCGGGGTCGCCAAGGGCGATACGGTGGTGATCCTGGAGTCCATGAAGATGCAGAACGAGATCAAGGCGCCGCGCGACGGCAAGGTGCATGCGCTGCGGGTCGCCACCGGCGACACCGTGGAGCTAAATGCCATCATGCTTACCATCGGCTAGCAGGACTCTGCCGCACGCCAACGCGTCCTGGCCTCCCCTTGGATCGCCGACGCCCTGCCGGCAAGATGCCGGCGGTCCGGGTTCCAAATCGAGCGCTCGCAGTAACCTTGTGCAACGTACAGGACGCTCGATTCATTTGCTGAGGATACGGCTCGTTCAAGGAATTTCAGATACCGACGCCGACCACAACGCATTTCACTCCGAACAGGTACCAGATCATGTCGACAACAACTCACAGTACAAGCCCAACAGGAGAAGATGACGCGATCACCATCCCCAGCCAGGGGTTCTTTCGCGAAGAGGCGCCGGAAAGCACGCCTATGACAAGGAAGGCAAGCCCCTGCGTCATCAGTGAATCCAGCGTTGGAACAGAGCTCGACGAGACGGAATGCCAAGTGTTGGCACAGATCATGGGTGTGCAGACCTTACAGGATGGTGAAGTGCTCGTTACGGAAGGCGAGGCGGACAACAGCCTCTTTGTTCTTGCCAGCGGCCGCTTGGCAGTCGCCCATGGCGGAGCCGGCAGCAGAGAAAGCGTGGTCTATGTGATGAGCCCCGGGGAATGCGCCGGAACCCGTGCCTTTGTCGACCGTACCGGACGCAAGGCGACGCTACGGGCGATTGGGGATGTCACCGTGTACGCCCTGCAGCCCGAAGCGTTCGAGGCCTTGCTGCAGGTTCATGCCCTCCTGGTGTACAAGGTGATGCGGGCTTTGTTCAGGATTACCCATCGCAACCTCATGCGCATGAACATGGAGAGCAGAGAGCTCACAAATTACATCACCAGGTCGAAGGGGCGGTATTAAGGTCCTGTCACGAAAATCGATACCGTAAAAAATGATCGCCTACCGCGCCGAGACGGTCGTGGCCAGCAGAATGCGCGAACACCTCAAACGGCCCGACGAGGCGCGTCGCTTACTGCGTGCCCTCTTCACCACCGAGGCGAATCTGTTACCGAATCCCGAGGCGCCGTCTCCGACGATACGCCTGCACCACGGCGCGAACGCGCCGACCCATCAGGTGCTCGATAAACTGTGCGCGGAGCTCAACGCGACCGAGACGCTTTTTCCCGCGGACGAATCTGCGCCTGGTGCTGAAATCGGGCTCGACGTAGATTCCCGGACATCGATTCTCCTTTTCCATATCAAAAAGAATTTAGCAGGGGGGATGTGGAGCCGCCTGCTCTTTGGCGGCCGGCACTGCGCCAAGCGCGTATCCGCCCGCTCTGGAGACGCCGGAGTTGGCGTGAAAGAAAAGGGAGAGAAATTTCACACGCGAGTCCCGTTCGAGTCGGCTGTTTTTCACGTTTCAATCACTCTCGGCGTTCATACTGAGCGCAAGTCGGCTGCGGCTGACCTTTCCCGAGTCTGGGAAAAAGCAGCACGAACTGGAAGCTCAACGTCCAGCTCGGCGTGTTGTCCGGGCGTGCTACGTTCGAGACACCCTGGAACGTGATGCTGGCGGACTGCTTGCCGATCGTGAGGATCTTACCGACGCCGAGGCCGACCGGCACCGTCCAGCGATCTGCGCCCGTGATCGTCCAATCCGCTGTGATCTACGAGTTGCTGTACAGGTACCAGCCACCCGGAAAGTTGTAGTTGAAGAGGTACTGTGCCGAGAGCTCGTTGACCTCGTTGATGCTCGTGCCCCCGAGCGACCAAACGTTCTGCAGCACCACGCCGGCGATCGGTGCTCCGGACAAAGGGGACAAATGACGTCGGACGCCGAAGCGTCCGACGCACCTTTGTTGCACGAAAGGTCAGGGTTGCAGCTCGATCTCGCCCGGCTGCCAGGTCCCGTTGAACCAGGGCTTGAGCGGACCGTAGAGCCGCAGGATCATGAACCAGCCCTTGCCGGGGATCGTCTGCACCCAGTTGTTCTCCATGCCCGCCGGGGCCTTCAGGCCGAAGAAGACGTCTACCGAGCCGTCCTGATTGACCTTGACCCCCTTGTTCTGGCTACTCACGCTCGGGGCCTGCTGATCAGTCTGCAGCATCGAGCGGGTCTGGGTGTCGTAGACGATGACCGACCAGAAGTCCTTGACCGGGATGTTCGGCGGCAGGTGCAACTTGTAGGTCTTGGCGCCGTCGAACGGGTTGCCGTTCGCGTCCAGGGCTGACCAGGGGTACTGCGACCCTTTGCCGACCATCTTCTCGGCCATGGCCGGCGTCACACCGGTTGCGAGGTAGTAGAAGAATGCGGCCCCGTCCAGGTTGCTCACGCCCGGCGAGACCTCGAACTTGTAGCCGCCGAAGAAGGGTTGACGCCACACGCTGTCCAAGTAGACAAAGGCGTCCTTGTCGCGAATCTTGTAGGCGATGGCGCGCGTGGTCACGGCGCCGATGTTCGCAGCATCCGTCAGGATCTTCTTCATCCGCTCGTCCGGGTCGAAGGGCTTGCCCCTCTCGATACCGATCGAGGCGAAGAGACCGAGCGTGGTCGGATCCGAGCCCTCGCTCGGCTCTTCCTGGATCACCTGGTTCAACAGCTCCCAGAAGGCGTAGTCGCCGGGAAAGACGAAATTCGAGGGGATGCCCGAGGCATCGGCGAACTTCATTTCCGGGGGATTGGCGGCGTCGGCGAGACGGACGATGTGCGCATCGGGCCCATTTTTGCAATCCCAGCCGTTTTGACGGAGCTCGGGGTCACGCCGATGCAAGCATTCGCCAAGGCCGATGTGGATCCAAACCTGTTTGACGATCCGGATCAGCGTATTGGATTCGACACACTTGGACGGTTGCTCGAATGCTGCGCCGCCATGACGAATTGCAACCATTTCGGTTTGCTGGTTGGCGAACGCTTCGATTTGCATGGGTTGGGCTCCATCGGCCATCTGATGCTCAACTCGCCCAGCATCGGTGACGCTCTGCGCAGCCTCTTGCTGCATCTGCACCTGCACGATAAAGGGGCGGCTCCTCTGTTGCTCACCCACAACCCGACATGCGTCATCCTCGGGTACTCGATTTATCGCCATGGGGTGCCAGGGATCGAACAGATCTACGATGCTGCGATCGCCATCGGGTACAAGATCATGCGCCAACTGTGTGGCTCGTCGTGGAAGCCGATGCACGCGCAACTTTCATACTCACGCCCCGATAACACTGTTCCCCACCGCCAGTTGTTCAACTCGGGCGTCGTGTTCGACGCTGCAGTATCCGGGATCGTATTTTCCTCTTCTTGGCTCGAGGAGCCAATCGAAGGAGCGGATGCGAGACTGCACGGCATCCTCGCCAAGGCGATTTGGAAAGAGGAGACCAAGCTTTCCATGAGCTTTGCCGAGCAAGTGGAGCGCGTGCTCCATCAGCTGGTGTTGAGCGGCACTGCGACGGCAGATTCGATCTCGACCCTTTTCGGGATTCATGAACGGACGCTTCGGCGACGCCTGGAGAAAGAGGGAAAGAGTCTGCTGAAGCTCATCAATGCAACGCGATTCGAGCTGGCTCAACAACTTCTGGGAAACACCGGCCTGTCGGTTACAGAGATATCAGCGGCACTGCAGTATGCGGACACCGCCACCTTCTCCCGCGCGTTTAAGAGCTGGGCCGGTTCCAGCCCGGTACAGTGGCGCGCTCTCGCCAACCATGCGACTGTCCTATCGCCGTAGCAGGTGAAGCAATCGCGTCGGTCCCTGGATCCGAGCGTGCACCGGTCTGGCGCAGATGCAGCACCCTGGTCTCCGCGAGGGCAGCGGCTACAAGAATTGTGAGGATGGCTAGGGCCGCCTTCGTGGCGTCGACCCACCGGCTACCGCGTGAGCGCCCGCCTTCCGCTTGGGCATACAACACCTGCAGACTAACAGCTACCGGCGTGAGTGAACTTACGCCTACTCCGGCGTCGACACAGCTCATTCGATCTGCCCGGGGGGGTTCTCAGCCCGCTGGTTACCACCTGTGCTCCCAAGGGCCCCAGGCACCCCAGTTCATCGCAGCGATTTCGTCTTCCACCGCGATCTGCTGCGCGACCGAAATCTACCTCTGCGTTCCTCTGTGTTCTCTCCGGTCAAGGAAATCGCGTAGACTGGGTACATTTGGTTCCGGCTAAGCCGGTTTAGGAGTATGCCGCAATGCAATTCGTTCTAACAAGCCTGGCACTGGCCCTCATTCTCGCGTGCTCTTCGACGTTGGCCGAGTGGAAGCTGATGCCGGACAAGTCGTACCTGAGCTTTGTGTCCACTAAGAAGGAGCATGTTGCAGAGACCCATACCTTCAAGAGCCTGCAGGGCTCCGTGGACGACGCCGGTATCGGCAAGGTTACCGTCGACCTGGCAAGCGTCGACACGAGAATAGAGGCCCGCGACAAGCAGCTGCGGGAGACGCTGTTCCAGACGAAGAAGTACCCAACCGCCGTCTATACCGTGGGCCTGGACTACACGATGGTTGCCTCGATCAGTGCTTTGCCGCCGGGTGAGCAGCAGACCATCGTGCTCGAAGGGGAGCTCAACCTGCACGGGGCCAAACATCCGCTCAGCGCAGACGTGATTGTCACCAAGTCTGGCGTCAACCGCGTCCAGGTCGCCAGCGCAAGACCCGTCGTCGTCCAAGCCGAGAAGTTCGGCTTAGTTCAAGGAATCAACAAACTGGCGGAGGTCGCCGGTCTGTCGAGTATCAGCTACGCCGTGCCCGTGAGCTTCGTGCTCACTTTTGACGTACTGACGCCTTGAGGCGGTGCTGGTCGAAGCATGGTGGTTACACCGGCATCGAAGGCGGATCGGGATCGTAATCCCAATCTTCTTCGGCTTCCGGAGGCGCCCTTTTTTCTTGATCGTCAACGCACGCCTGGCAGGCTGTTCGCCGAGGCGAAAAACACGATGGCCAATCGCGTTTGGCTCATCCAGAAAATAGATGCCCCGCCGGCACCGTTCCCTGAGCTATCCCGAGCCCAAGCGCTGACCGCTCGAACCAGAGAGAGCTATCGGTAGTTTCCCCGGGTACTGGTGGACTAGATTGGCGTTTCCTCAGGGCGCGAACGCGTGAAATCCGGTCAGCGCAAACTGGACCCCCATGGAGAGGACGATGAGTCCCATGAGCCGTGACAACGTGTCCCGCAGGAATCCGCCGCTTTGGCGTTTGCCGGCGAGACGCGCGGCCAGCAGCATGACCAGCCAGGTCGCGGCGATCGCCACGCCGATGGCAACGAGGGCCGTCGTCGGGAGCCGCAATTGCGTGTGGGCAGCCGAGATCGTGATGACGCCCGTAATGGTTCCCGGACTGGCGGCGAACAGGATCAAAGGCGTGAGGGATGGTGTTGAATTCGAGGGCGTGGCGGGGGCCCTGGACACGGACGCCTTGCCACTGAGCATGGAGAACCCCATCCAGGCCAACACGCCGCCTCCGGCAACCATGAAGGCATCCAGGGACACGCCGAACAGGTGAAGCACTCGCGTCCCCGCGAGGGCAGCGGCTACAAGGATTGCGAGGATCGTCAGGGCCGCCTTCGTCGCTTCGCCGAGCTGGCTGGCGGCTGAGCGCCCGGCTTCGGCTTGCGCAAACAACATTCCGCAGATCGCGGGATTTACGAGAGACAGCACCGTCACAATCGCCTGGATCTGATTTTTCAACCGCAACCGTCCGTCGTGTATCTCAAATGGGGAGGATCAGTGCTGCAGCTCGATCTCACCGGGCGTTGACGAGCTTCATGTTGGGCGGGTTGGCCGCATCGGCGAGTCATGAGGTCGGATGTCAGACCGTTCGGCGCGCGCAGCTCGGCGATGCTGACGCTCAGGCGCTCGGAGATGGCCGCGAGGTCGTCGCCCTTGACTTGACCACGGTCTAGGTGGCGGTGGTAGCGCCAAATGCGCCCTCAGGGGATGTAGCCCGGGGCGTTCGGCCCCATGTTCTTCTCGTCCTCGAGGGCTGCGTCGCGTGGGTCGAAAACTGCATCCGGTTCTCCGCCATCGTTCGTGCTCCCGTCACCCAGATCCTGGACATCCTGGCCTATGTCCGGGCCAGATTGGCCTTGCGGGGACTCGTCGATAAACTGACGGACGTCCACATCGATTCCCCGGGTGATGACCTCCTCGGCAGCGGAGGCGGAAAGACCGGTCGCCAGCAGCAGGGGGCCGATGGTCGCGAGTGCCAGTTGCTTGGGGCTCATTTTGTACCTCCTGGGTTGAACAATATAAGGACAGAGATTAAAGGCGAGAATAGAGACCCTTCGCGTCTAGGTGCCTTCGCGCGAGATCTTCGTTTGTTCGCTCTGTATCGGTGTGGGCGGTTACCTCTGCGGCGGCGGACTAACCCTCCGCTTCCACCTCCGTGAGGGCATCCCTCAACGACTTGAGGATCAGCTTACGGGTGGCCCCTTCGTCCACCGCGTCCGGCACGTCCCACTCCATGATGCGGCTGTATTTCTTCAGCATGTGCCGAAGGTCCTCGACGATCTCTCGATGGTAGCGCGCCAGCTCGATGTTTTCGATGTCACTCATTGCGGATCTCCTCTTTTGTTGCTCAGGTCCTGTTTCGGACCGACTCACTCGGATCACTCGGACGGGGACCGGAAACGCGCTCGGTGTCGCGATCCGACCGCCGCTGATTTCGCATAGCGGCGTGCCCCTACTTGGCCCGTTCGAAGAAGACGTCGAACTTCTGCTGCGCGACCGCCTGATAGTAGACGCCCTGGAGAATATCCTTCTCCGGAACGTATTTGAGGGTATAGGTTGACCCGTTGTAGCCGCCGGCGCGCAGCTCGAGGAAGACCTTGATCCTATTACCCTCCCGCGAAGCCTCGGCTTTTGCGAACGGGAGTTGTTGGGGATTCGCGTAGGCGGCGTCGAGCCTGCCGCTGGGGTCGACGCCCCGGATGGCGATCAGGTAGCCGCCGTCGGGTCGCACCCATAAGCCCAACAAGGCATCGAAACCGGATTTGGACGCGGCGGGCGGCACCTCCGCCTCTACCGCCGGCGACGCCATATCCTCTGCAATGGTCAGCTCTGCTGAGAATCCGAGGGCAAATACGAGTGTCGGCAGGATGCGCGCTGAGGACTTTTTCATTGCTCTTTCTGCCATAGCGTCTTGGAAAGTGGGAAGCTGTTCTTTCATTGCGTCTCCCCAAATCACCGCGCGGGCCGCTCTCTTGCGGGAGCGGGCTCGCGCAGACTGCAGACGAAACGAGGTTATTGGATGCCGAGGGCGGCCTTCTTCATGCCCTCTTCCAGCTTCTTGATGTCCTCAGGCGAGAGCTGCGGACGGTCAATACGGATCGTCAGCTTGTTGAACTTCGCCGTCAGCGGGAACGGTGGCAGATAGTCGGCATCGTCGATGCCGGTGATCGTGTCCTGGCCGATATCGAAGCTCTCGTCCCATTGCAGGATGATGGGGATCGTCTTCTCCATCCGCTTCTGCTCGACCACCTTGCCGTCCACCGAGAGCGTACCGGTGCCGCCCTTGCCGATGCCGGAGAAGTTGTTGTACTTCATGGTGCCGACGCCGAGACCGTCATACTTGAAGTCGAACTCGATCGTGTGCTGGCCAGGCGTGAGCGCTTCCGGGGCCTCCCACTTCACCCATTCGAGGTTGAGCAGG
>JAJDOL010000074.1 GCA_022340195.1 Chromatiaceae bacterium
ATCCTCAATCTGTTCGAGCTGCTGGCGGAGCTCACCGGCGAGGCCATCGTCAACAAGCTGTTCGCCGAGGAGATGCTCGCCACGAAAGCGGACGCCGAGCCGCGCGGGCGCGAATCATGAATGACCGCTATTCAATCATCACGCGGAGACACGGAGACGCGGAGAGAGGGGGATGAATGAAAATGAGATTGGAGACCTTGTCGTCGATTGTTCGGTAAAGATGCATTCGCGACTCGGTCCCGGTCTCTTGGAGAGCGTCTACGAGACTGTCCTTGCTTACGAATTGCAAAACAGGTTACGAATGCACACGAGAAACAGCTTCTGACCTACCTGCGATTGTCGGGCAAGAAACTTGGTTAACTGCTGAATTTCGGCGAAGCACTGATGAAAGATGGGATCTCGCGGACCATCAACGGCAACCTCAAATGACTTCAGCTCTTCTCTTCTCCGTGCCTCCGTGTGAGGATCGACAGAGGTAACCCAACATGAGTCGCGAGCCGATAAAAACGGCACCCACAGGTGTGCCCAATCTCGACGGAATTCTGGGGGGTGGCGTGCCCCTCTATTCGGTGAATATCATTGCCGGCTCGTCGGGTAGCGGAAAGACCATCCTGACGCAGCAGATGATGTACAACAACTGCCACGACGAGACAACCGGCATCTTTTTCACGACGTTGTCCGAGCCGGCGTTCAAGATGATCCGCTACCAGCAGCAGTTCGACTATTTCGATCTGGAGCGGCTGAACGAGAACCTGTTCTACGTGGATCTGGGTCAGGCATTACGGGACAAGGGACTGGACGAGGCGCTCGGCCTCATCCAGCGCAACGTGGAGGAGCGCGGTGCGCGCTTTATCGCCGTGGACAGCTTCAAGGCCATCCACGATCTGGCGGGCGGCCACTCCGAGGTGCGCCGTTTCGGCTACGACCTGGCCGTGAGCCTCGCGGCCTGGACCTGTACTTCCTTCCTGGTGGGCGAGTACACCGAGGACGAGATCCTGGGCGAGCCCATCTTCGCGGTCGCCGACGGCATCTTCTACCTGACGAACTCGAAGCAGGGCATGCAGAACGTGCGCCGGCTCAATGTCGCCAAGATGCGCGGCATGAACTATTTCACCGGCGATCACCCGTTCCGCATCTCCACCGAGGGCATCCATCTCTTCCCGCGTATCAAGACGCCCCCTATCCCGTCCAGTGTGCACCCCTCCCGGGATGTGGTCGGCAGCGGGGTCCAGGGGCTGGACGCCATGGCAAAAGGGGGCCTGCCGCAAGGCAGTGTCACCCTGGTTGCCGGCGGCGCGGGCACGGGCAAGACCCTGCTCGGCCTGCACTTCGTGATGGCCGGTGTAACCGCGGGCGAGCCGGCGCTGTATGTCACCTTCCAGGAAACCCCCGAGCACCTGAAGAACATCGCCCGAGGCTTCGGCTGGGATCTCGGTACGTTCGTCGATAAGGGTCTGCTCGAGATCCTCTACACCTCGCCGGTGGAGATGGGCGTGGACGAGCATACCGAGGCGATCAAGGATGCCATCGGGAAGGTCGGCGCCCGGCGTGTGGTGATCGACAGCCTGATGGATATCGAGATCGCCACCCCCGACAAGGTGCGATTCAAGGACTATGTCTACTCCCTGGTCAGCGATTTTCGCGGGCGTGGTATCACCTCCATGCTGACCAACGAGATCCCGGAGCTGTTCGGCCCCCTGCAGCTCAGCGCTCACGGCATCTCCTTCGTCTCGGACAACGTCATCCTGCTGCGTTACGTGGAGATCGGGTCGGTGCTGCGCCGTGGCATCAGTATTCTGAAGATGCGCGGCCACGAGCACGACAAGACCGTGTGCGAGTTCGAGATCGCCGAGCAGGGGTTGCGGATTTTGCCCGGATTCGGCTCTTGGATCAGTATCCTGTCCGGGCAGCCGCAGCCGTTCCAGTCGGGCGGGGATAATCCGGTGCGCACCCTGAGTGACCTGGAGAACCAGGTACTCGAGACCCTTGCCCGGCGCGGGCCGACCACGGCGGCCGAGCTGAGCCGGAGTCTGGTCGCCCACCAGAGCGAGCTCGACGAGGTGCTCGAAACCCTGAAAAGTCTCGGATTTGTCGGCGTGTCGACCAAGAACGACGGGAAAAACCTCTATCGATGGAAAGGAAGGAGCTGATCCATGGCGAGAAACCTTCTTACCGTATTGCGACCTCGGGTGGCAGTTAATCTGAGATCATGAATAAAATCAAGCCCATGGCCGGGACCTTCTGGACCGGTCTTCCGGCACTCGACGAGATCATCCTCCCCGGCGGTATCCCGTTGCGCTCCCTGAACGTCATTGGCGGGGCACCCGGCACCGGCAAGACGGTCCTGGCGCTGCAGATGCTGTTCGCCAACGCTACGCCGGAGAACCGCGCCCTCTACTTCACGACTATCTCCGAGCCCACTGTCAAGTTCCTGGGGTTCCTGCAGGACTTCGACTTTTACGACCCCGAGAAGATGTTTCGCAGCATCGTGGTGCGGGATATCGGTGATGCCATTCAAAACCAGCCGCTGCCCCAGGTGATCGAGATCATCAAGCAGGCCATTGCGGAGGAAAAGGCCCGCATCGTCGTCATCGACTCCTTCAAGGCGATCAGCGACGTCGTGCCCCAGGTCGATCAGCTTCGCGTCTTCGCTTACAACCTGGCCGTCAACCTGGTCAGCTCCATGTGCACCGCCTTTCTGGTCGGCGAGTACCTGCCCCAGGATGTGTCCAGCGTGCCCATCTTCGCGGTTGCCGACGGCATTCTGTTTCTGAGCTTCGAAGCGGAGGGGCTCACCCGCCAGCGTTATCTCGAATGGCACAAGGTCCGTGGCCGCCCCTTCTTTCCCGGCTTGCATCCCTTCACCATCGATGCCGGCGGTATCACGGCCTACCCGCGCATCCGCACGCCGGAGCGGTTCGAGCGCTACGAGGTGCCCACGGGGCAGCTGTCGACCGGGCTGCCGCGCCTCGACGAGCTGCTCTCCGGCGGGATTCCCAAGGGCAGTGCCACCCTGGTAGCCGGGGGTACGGGAGTCGGCAAGACCCTGTTGGGCCTGCATTTCGTTCTGGAGGGCTGCGCCCGCGGTGAGAACGCGGTCATCGTCACCTTCCAGGAGAACCCCTCGCAGTTGCGCCGCCTCGCCGCCGGCTTCGGTTGGGACTTGGCCGCCCTGGAGGCGGATGGGCGGTTGGAGCTGATCTATTCCTCGCCGGTGGAGATCCAGCCGGACATACACGCCGCCCGGGTCAAGGAGTCCGTCGATCGCACCAACGCCTGTCGTGTGCTGATCGACAGCCTCAAGGATCTGGAGATCACCGCCACCAGCAAGGCACGCTACCGCGACTACGTCTACTCTCTGGTCGACGACTTCAAGCACGACGGCGTCACCCTGATGCTGACCCTCGAGCTCACCGAGCTCTTCGGTGCCTTTCGTCTGAGCGAGGAGGGGATCTCCATCATCGTCGACAATGCGATCCTGATGCGCTATGTGGAGATGGGCGGTCGCATCGCACGTGCCATCAGCGTGCTCAAGGTGCGTGGCTCGCCCCATGGCAAGGAGATCGCGCGCTTCGAGATCAAGGAACGGGGGATGGAGATCGGCGCCCCGATCCGCGCGGCATCCGGGGTGCTGACCGGTTCACCCATGCTGACCGGCGAGTGTCTGCTGCAACACCTCTCGCCGCGAGTGCGCTACGTCGTGGAGACCCTGCGCAGCACGAACGGGACATCGCTGGCCCGGTTGGCGGCAAGCACCGGACTGTCGGAGGAGATCCTCGCGTCGATAATCAGTGACCTGAAGCAACAGGGGCTGGTCATCCAATTTGAAGAGGAGGCGATCCCGCACTTTCGAGCGGCGATCTGACCTCGACCGGGACGACAGCGGCTCGCACCCTGATGTGCCGCGGAGCTCCTCGTGTCGTATCTAGGTAACGTCCGCTCAGAACGCTCGTGTCGCAGAGGGCGCTGCGCCGAGCGGGGCCGAGTCGTGCGCCTTGGTGCAAGCACAAACATCTGCCCGCGCGCATTGGGCTCGAAGTCGGATTTCGCACAGGACGCAACCGGATGAGTGGCGTCTTGGTAGCTCGGGGATCTCCATCTCGTCCGGGGCCCTCGCTGTAACGAAAAAAACATATGGAAAATGGTCGAGTTGTTCTGGTCGTCGACGACGATCCACGAATCTGCCGTCTCCTTGGGCGTTATCTCGAACAGGAAGGCTACCGTGTACTGACCGCTTCCAGTGCTGCCGAGATGCGGCAGCAGCTGGCCGTGATTCAGGTCGATCTCGTCCTGCTTGACGTCCGATTGCCCGATGACGACGGTTTCTCCCTCGTAAAGGAATTGAGCACCGTCCCGGAACTGGCCATCATCATGGTGACGGGACGATCGGATCCGTTCGATAAGGTGCTGGGTCTGGAGCTCGGCGCCGACGACTATGTGACCAAGCCCTTTGATCAAAGGGAGCTGCTGGCCCGGATACGCAGCGTTCTGCGACGCTCTCGTCAGGATTCGCCGGATGCGGAAATCAGGTCGAGAGGCTCGGTGGCTTTCTTTGCGGGATGGAAGCTCGACATGCCGGCCCAGGAGCTCGTTTCTCCTCACGGCAACCGGGTGCTTCTCACCGCTCGGGAATTTCAGCTGTTGGCTGCCCTCGTCGAGCATGCAATGCGCGTATTGTCGCGCGACGCGATCCTGGACCTATTGACCGGTCGTGATTGGATGCCGATCGATCGGAGTATCGATGTGCTCATTGGCAAGCTGCGCAAAAAGCTCGGCGACGACGCGCACAGTCCCCAGTTAATCAAAACGGTGCGCGGCGTCGGCTACAAGCTGGCTGTCCCAGTGGAGCGGCGCTAGCCGGCTGGGCTCGGATCCGAAGCATGGAAACCCGACCCGATCGCGGAGCAAAGCGTGGCAGCGCGGGCGACGCGTCCCAGCGGCACAAGCGGCTCGAGTTACTGGAAACCATCGCCGACCATCTCGGGGTAGGCGCCCTGCTTCTTGGGCCGGATGGGGACCTGGACATCCAGACGCGGCAGGCAGAGCGCTTCGCGGCGATACTCGGCAAAGGATGGTACCGCCACTGTATGCGGCAGGACTTGAAGGAACAGGTGCTCAATGTCGAGGACGAGCGGCAGAAGGGATACAGCTTCGAGATTAGCCGATTGTCTCTCTATCGGGAGGACGATGTCCTCCTGATTCGAAACATCACCGAATCGGTCCCGAAGGAAAGCGAGCGCGATTGCCGCCGGCTGTTCGAGCAATGCCCCGTCGGCCAGGCTATTCACCGCTTGAACGGTGATCTGGTTGAATGCAACAACGCCTATGCGGAAATCTTTGGACGCACGCCCGAAGAGATGCTCGGTCTGAGCTATGGGGATCTTACACCGAAGGAGTACCTCGAGGGCGATCAGCGACAGCTGGAGAAGCTCCGTAATACGGGTCGCTATGGGCCTGTTGAAAAGGAGCTCCTCCATAAGAAGGGGTATCGCGTCGCAGTGCGGCTGCGTGGGAAGCT
>JAJDOL010000111.1 GCA_022340195.1 Chromatiaceae bacterium
TCGCCCTCCCCGATCTCCATGAGCACACCCGTCACTATTTCGCGCAGAGAGGCCACCTCCGTTGCCTTGATGTCGCCATGAAAGTCGATCACGAAGATCCGGCGGCGCTGCTTCCCATCACCCGCCTTGTCGCGCCCCTTACGCGCCTTGCGATCACGCTTCAGCGCCTTGAGGAAGGCCTTTTTCGGCAGTGAGGCCCGCTTGAGGGTCCGCGCCATATCGCGGTACTTGCCATTGAGGTCGATAACTTCGAGCCGGTCCCCATCCGCCTGATACCCTCGACGCGAGCGCACCAAAGTAATCAGCAACGCACCGACTATCAGGAACAGCGTCAGTGTCTTGGCAAGGAAGAGTCCGTATTCGATGAAGGCTTGGGTCACGAGCGGGGTCTCCGGCGAGCTGTAGGCAGATTAGACGGCAATTGGCGCTGGTATCGCCGGGTGGGGATCGTAGCCTGCGAACCGGAAATCCTCCAGCTCGTAATCGAACAGGGACGCCGGCCTGCGGGCGATTGACAGGCACGGCAGAGCACGCGGCTCACGCTCGAGCTGCTTGTAGACGATGTCGGGCGTTAGATGGTTGCTGTAGAGGTGGAGATCGCCGAAGCTGTGCACGAAGCAGCCAACCCCGAGGTCGCATTGGTGGGCAATCATGTGGGTGAGCAGGGCGTAGCTGGCGATATTGAAAGGTACTCCCAGGAAGAGATCGGCGCTTCGCTGGTAGAGCTGGCAGGAGAGCCGCCCGTCGGACACATAGAACTGAAACAAGCAGTGGCAGGGAGCGAGCGCCATACGGCCGCGCTCGACATTCTCCTGCGGCGAAACGCCGTGCAGCGGAAGATCCGCGGGATTCCAGGCGGACACCAGCAGGCGGCGCGAGTCGGGATTGGTCCGGATGCTATCGACCAACTCGGTGATTTGGTCGATGGTGGAACCATCGGGACAGACCCAGCTCCGCCACTGACGTCCGTAGATGGGGCCGAGCTCTCCGCTAGTCGTCGCCCATTCGTCCCAGATGCGGACGCCCCGCTCGTTCAGCCACCGATTGTTCGTGGACCCGGAGAGAAACCACAACAGTTCGTAGACAAGGCTGCGCAGGTGGATTTTCTTGGTCGTGACCAGGGGGAAACCGCGCGCGAGATCGAAACGCACCTGACGGCCGAAAACCGAACGCGTCCCGACACCGGTGCGATCGGACTTCTCGGCTCCGTTTTCGACGACATCGCGTAGCAGGTCGAGATATTGCTGCATCGAAAGCCTGTCCTCGTCTATATGCTGACCTCGATCAGCCAGGTCGCCAAAAAGCCGTCCCGTCTCATTCTCGCGGACGGCGAAGTAATGGAAAATGTGCACGCGGCAGCCGGCACCGTCCTAACGACCACGGGGCACCGGCTATCCAGAAGCCAACGAACAACGAAAGCACCCGATTCCACCGGGGGCGAGGAGTAGAAATGCAGACCGACCGAATCATTGCCTTCGTCATGGCGGGTGGACAGGGCTCACGCCTGCAGCCCTTGACCGCCGCGCGGTCCAAACCATCTGTACCCTTCGGCGCACGCTACAGGATAGTGGATTTTGTTTTGAGCAACCTGGTCAACTCTCAGATTCGGACCATCTACCTGCTGGTGCAATACAAGTCTCAGTCCCTGATCGAGCATGTACGCAAGGGCTGGACCATCTCACCCTTGATGCAGGAGCAGTTCGTAACCGTGGTCCCGCCTCAGATGCGCGCCGGCGAGAACTGGTTTCAAGGTACCGCCGACGCGGTTCACCAGAACATCGAGCTGATCGAGGAGCACCGTCCCGATTTGGTCGCCGTTTTCGGTGCCGACCACATCTATCGCATGGACATTCGTCAGATGGTCGAATTTCACAAGGAGCGGGACGCTCATGTGACCATCGCCGCCCTCCCCGTCCCGCTCGAGGATGCCACGAGCTTCGGCGTCATTGCCACAGGCCCTGATGGACGCATCCAGAAGTTCCAGGAGAAACCCGAGAATCCAGCGCCCATGCCGGGCAGCCCGGATAAGGCCTTCGCCTCGATGGGAAACTACGTCTTCGATGCCAATGTTCTTCTGGGGGCTTTGGAGGAGGCACGCAAGAAAGGCGAAACCGATTTCGGAGGACATGTCCTGCCACGTCTGCTTGGAACGCACCGGCTGTTCGCCTACGACTTTGCGACCAACGAAATCCCCAACATCAAGCCCTACGAGCAAAGGGTTTACTGGCGCGACGTCGGCACCATCGACGCCTTCTTCGATGCCCACAAGGACGTCCTGGGCGCCGAACCGGTCTTCGACATGTTCAACCCTCATTGGCCCGTGTATTCGAGCAGCTACCAGGGACCGGTTGCAAGAGTTCTGGGCGGCGAGGTGCGAAACAGCCTGCTCGGTGCGGCGACCGTGATACACGACAACACCCGCATTTCAAACTCGATCATCCGGCGCGAAGCCGTGGTCGAGGAAGACGTCGAGCTCGATGAATGCATCATCATGGATTATGTACGCGTCTGCAAAGGCGCGCGCTTGCGGCGTGTCATCGTCGATCGCCACAACAAAATCGAGGCAGGAGAACGGATCGGATACGACCCAGCGTTAGACCGCCAGCGCTTCACCGTCACCGAAACCGGTGTCACCGTCGTCCCCGGGGGGAGGGTAAACTACTTTGCCCGCGACTCCCGCGAAGGTGTTCGGTCGGGCTACGCCGAGTAAGCTCCGCCTTGATAGGTCGCGGGAAACGGAACCGGGTGGTTGATCGCCTTAAGTATGTGCGAGGAGCAGTTGCCGACATTGCCGTCTGATACTCGAATCTTTGTCGCTGGCCACAGGGGAATGGTGGGCGCCGCGATCCTGCGTCGATTGCGCTCGACCGGACAGAAGGGAATCCTGACGCGCACCCACGCCGAGCTCGATCTGACAGACCAGCACGCGGTGGAGGGATTCTTCACCGAGAATCGCCCTCAGCACGTCTACCTGGCTGCTGCCAAGGTCGGCGGTATCTTGGCAAACAACCGCTATCCGGCCGAGTTCATCTTCCAGAATCTGATGATCGAGGCGAACGTCATCCACGCCGCCTACCGATACGGCGTGGAACGCCTTCTATTCCTCGGCAGCTCCTGCATTTACCCGCGCCTGGCCGCGCAGCCGATGCGCGAGGATGCGTTGCTCACTGGCACTCTGGAACCGACCAATGAACCCTATGCCATTGCAAAAATCGCCGGTATCAAGCTGTGCGAATCCTACAACCGTCAATACGGCACGGACTTCCGAAGCCTAATGCCCACCAATCTCTATGGTCCGGGTGACAATTTCGACCGCGAGAACAGCCATGTGATTCCGGCCCTGATACGCAGATTTCACGACGCCAAACTCGCTCGCGCCCCCGTGGTCGAAATCTGGGGCACCGGGACGCCGCGGCGCGAGTTTCTTCACGTTGACGATATGGCCGACGCCTGCGTCCACCTGATGCGGCTGGATCCGGATACCTATCGGGCGAGCACCCAACCAATGCTCTCGCACATCAACGCCGGCACCGGGGAGGACGTCACTATCGCGGAGCTTGCCACCGCGGTAAAACAGGTCATTGGTTACGATGGGGAAATCCGCTTCGACAAGAGCAAGCCGGATGGAACGCCACGCAAGTTGCTGGACGTCGCCCGTCTCAACGCGCTCGGTTGGAGGGCGCGGACGAATCTGAGTGTCGGTTTGAAGAACACATACGACTGGTTCCTCGAGAACCTGGATCAGCTTCGCACATGAACCACCACGCGGCTCTGAGAGCAGCTGCAACATCGGATCCGACGAAATGAAAAGAGCCTTGATCACAGGTGTGACAGGTCAGGATGGCGCCTATCTCGCCGAGCTGCTGCTCCAGAAGGGCTACGAAGTACACGGCATCAAGCGCCGCAGCTCCCTGTTCAACACCGACCGCATCGATCATCTTTACCAGGATCCCCATGAGCCCAGGCAGCGCTTGATCCTCCATCACGGCGATCTCACCGACTCATCCAGCCTGGTGCGGATCATGCAGCAGGTGCAGCCGGAGGAGATTTACAACCTAGCCGCGCAAAGCCATGTGGCCGTTTCCTTCGAGGAGCCCGAGTACACGGCGAATTCCGACGCCCTCGGCGCCCTGCGCATCCTGGAGGCCATCCGCATCCTCGGACTCGAGAAGAAGACCCGTTTCTACCAGGCATCGACCTCGGAGCTTTTCGGTAAGGCGCAGCAGATACCCCAGAACGAGAGCACGCCCTTCTATCCCCGTTCACCCTATGGCGTCGCCAAGCTCTACGCTTATTGGATTACGATCAACTACCGCGAGGCCTACGGCATCTATGCCTGCAACGGGATTTTGTTCAATCACGAAAGTCCAATCCGCGGCGAGACCTTCGTCACCCGCAAGATCACCAGAGCACTCGCCCGTATCAAGCTCGGCCTGCAGGAACACCTGTATCTGGGAAACCTGGACGCCAAACGCGACTGGGGACATGCTCGCGACTATGTGTACATGCAGTGGTTGATGCTCCAGCAGGAGAAGCCCGAGGACTTCATCATCGCCACCGGCGAACAACACTCGGTCCGCGCCTTCGTCGATCTCGCAGCGAGGGAAGTCGGCATCGACCTTCGCTGGGAGGGCGAAGGTGTCGAGGAAAAAGGCTACGATGCCGCCACCGGTAAAAACGTCGTCGCCGTCGATCCGCGGTACTTCCGTCCCACCGAGGTGGACACATTGCTCGGCGATGCCAGCAAGGCCAGAGCGAAGCTCGGTTGGAAACCCAAGACCAGCTTCGCCGATCTGGTTCGCGAAATGATGCGCGAGGACCTCAAAGAAGCAGAACGCGACGCCCTGTGCTCGCGAGAAGGCTACCGCGTACTCGATCGCAACGAGTGATGCGTCACTAATACCCTGTTCCACCTTATATTGCGGACTCAGCGGCGCGAGAAGCGGTCAGCTGCGAGTCGTCACGGTCCCGAACCAGGATCGAGCTGAGCGACGCCGCGCACACCCACCCTAAAGGGGTTTTCCTACAACCCAACGGGCATTTGCCCCACACACGAAGGGCGATTTTCGTCTTTTCCTCACACTGATGCAAAGAGCACGGCGGCGGCCAGAAGAACGGCTTCGCTAAGCTCGACCAGCGCACCGGCCGTATCGCCGCTAAATCCACCTAAACGGACCATCATGGACCACCGCCATAGCAGGAGCACAATCCCTGCCGCTGAAACCAGGCCAAGGGTCTTCGAACCGAGAAGCAGAACCGACGCAACCAGGGTGAGACCCAGCCCGACCCAGGCTGCGGCCGGTTGCAGATTGGCTCCTATCTCCGCCCCCATTCCGTCCGGACGTGCGTAGGGGGTGGTCAAAAACAAGATCAGCAGCTGTGCCCGCGCAAGAACGGGCACCAAAATGAGCGCCGTCGCCGCATCCGCGGTTATAAGCGCTGCGATCGCGGTCCACTTGCACAGGAGCACCAACACCAAGGCCATGACGGCGAAGGGGCCCGACCTGGGATCCTTCATGATTTCCAAGGTGCGGCTTCGGTCTCCGAGCCCACCGACCCAGGCATCCGCCGTGTCCGCCAGACCGTCCAGGTGCAGTCCACCGGTGAGCCAGACCCAACCGACAAGTACAAGGGCAGCGGCTAGATCCAGGTCCGGAAACCCGAATCCCACCAGTAATCTTGCCAGACCCCAGATGAGCAGGCCGATTACCAATCCCGCCAGCGGGTAGAAGGCAACGGAGCGGCCGAGATCGCGACCGGAAACGGACCCTGGATCCGGGAACGGCAACCTGGTAAGAAAACGGCCAGCAATCAGGAAGGCGCGCCACATTGGGTGAGTCCACCGTGACACATCAGGCTGGGGCGCCCCTCCCCCACCGGTACCCGCAGGCGGGTTCGGCAAGCTGGAGGGACCTCGATCCGCAACAAGGCATCCGCGGGAATATCCAGAACCTGCCCGAGAATGATACGTATGACGCCACCATGGGTGATCAAGAGGGCAAATCTGGTTTGACGCTCGAGTACCAGGTTCCAGCCCCTTAGAACCCGGTCGCGCAAGACGTCAAAAGGCTCGGCCCGGGGCGGGGTGAAGCCCACTGGATCCTTCCAAAATTGTGTCAGCTCTGCAATCGGGATCTGTGCGGCGAATCGGTTCTCCCAGGCTCCGAATCGCCGCTCGCCCAGCTCAGGCATGAGCTCCAGCGGCAATCCTCGCTGTGCCGCCAGCTCCCGAGCAAGGTCGGCGCAACGGCGGGCCGGCGAGCTGAAGATGGCGTCTAGACCGCTCAGCCCCCGAGCAACCGAACGCATCTGCGCAAGCCCAACGGGACTGAGTTGGTCGTCGGATACACCGCGGAATCGCCCGCCCCCGACCACTTCGCCGTGGCGTAACAGGTCGACGAAGCGATCGCTACTCACTCGAGCCTCGACGATTTCCCGGCGCAACAAGACCCGAAGCCTGGGATTGTCGAGCACCTGCAGCGTCCAAAGGCGGCCCCTTCAACACCTGGGACAGTCCGGCGACGGTGAGCACCACGCGATCGCAGCAGGCCGCAAGCGCCTGATGGAGCAGGCCCGCCTCGTCGCAATAGCGACGGCTGATCTCACCCATCGGAATGACGCCCATGTTTGTCTCGTTGCCGACCAGAAGGATTTCACCGGAGAGGCCCGGCATGGCCTCCAGCAGCCTGGCGCGCTCAGATTCCAAGAGCGAGGCGTCCGTATGGGTGAGCAGATTCGTTAGCCATAGAGTAAGGCAGTCGACGACGATACAGCGCCCGGGATCGGCCAGGTCCGCAAGCACCCGCCCCAGCGAAACCGGCTCCTCCACGACCGTCCAGTCCGGGCAACGGCGACTGCGATGGGCTTCGATCCGGCGTGCCATCTCATCGTCCCCCGCGGTGGCAGTCGCCACATAGACGACACGTCTGCCACTTTCGAAGGCCAGCCGCTCCGCCAACCGACTCTTGCCCGAACGCACACCGCCGAGTATCAAGGTCTTCACTGTTTCTGCTCGCCTGCTTGATAACCCAGTGTATCGTCGAAGCGCGCACCGACCCGGACTGTACGCTCGAAATTCGCCTCGCGAAGAATTGCTCGCTGGAAACTGGCTTTGCGCACGCTCAACAATCCACTTACTCCGCGTTGTAGTTGAAGGTGATCTCCTCGCCCGGGGCAATATCGCACCTGGCGTAGAGCTCAAAGCCATCGAACTGCGCATTGCCGTCTTCTTGGTGATTCAGGTATCTCAGCAGGTTGCGACCGCTGCGGCCGACCGGTGGCC
>JAJDOL010000161.1 GCA_022340195.1 Chromatiaceae bacterium
CGGCTTCCGCCCCGACATGTTCCTTTCTCGAACCTTCAAACGGCACCATGGGCAGAGCTACGTGCCCGTCGCCCTCGTTGGATTGCTGGGGATCTTTGCCACGCTTACGATGTTCTCGAGGGTCGGGGACCTGGAGCGTCAGCGTCAGCGCGACGCCTTCTCCGAGGCCGCTCGCGACCGCTTGCTCGTGATTCAACGCGAGGTGGCCGCCGCCCTGGGCGTAGTGCAAGACGTGGGCGGTTTCTTCGACGTCTCGCGGCAGGTGTCTCGGCGGCAGTTCCGTGAGTTTGTCGGCCCTTCCCTCAAGCGCAATCGGGAGGTCCAGGCGTTGGCGTGGGCGCCTCGAGTCAACGAAGATGAGCGCCAGGATTTCGTTTCGCGGGCGCAGCGCGGCTTCCGTCCCTTCTCCGTCACCGAACGGAGCGCAGACGGTACCTTGGGACCGGTCATGCCCAGGTCTGTGCACTTCCCGGTGCTCTACGTCCAACCCTATGTGAACAACAAGGGATTGCTCGGTCTGGACCTGGCTTCGGAGGGAGCGAGACTGGCGATGATGGAGGATGCGGCGCGGGTGAGGAGCCCACGCGTGTCGCTACCGGAGCCCGTGTCCACTGAATCAGGTGGGCAATCACGTTTCTCCGTCTATCTACCAGTATACGACCGGGCGGTGGAGGAGGCGACGGAGAGCGCTGAAGAGCCCGTCGATCCGGACGTGGAGCCGGCCACGAAGCGCCTGCGAGGATTCGCCATTGGCTTGTTTCTGGTTCCGGAGCTGGTGGAGAAGGCGTTGGGGAATCTGGGGCCGAGCGGGGTGGATATTCGTTTCTTTCGTTCTCCGGAAGCGAGACTCGAGCAGCTTTTTTACGTTCATTTCTCGCGCATGCGCACCGGGTCGCAAGCGTCGGCTCGCAGCATTGAAGATGTCGGTGCGCTCGAGTTCCGTGGCGAGGTCGAGGTGGGAGATCGTCGCTGGACCTTGCTCTGCAGCTCGGTTCCGGGCTTTTTCGAAAAGGACTCCTGGAGCGGCTATCTGATTTTAGGTGGCGGTGTCGCCTTGACTCTGTTGTCCGTGGTATTCCTCCTCATGTCCAGAGGACGGGCGGAGCAGGTTCGGCGCTTGGTCGCTCAGCGCACGTTGGAGCTGGAGCGTTCGAACAGGGCATTGAACAAGGAGATTGCAGAGCGCCGACGTGCCGAGGAGGCGTTGCAGCTTCTCAATGTTACGCTCGAGCATCGCGTTGCCCGGCGCACCGCCGAGGCGGAGCGACGAGCGCGAGATCTGGAGCAGTTTGCTTACGTTGCCTCCCATGACCTCAAGGCTCCGTTGCGCGCCGTCGGAAACCTCGCCGGCTGGCTCAAGGACGACCTTCAGGGCAAGCTGACCGCCGAAACCAGCGAGCAGATCGAGTTGCTGCGCGACCGCGTGGCACGTATGCATGCTCTTGTCGAAGGGCTGTTGGAGCACTCGCGTATCGGCCGAAGCCCGGGATCAGTCGAGGAAGTGGACACGGGCGTGCTGGTCGCCGATACCATCGACTCGCTCGCTCCACCGAGAGGCTTCGAAGTCGCGGTGCAGCCGGATATGCCGGTCCTGTACACGGACAAGCTGCAGCTCGGGCAGGTGTTCGCAAACCTGATCGGCAACGCGATCAATCACCACGACCGAAAGAAGGGCATCATACAGGTGTCCGGAGAGGACCTCGGGGATCGCTGTCAGTTTGCGGTAAAGGACGACGGCCCGGGAATCCCGGCCGAGTACCAGAACAAAGTATTCCTGATGTTTCAAACGCTGACGGTCAAGGACTTTGGAGGCCACACTGGCATTGGGTTGGCGCTGGTGAAGAAGCTCGTCGAGGAGCATGGTGGAATCATCGTGTTGGAGTCCGGTCCGGAACGAGGGAGCCGGTTCCGCTTTACCTGGTCCAAGCATGAACCGGCAGTCGATGAAGGTAGAGAAAAAGAAACCGTTAGGGTGTAATTAGGAGTGAACATGGGCGGCAACGGTGGCATTCTCCTTGTGGAGGACGATCGCGTCGACGTCATGACGGTGCAGCGGGCACTGAGCAAGTATGAGATTAATAATCCGCTTTTCGTGGCCCGAACTGCAACCGACGCTTTGGCGATGCTGCGTGGAAAAAGCGCAGCCAAGGTCGATCCGTTGCCCGTGCTCATTCTGCTCGATCTAAATCTGCCGCGTATGAGCGGTATCGAATTCCTTGGAGAGCTGCGCAAAGACCCTGAATTGCGGGACCTGTCGGTGATTGTCCTTACATCGTCGAACGAGCCCAATGACCGCGAGGCCGCCTTCCGTTACGAGGTCGAGGACTATATCGTCAAGCCTCATTCATTCGATGAGTTTGCCACCGCGATCAAAACCGTCATCACAGATGCGCTCGGGGCACGTTAGGCGCGGAGCCTCTCTGGCAATAAGTGCGTATCTGGAGTAGCTTCCCGGAATCAAGAATAGATTGAAAAAGCTTGATGCGAGTTGTTCTCGTTCGCCACTACAAGACCATCAACAATGAAGCGCGACGCATCATGGGGTGGGGAGATGCCCCGCGCGCCGCGGACTGGGAGTCGGATTTGTTGCAGGTCGATGCGTTTATCCGACAACGCGGCATTCACTTCGACGCCTTTTACTCGAGTGCCCTGGTCCGGGCTCGCGAGACCTTACGCTATTTCGCAGGCATTCATGGATGTTCGCAAGTGCATGCGTCCCCAGCGCTCAACGAGGTCAACTACGGCGATCTGTTTCAATACCCCAAACGCTGGGTGGTCGAGAATTGCCCCGAGTACAAAACGGATGCGGATTTCGTGTTTCCGGGCGGCGAGAGCTTTCATCAAATGCAGCGACGAAGCGTCGAGTTCGTCCTGTCGCTTCAGCATGCCCACACCGACGACAACCTGTTAATCGTGACGCATGCCGGGGTGATTCGCGGTTTGGTTGCCCATTTCCTCTGCCTCGATCTGGCCGCAAATCTCAAGCGCAAGGTCTCACACAGGTACATCGGCGAGCTTGTTATCGAGCATGACGGCTGTGTCTACTACGACGAGATAGGCATGCACTCCGGGTTCGTCAGAGACGGGATCGTCGAGGTTCCCTGGTGCTCGAAACCTGCCGGTCCGGTTAGACGAGAATCGAGCCAGACCACACCGACAGGCGTCAGCGTCGATTCGGCTATCAACCGTTAACGAACCGATTCGACGCGCCAGGATACCTCGAAGTTGCGGTTGACCTGTCGCATCAGCTCATCCCGACCGTATCGCGACGATCGGGGGGCCTTCACAACACCAACGTCCTGCCTCCGGGCATCCTCGGTCCAATTGCGGCGATCGTCGCAAGGTTCTCCACCCCGCTAATTCTTGTTACGTCAAATTCGGTTTTCGCGCCCGGCCCAGGGGAAAGGTTGTCTTCTCCTACGCTCAGCGCCTTTAACACTGTAGTTACAGAACAGTAACATAATTGTAATAATGCGGCTGTGCGCGTGCCGCCTTTCCGGAGGAGAACTTGGAGCACGACATATGACAGCGACACGACACGACCGTCCCATTCTCGTCCCTGTTGATTTCTCCCCCTATTCGGAGGCTGCGCTTCTGTTCGCGGCTGAGCAGGCAAAATGCCTTGGGAATCCCCTGCTGGTTCTGCATGTCGTACATGATCCCGGTGAAATGCCCGGCTATTACAGCCGGGCCATGAAGAAAAAGCAGTTGCATCGCATCGAGGACGGTGCGTCCGCGATGCTCGAGAAATTCTTGCGGGGGGTAATCAAGAACCACCGGGAATTCAAGAAGCTCAGCGGCGTGGATTCCCTTCTCGTCAAGGGGCTGCCGACCACCCGGATAATCGAGGTTGCGGAAAAGAGGGACGCCGCCATGATCGTTGTCGGCAGCAAGGGGCTTTCCGGCATCAAGCACCTCCTGTTGGGATCGGTCGCCGAGCGGGTGGTTCAGCTCGCGGATATCCCCGTGACTGTTGTCAAGGCGGATATCTGAGACCTCATGCCGCATGCGCCGCGACTCCCTGCGAAAGCCTGTGTCATGACGGCCTTTCCTTTCTCCCCGGGCTTCCGCTCTAAAAAAAGTCAAGCCCGGATATCGGATGGGGACAGGGAACAGGAGGGCGCCTGCATCGCGGATGGTTCCAATCAGGCATCACACCCGGATTCTTAACAATGCTCGCGCCTCCAATTCCGTCGCGAACCCCGCTGCCCGCACTGTACGCCTTCGTTCTGGGGGTGTTTTTGCTCGGCGTCGCATCGGTTGCGTGGGCCGGGGGCGAGGAGGAGGGAATCGACTGGGCCGCGATGGGCATGAACCTTCTGGGCGGTCTGGCGGTGTTCCTGTACGGCATGGAGCTGATGGCCGGGGCCCTAAAAAAGGTCGCCGGCGACAGCATGAAGCAGATTCTCGCCCGTCTCACCAACAGCCGCATCATGGGTCTCATCACGGGTGCCCTCGTGACCGCCATCATCCAATCCTCGTCGGTCACCACGGTCATGCTGGTGGGATTCGTCACCGCCGGGCTCATGTCCCTGTCCCAGGCGATCGGCGTGATCCTCGGGGCCGATATCGGTACGACTGTTACGGCCCAGATCGTGGCCTTCAAGGTCACCAAGTACGCCCTGCTGTTGGTTGCCGTTGGCTTTGGGCTGATCTTTCTGGGCAAAAAGGACCGTGTCAAGCAGTATGGCTACCTGATTATGGGTCTGGGCATGATCTTCTTCGGTATGGGCATCATGAGTGAGGGGATGTCTCCCCTGCGTAGCTATGACCCCTTCATCGCCCTGATGCGGAACGTCTCCAATCCTGTGATCGGCATCTTGGTGGCGACCTTTTTCACCGCCCTGGTGCAGTCCTCCTCGGCCACCATGGGCGTGGTCATCGCGATGGCGCTGCAGGGGTTGATCAGCCTCGAGGCCGGCATCGCCCTGGCCCTTGGCGCCAACATCGGCACCTGCGCCACGGCCGGACTCGCCGCCATCGGCAAGCCGCGTGAGGCGGTTCGGGTGGCGGTCGCGCACGTGAGCTTCAAGATCGTCGGCGTGATTCTCATCTTTCCCTTTATCCCCTATCTCGCCGAGCTGGTGCGAGATATCTCGCCAGCCGCAGCGTCCGGACTCGTCGGGATGGATAAGCTGGCGGCCGAGACACCGCGCCAGATTGCCAACGCCCACACCATTTTCAACGTGGGCATCGCGACCCTGTTTCTGCCCCTGGCCGGACAGTTCGCACGCCTGGTGGAATACCTGGTACCGGACACGCCTCTGGAGCTAGAGGTCGGCGCCATCGTCAAGCCCAGGTATCTGGACGAGGCGCTGTTGTCCACGCCGTCGCTGGCGTTGGACCGAGTACGGCTGGAGATTCTGCACATGGGAGAGACGATCGATGAGATGCTCGCGGGCATTCTGCCGGCCATCGTGAATCGTGACCGCCAGCGCCTCACGGAGATTCAACGCCTGGACGACTCGGTGGACCTGCTCCACAGCCAGATCCTGGTTTACATGGGCCTGATCAGCAAGGGTACGCTATCCGACACCCAGACGGCGGAGTTTCTGCGGCTGATGGAGGCGGTGAATGACCTGGAGAACATCGGCGACATCGTCGAGAGCGGCATGGTGGTAGCCGGGTACGAGGTCGTGGATAAGGGCATCAGGATCAGCCCGTCCACCGAGAAGGTGTTGTCGGAGTTCCATGACGCTGTGGTGAAAACGGTTTCTAACGCGGTCCAGGCGGTGTCTCAGAACAATGAGCAAGCGGCCGAGATGGTGACGACCATGAAGCAGGAGATCCAGGATATCGTTGCTTCTACGGCCGCTCACCTTGCCGAGCGTATGGTGGCCGATGAGCCCAACCGGATCCCCACCTATTCCGTCGAGGTGGACCTGTTGGAAAAGCTCAAGCGCATTTACTACTTCGCCAAGCGGATGGCCAAGACGGTGGAGGCGCAAGCGCAACGCGAGGCCGAGGTGGCCTGACGGCCGTCGCGGATGGAAGAAGGTTAGATTGAAGGGCCGTAGCGGATCACAAACCCTTCGTGATATCGGTGTCGTCCAGGAAAATGAAAACACGGATGTCGTGAAGGATTAACGCCCCGACCTCTCGAGAACAGCAGGGAATCGATTCCTTCACACCGCGAGTGGACGTCGATATCCGGTGTCAGACGCCTTGCAGGGCAGCTGACCCTTGGGCTTCGGAGCGATGGAGGTCGAGTGCCGACAAGCCCCCGTTGCCTTGTCCCACGACCACCACCGGGCAAGTGGCTCGTCGCATTACGGATTCTGTGACCGAGCCATGGAGCCAACGGCTTAAACCCCTCCTGGCGTGGCTGCACATCAGGATCATAGTGGCATCGTAGCGCGCCGCAAGCTCGAGGATACGGGTTGCCGGAATGCCGCCCACGACCACCAGCCGGATCTCGCATTCGTCGTGCAGACCCATTCCTGAAGAACGGAATGCCGCCACACGCTCTTCGAGCATCGAGCAAGCGATGTCATGAAGGGGAGTGGTATCGCGTTTTCCGTGGTGGCGCCGGTACATGCCCGCGTTTTCGGCTGTCTCATGGACGATGTGGGCCACCACCAGAGGTCGCTCCAGCTTGCGCGCCATTTTGCAGCCATGAGCCAAACAAAGCTCGGAACGCTCGGAGAGGTCGACGGCGGCTAGAATCGGGTTTTGACTGGCAGGTGTGACGATAGGACCCATTGAGCCGTCCGACATCGATATTCTCAGAAGTAGCTTCTGTAGCTCCCATCCTAACGATTGAAGATTGCTGTTTGATGACAGTCGAATACAAAATTGCCCGGTCGTCATCGATTCTCGCAGCCTCAGCCGTAGCGCCCCTCGATGTAGTCGGCGGTTTCCTTATTCGCGGGAGTGACGAAGAGCCGCTCGGTGGGGGCGTGCTCGATGACTTTGCCCATTAGCATGAAGATGCACTCCTCGCTCGCGCGCCGCGCCTGGGCCATATTGTGGGTGACGATCAGGATGCTGTACTCGCCGCGGAGCTCCCAGATCAGCTCCTCCACCGCCTCGGTACCCTTGGGATCCAGGGCCGAGCAGGGCTCGTCCATCAGCAGCAGGTCGGGCTTCACGGGTAACAGGCGGGCGATGCACAGCTTCTGCTGCTCTTCCAGCGAAAGCTCGGTGGCCTTGCGCTTGAGCTTGTCCTTGACCTTGTCCCACAGGAGCACCTGTCGCAGGGCTTTTTCGACGATCTCGTCACGCTTTCCCCCTTTGCCCTTCATGTGCAACTTGTGACCGAAGAGGATGTTGTCGCGGATGGAGATGGGCAAGGGGTTGGGGCGCTGAAAGACCATGCCCACCTGCTTGCGCACCTGTACCAGCTCGCAGGTGGGCTCGTAGATGTTTTGTCCCCTGACCTCGATGCTGCCCTCGATGCGCACGTAGCCCAAGCGCTCGTTGATGCGGTTTACGCTGCGCAGAAAGGTGGACTTGCCGCATCCGGAGGGCCCGATCAGGGAGGTGATCACGCCCTCCTTGATGTCCAGGTTGATATCGTAGAGGGCCTGGAAGGTCCCGTACCAAAGGTTGAGCCCTCGGGTCTTGATGGCGAATCCCCCTGGGGTGCTTTTCGCTGCGATCTTTTCGGCTGCGCTGTTCATGGCGTGGTGGGCATCCGGCTATCTCGTCGCCTTGGCTTGCCCCTCGATGTCGGGTTACGGCACGCGGATAGCTCTGTTGGTTTGTTCTCGGGTCAGCGAATGGCGCGCCTAACCCGACTTACATTCGTCTTCACAGAGCCTGAAATTCCACAGGAATTTCAGGCTAGGCTAACCGAAGCGACCCTCGACATAGTCACGGGTGCGTTGATCCTGTACCTCCCCAGTGAACAGCTCCTCGGTCTGCCCGATCTCAATGCACTTCCCTTCCAGGAAGAAGGCGGTGCGGTCCGCCAGGCGGCGGGCCTGCTGCACCAGGTTGGTGACCAGGAGGATGGTCATGTCGCTACGCAGCTCCTTGAGAACATCCTCGATGCGCATGGTCGTTACCGGGTCCACAGCGATGGAGAATTCGTCCAACATCAGGAGCTCGGGCTCCTGGGACAGGGCCCTGGCGATGGTCAGGCGCTGCTGCTGGCCGCCGGATAGCAGACTGCCGAGGGCATCGAGCCGATCCTTGACCTCGTCCCACAGAGCGGCGCGCATCAGGCAGCGCTCGACGATGATGTCCAGCTTCCGCTTGTCCTTTATCCCCCGTAGACGTGGCGAGAGTGCGACGTTGTCGTAGACCGTCATGGGCAGTCCGACTGGTAGGGGAAAGACTACCCCGATGCGGCTGCGCAGGGCGTATACATTGTTGAGCTGCCGGACGTCGCGGCCGTTGAAATGGATATCCCCCTCGACCTGCATGCCGGCGGTGAACATATCCATCCGGTTGATGGCCTTGAGGAAAGAGGTCTTGCCGGCATTCGCAGGGCCGATGATGCCGAAGATCTCGTTCTCCCGTACCTCCAGGGTCACGTCCTGAAGCGCAACCGTGCCTCCGTAACTGATCCTGACATCACTGACGCCCAGCTTGATCGCCGATTGGACCGATTCCGCCGCCGTGGTCTCCGCCGCGGCTACCATTTCTTCTTCCCCCGCAGATACATCCGGAAAGCGATGGAGATACTGTTCATGATCAGCACCATACCGATCAAAACCAGCGCGACCCCGAAGGGGAGGTCGTCCGGTACCCCGGGAACCTGGGTGGCCACAACGAAAAGGTGCAGGGACATGGCCATTGTCTGGTCGAAGATGCTCTGGGGCAGGAAAGGCGTGAAGAAGACGGCACCGGTGAACATGACGGGCGCGGTCTCGCCGGCGGTGCGGGAGACCTCCAGGATGATGCCCGTGAGGATGCCGGTTACCGCATTTGGGAGCACGACGCGACGTATGGTCTGCCAGCGCGTGGCGCCCATGTTCCAGCAGGCCTCGCGGAAGGCGAAGGGCACCGCTTGCAGTGACTCCCGGGTGGCGACGATGACCACGGGCAACGTCATGATAGCCAGCGTCAGACTCGCAGCTAGAATGCTGGTGCCGAAGCCGAAGAAGATGACGAAGGCGCCGACCCCGAACAGGGCGTGTACGATGGAGGGTACGCCCGCCAGGTTGATGATCGCCAGGTTGATGACCCGGGTGAACCAGTTGTCCGGGGCGTACTCGCTCAGGTAAATCGCGGCGGCCACGCCGATCGGGACCGAGATGAGCAGGGCTACCGACACCAGCCAGATAGTACCCACCAAGGCGGGGAACAGTCCGCCGGCGGTCATACCGTCGGTGGGGTACGTGAACAGAAAGTCCATGGACAGGGCGCTGCCGCCTTTGTAGATGAGCATCCCGAGGATGATCAGTACGGGGGTGATGAGCAGCAGGGTCATCAGACCGAAGAGGTTGCGGTACAGACCTTGAATGCGCTGATTGCGCCGATTCAAGCTCGTGGCTTGAAAGATGTTGGTTGCCACGGCTCTACCCTTTGCGGATCCCGCGCACGATCAGGTCGGCACTGAGATTGATGACGAAGGTGATGAGGAACAGGAAGATGCCGATTGTGAACAGGGCCTCGTAGTGGTCCGAGCCCTGTGCCGTCTCCCCCAGCTCGGCGGCGATGGTGGCGGTGAGCGCCCGCACCGAGTCGAATATACTGTTGGGGATGTTCACGGCGTGGCCCGTGGTCATGAGCACGGCCATGGTCTCGCCGAAGCCGCGTCCCACGCCGAGCAAGACCGCGCCGAGCAATCCGTTCTTGGCCGCCGGCAGCACGACTTTGAAGATGACCTGCCAGCGGGTCGCCCCCATGGCCTCCGCGGCCTCGCGATAGCGGTCGGGCACCGCTTTGAGGGCGTCCTCGGCAATGGACGTCATGATGGGTGCGGCCATCAGGCCCAGGATGATGCCGGCGTTGAGCACGTTGAGGCCGACCGGGACGTTGAACAGCTCGATGATGAGCGGGTTCATGATGGTCAGCCCGATAAAGCCCCAGACCACCGACGGGATTGCCGCCAGCAGCTCCACCAGGACTTTGAGCGCTTCGCGGGTCTTGCCGGCGGCGAATTCGCCGATGAAGATGGCCGCCCCGAGGGAGAAGGGGATGGCAACGATCATAGCCAGTCCGGTGACGCTGGCGGTACCGGCGATCAGCGCCAGGATGCCGTACTCGGGGGCGTCCTCGTCGCTGGGCTCCCAATAGGGCGAGGTGAAAAACTCCTTGAAGTCCATCGTCTCGAAAACGAAGCCGATGCCTTCCTTGGTGACGAAAACGAAGATCCCCAGTACGAAGACGATAGCGGAAATGCCGCCGATGAAGACCAGGGTCTGAACCAGCTTGTCGATATACCAATTGGCATTGCGGCGGTCGAAATTCGCTGCGTTGTCAGTCACGGGCGGTGACGTCATGTCATTCGACCTCGCTGCCGAGCATGATCCGTACCAGGTCACGCAGCTGCGTGGACAGTTTCCGGTAGATCGCATCCCAGCTTTCCTCCGCATCCGCCGCGTCGGGATGCGGCGCCTTGCCTACATCCCACGCCAGGGCGGTGGTATGGAAAGGGATGCGCTCCAGGTAATCCGTTACGGCACCTTCGATGCTGACGATGACGTGGTAGTCGGCAAGCTCGCCTTCGATCGGCTCCAGGGTTATCGGTGATTCTCCGGCCAGGTCGACGCCACGTTGGCCGATGAGCTCGGTCATTACCGGGTCGAAGGACTTCGCCGCCGCTCGGCCGGCGCTCGCGAAGACCATGTGATTCGAATAGCGCTTACGCCCCAGCGCTTCGGCAAGCTTGCTGACCCCGGCGTTGTCCCGGTCCAGGAAGAGTACGCGATACGTCTTGGGCCGCTTGCTCTCGCCGGTGGCAGAGAAAACGGTTTCCTCGCAGATGTTCTTGGCTTGATCCGATACCCGCTCGAGCTCATGGAAAATGACCAGGAGGGCGAAGATATCCCGCCTCGTCCATGGCCCGTCCCCGCTCATGAGGTCCTCGAACACGGTGTCGAATGTGCGCTCGACCTGGTCGGCCATGGCCATGGTCGCCCTGGCCGCTTCGGCGTTTTGGTCCGCGAATGCCTGCATGGCCTGTATCAGCATCTCGCGGGATTGTTTCGACATCAGCTCGAGCTCTCGGGCCAAGGCCCCATCGGGGGCTCCGGGTAGCTGAACCGCCTCACGGCAGATCGTTACCGCGTAGTCGCCGATCCGCTCCAGCGCGACGTTGATCCGCATGACCGACGAGACCCAACGCAGGTGACCGGCACTCGGCAGATGGATCGCGATGAAACCGTGGCAGACCTTGTCGAGCTTCCTTACCGCCCGATTGATAGGTAGATCGCCGAGGATACAGGCGTATGCCCGCTCGCGACTGCCGCTCAGCAGGGCATGGACGGCCTCTCTCACGGCGTCCTGCACTCGGCTTGCTATTCCGGCGAGATCCTTACGAATTTGGGCGATATCGCGCTCGAGACGTGCTTCGTAGTGGCTCATCTCGGTACCCCGCTGTGAAGAGGTTGGCGTAAGGAACAAGAGGATGTTGCGCCTTTTCGGGCGCGCTCCGGGACGGAGCACGCCTCGGAGGCTTCGACCTAGAACGGGCAGTTGGACGGCCCCCGGGGCGTGCACCAGGGGCCGTAACGGTCCTCACCTTGCGGGTGAGCACGCCGATAGCAAAAACGCTCGCAAGTCCAGAAGGTTACGATCATTTCAGAGCGGTCAACTGCCGTTTCCAGGTTCAACAAAGACGTCGGCCGTTTCTCAATCGCACTTGACGTCGCGCGCGGGTGCGTAACCCTTTCTCAGGATAATGCATTGGCCTTCGTCGCTCAGAATCCAGTCCATGTATTCCTTTATGTGTCCAGTGGGCTCGCCGTTGGTGTACATGAACAAGGGGCGTGCGATCGGGTAGGTCTTGTCACTGGCAGATGCAACGCTGGGCATGACGCAGTCGGCGCCATCCTCTTTGGCGATGCAGGCCATCTTGACGTGGTCTGTGGCATAGGCCAGACCGCTGTAGCCGATGGCACAGGGCGTCTTTTCCACCAGGTCGACGACGTCTTTCGAGCCGTGCATGTCCAGGGTGCCCTGGCGATACTTGCCCTTCTTGCCCAACACCGCCGTCTTGAAATAAGCGTAGGTACCCGAGTTGTTTTGGCGGGAAACCACGACGATCTCGTCGCTATCGCAGCCGGGAACCTTCAGGCCAATGTCGCTCCACTTCGCGGCTCCACCACCCCGCCCGTAGATCCTCCGCAGCGTCTCGATGGTCATGCGCTCGGCTGGGTTGTCATGGTGTAGGAATACGGCCAGAGCGTCATAGCCCACGACGTGCTCGACCGGATTCTGGCCTTTCTTCTTCGCCAGCTCGATCTCCTTCGCCTTCATCTTGCGGCTCGCGTTGGCGATGTCGACCGTACCGTTGATCATTGCGGCGATACCGGTTCCCGAACCGCCGCCCGAGACGGCGACAGCGACATCCGGCTCGACCTTGCCGTATTCCTCGGCCCAGGCTTGTGCCACGTTGACCAGTGTGTCGGAGCCTTTGTTCTGGATCTCGGTGCGCGCCTGAACAAAGAAGGCGGAGCAAAGCAAGAGACCAGCGACGGTAAAGGGAGCTGCGGTTTCGGTGATCTTCATTGGTACACCTCTGGGTGGATTTCCTCTGTCGGACAGAAGATTTGGTAACTTTACAAAATTGCTACTAAATTATCACCAAGTCATGACGATTCCGCGGCGGGAACGGTTGCGATCCGGAAGCCCACGGCTCCGCCTTGCCTCGAGCGGGGCCGCTTGCGTCTCGTGATATACTTTTTGATCGTCGCCGGACTGCATTCCAGTTAGGAGAGAAAATGTCGGAGGCCGTACAAAGCGCCCAGCTCGTGACCTTTCGCGGCGAGCAGCTGAGCGTTGCTCAACTGCTCGACGAGTACGGCAAGCTCCGCAATGAATTGGCAAAGACCAAACAGGAGAATCGCACGGCCGTTACGCGACGGCGCCAGGAAAAGTCCCTCAAGCCCTTTCAGGCCGAGCTGATCTGTCTTCAAAAATACCTGGAAGAGACCAAGTCCCGCATGATCATCCTTTTCGAGGGACGGGATGCGGCCGGTAAGGGCGGGACCATAAGGCGTGTCACCCGCTACATGAACGAAAAGCACTACCGGGTCGTCGCCTTGGGAAAGCCCACGGAGGAGCAGCGCACCCAGTGGTTTTTTCAGAAGTACATCGCCCAGTTTCCCCGCGGTGGCGAGATCGTCCTGTTCGACCGCAGCTGGTACAACCGAGCCATCGTCGAGCCAATCTTCGGATTCTGTACCACCAAGGAGTATGAGAATTTCATGCGCGGCGTGGTGGGCTTCGAGAAGGACGTCGTGCGACAGGGCACCATCCTGGTGAAGCTCTATTTCAGTGTAACCAAGGATGAGCAGGAACGCCGGTTCGAGCGTCGCAAGACAGATCCCCTGCGGCAGTGGAAGCTCTCCGAGATCGATGTTCAGGCCCAGGACAGGTGGGACGAGTTTACGCATCAAAAGCACGAGATGCTCAAGCGCAGTCACACCGCTCAGGCGCCCTGGACCGTGATCCGCTCCAATAACAAGTACCGGGCGCGTCTCAACGCCATGAAGGTGATTCTCAACTCCGTTCCCTACGAGCGCAAGAATCTGGAGTTGGACTATGTCCCGGATCCGGAAATCGTCATCTCGGGGGCGCGGGAGCTCGAGATCATGGAAGCCCAGATGCTGCGCGAGGGCAGATTTACCGGCTGACATATTCGAGGGCGCGAAGCCGGGCTGAGCGTCCTGATCCGAAAGTTGTCATTTGCACCAGAGCGGCCTTGCGCGCGGGGGCGATTCAAGCGGCTCGAACGCTCCAGGTCGGGAGTTCACGATGAGTAGACCATTCGGTCCATACAAGACCCGCCCCGGCCGCCGTCATCCGGCTGGCGCAACTGTGGAAGACGATGGCGTCAATTTCTCCGTCTACAGCCGTCACGCCTCGGGTGCCGAGCTGCTTCTCTACGAGGACGCCCGCAGTCGCGAGCCGTTTCAGCTCATCGTCCTGGACCCTGAGATCAATCACACTTTCTTTTCCTGGCATGTGCTGGTGCTGGATCTACCGCCGGGGACCAACTACACCTGGCGTATGGACGGCCCCAACGATCCCCGGGGCCATGGCTGGCGTTTCGATCCGGAGGTCGAGCTGGTGGATCCCTGGGGGCGAGCCGTCACCACCGATAGCTGGGACCGTTGGTCCCGTCAGCGCGAAGGCATAAAGCCCCATGATTCCCCACGGGCCGTCGTGCTTGCGGATGACTATGAGTGGGAAGGGGATGCCCCCCTGCATCTGCCCGGAGAGCAGATGATCATCTACGAGATGCACGTCGGTGGATTCACGCGCCATATGTCCTCGGGCGTCCGTTCCCCGGGGACCTTTGCGGGCGTTGTCGAGAAGATTCCCTACCTGGAGTCCTTAGGCATCACGCATGTGGAGCTGATGCCCGTGATGGCCTTCGACGAGCAGGACGTACCCGAGCAGGTGTGGGACAGGGGTCTGACCAACTACTGGGGCTACAGTACCCACAGCTTCTTCTCCCCCCACCCGGGATACTGCGTAAAGCCCGGGACCGGGTCGCATCGCACCGAATTCAGGGACATGGTCAAGGCGCTCCATCGCGCCGGGATCGGCGTCATCCTGGACGTGGTCTTCAATCACACCGCAGAGGGTGGGGGCGGTGGGCCGGTCATGAACTTCAAGGGCTTCGGTAACGAAACTTTTTACATTATAGATCAAATAGATAAGAGTCGATACCTGGATTTTACGGGCTGCGGCAACACGGTCAACGCGAATCATCCGTTGGTCGCCCGCTTCATAATCGAGTGCCTCGAGTACTGGGTACGCGAGATGCACGTGGACGGCTTCCGGTTCGACCTTGCCAGCGCCCTGGCGCGGGACGAGGACGGCCAGCCGCTGCACAACCCGCCCCTGCTGTGGGGCATCGAGCTGTCGGACGTGCTTGCCAACACCAAGATCATCGCCGAGGCGTGGGATGCGGCGGGACTCTACCAGGTGGGCACTTTCCCCGGATATCGCTGGATGGAGTGGAACGGGCGCTATCGCGATAACCTACGCAGTTTCATTCGTGGAGATCCCGGGAACATCGGCGAGGTGGCGAGCCGCATTGCCGGTAGCAGTGACCTTTATCAAGCGAACCTTCGCCTCCCCATCAACAGCGTTAATTTCATCACCTGTCATGATGGCTTTACCCTCGAGGACCTGGTGAGCTACGAGCACAAGCGCAACCAGGCCAACGGTGAGAACAATCAGGACGGCTGCAACAACAATCTGAGCTGGAATTGCGGAGTCGAGGGCGAAAGCGACGACCCGCAAATCCTAGCGTTGCGCAAGCGCCAAGCGAAGAATTTCCTGAGCCTGCTGTTTCTCAGTCAGGGTGTTCCGATGCTGTTGGCGGGCGACGAGGTGCTTCGCACCCAGGGCGGAAACAACAATGTCTGGTGTCAGAACAATGAAACAGGCTGGTTCGACTGGTCGCTTGTCGAGCAGAATGGAGACATGCTGCGATTCGTCAGGGAGCTTATCAGCCTGCGCAAGCGTCACCCGAGCCTGCAACGCCGGCGTTTTCTCAGCGGGCGGCCGAGGAAAGGATCCTCTTTGTCCGACGTCAGCTGGCAGGGTATCGACGGAGGGCCTCCAGAGTGGGACGATCCGGGGTGTCGCACCCTGGCCTTTACCCTGGCCAGCACGGAAGCCGGGGAGGGGGACCTACAGGTTCTGATGAATATGAGCGACGAGCCGCGGACATTTGTGCTGCAGATGCCCGAGGGATGCACCTGGCATCTGGCGTTGGACACCGCCCGAGCCGAGCCGCAGGACATCGCGACTGAGGATGAGCAAGGGATCTGGCCGCAGGACCATTTCATGGTAGCCGCCCGTAGTTTGGTGGTATTGGAAGGTCGTTGAGGTGTGAAAGGCGTTTTAGGTAGCAAGCGGCGAGGAATAGCATCACCATCTAGAGCCAAACACAAACCGTCAGACACTTGATTCTCAAAACTGTTTCACGCCACCGCGATGACTGGAACCAACCTATACCACGCCTTGGGGCTGCATATGCACCAGCCTCCCGGGAATCTCAGGCTGCTGATCGAGTCCAGTCCACAAGACGCCGAGCAGATTATTCGCTGCTACGAACGCGCAGCGCGCTACGCCGTCGAGTACAGCGATGTGGCGCATCTTCACCTGGGCTTCTCCGGTATCCTTCTCGAGCAGCTGCTCGATCCCGCCGTCGTCGATACCTACCGGCACATCGTCGATATCCCAGAGATGCTCGGGCGCTATCGGGAGGCCGCGAATGTCGAGCTCGTCGGGATGGGTTATTACCACCCCATCTTTCCGGTCATCCCCAAGGCGGATTGGGAAGAGCAGCTCACGCGAGGTCGCTCAATCATGGAGCAGGCGTTCGGGCGTGCTCCGCGGGGGTTTTGGCCACCGGAGATGGCCTTCTCGATGGAGATGATCCCCGCTCTGGTGAAGGCCGGTTACGAATATGTCGTCGTGGACGGTGTCCATGTGCGGCCGCAGGATGGTCTCAACGACATTTACCGGCCTTATCTCGCGTGCCACGAGGGTGTTTGTATCACCGTGGTGCCGCGGGACCGAGACCTTTCGAATGCCCAGGAAAGCGGACTGGACCCGGACTGGTTCGCCGCCGAATCCAGAAGCCGAGCAAGCGGCTCGCCGCGTCCGGTGGAATCGCGCCTGATCACAACCTGGTCCGACGGTGAGAACACGGGATGGTTTCGGCAGATGCCGGAACCGCTTGGATTCTTTGGGCGCTTCTTCGCACCCTTCATGGAGCGCGCCCGAGCGGGCGATCTTGCGGTGATGCCGGTGGCCTTGTCCGACTACCTGGCAAAAAATCCGCCCGCGGCGCATGCGCGCGTGCAGACGGGGTCTTGGAGCGCGGGCTTCACCTCCGGTTTCGAGTTCAGCAGATGGACCGGCTCGGAAACGCAGCAGAAGGCCGCCGGTGTCGTACAGGATCTAAGTCGGCGCTATTGGGACATCAAGCGGCGCCAGAACGTATTGGGGGAGGAAGGCCGGCGCGCTCTGGCACGGGCCCGTTCCTTGATCCTGGAAGCCCAGACGAGCTGCTTTCTGTTCTGGGGAGATGCCTGGATTCCGCACCTCTACAAGAGGACGGTTCCGGCGGATCGCGATTTGGCGCGGGCGGAGGGCGATCTGCGCCCGTCCCGGGAGGGTACGTGAGCGCGGATAGGATTCCAGATTTCGGATCGGCATTCGGACATGCGGATGAGGTGGAGGAAGCAGCCGAGCCCGCGTTCGGGTCCGATACGGTTGCCGACGGAGCGGAGTTGGAGGCGCGAGGGCTAAGCGCCGTCGCCGCAGAAATCTCGCGTGTGTTCGCGCCCCAACTCGAGCATACCGCCCTTGTGCTTTACGACCGGGACCCGGAGCACCTCCAGGCTCAGTGGTATGTTACGCCCGAGGAGCTGGCCCAGGCACGCAGCCTGTTTCCCGGAGACGGGACGGGTCTGCGCCAGGTTCTGCGGCTGTGCCGCCTGGATCAGGACGGCAAAGCCGAGGTTGCGGAGAGCGTGCCGCAGGGTTCGGCGGGGTCCGAGGGAGAGGGCCAACAGGGTTTCGCCCTTAGCGGCGACAGTGCCGAGTACGAATGCGAGTTGGGGCTGGAATCCGAAGACGGGGGCTGGATTCTGCTGGCACGATCGGGCAGAGTCCGGCTGGCGAATCGGAGTCTCCCGCCACCGCCGAGGGCACCCGAGCCCAGCCGCACAGGGCCCGAGGATGCGTTCCGCAGCCAAGCGCCCACTCCGATCGAGCTCGATGGCGTAAAGGTTGATGCGGCGCTGGCAGCCGTCGGTGAGCCCCTCTACCCGGTTTTTCCCGACCTGGAGCTGGAGGATTCTCCGCCGGCCGCGTCTTTCGCTCCCATGAAGAAAGCCTACCGCGATTTTCAGGCACGAGACCGGAGAACCGAAATCCCGCACCGTCCCCCAGAGTCTCGGGTGCCCCACCAGGAGACAGTACCCGGTCTCCCCCTGGAAGCCGACCTGGCGACCATGCCGCCGCCCCTGCTGCCATCGTCGCCGGACCTGGGAGCACCGGCCGCCGACATACCAGGCGCGCTCTATGATCCACGGGCCGCCCTTTCCAGCGCGTCCCTGCGGGGCGTTCAGCCGCAGTGGGGTGATATCGAGATTCGGGCGGAGCTTATCGTTCAAGGTCGTGCCCCTCCCCGCTCCACAATCGAGCTTTTCGGCCACCCGGTAACTGTCGGGGAAGACGGGCGTTTCTACGTCCGCCGTCCCATCGAGGATCAGAGCTTGCTGTCGCTTGTCATCGGCGGGCACCCGCAATCAGGGATCGAGGTCCGCGAGCCGGAGTGACGGCGCAAGGTCATTTCGCGCTGCTGCTGCACGCGCACCTGCCGTTCGTCCGTCACCCGGAGCATCCACGGCACCTGGAAGAGCACTGGCTGTTCGAGGCCGTGACGGACTCTTATCTGCCCTTACTCGGACTGCTCATGGAGGCGGTGGAGCGTGGTTCCGGCTTTCGATTCACGCTCTCACTGTCCCCGACACTACTATGCATGCTCGCCGATTCTCTGCTGGCGGAGCGCTATCTGGATTATCTCGGGCGTCTCCGCCGCCTTTCCGAGCGCGTGAGTCTGGACCTGCGTTCAGATCCGGCACGGCAATCCCTCGCTCGCTTCTATAGTCGACGCCTGGATCGCTTGCGGACCCTGTTCCTGAACGATCTCGGCGGCGATCTCATCGCCGGTTTTAAATCGATCGAAAACAGCGGCATGGCCGAGCTGATAACCACAGCGGCGACCCACGGCTACCTGCCACTGTTGCGCAGCCGGCCCAAGGCCGTACGTGCCCAGCTGCGCGTGGCACGGGACCACTTCGAAGACGTATTCGGACGAATTCCGCTCGGACTCTGGCTGCCCGAGTGCGGCTACTACCCCGGGCTGGAGCGGGAGGTGGCACAAGCCGGCTATCGCTACTTCGTCCTCGATGCGCACGGGGTGCAACGGGCATCTCCGCGTACTCGGCACGGAGTCTACGCGCCCTATTGGGCCGGCGACACAGTCGCGGTTTTCGGTCGCGATCCCGACTCGGCCCGCGAGCTCTGGTGCCCGGATACCGGGTATCCCGGACACCCGCTGTATCGCGAATACCACTTGGATTTGGGCTACGAGGGCGACTCGGAGCTTCTGGGGGACTTTCTCCCACCAGGCGTGGACTCGGCACCGACGGGACTGAAGTTTCACCGCGTCACCGGGAGGTCGGGTTTCAAGGCGCCCTATGAGCCTGCGGCTGCCTTTGCGCAGGCCGAACGGGACGCACGGCGGTTCGTCGAAGGCAGGCGTCGGCTGCAAAGATCCCTTTCCGTCGGCCCCCGTCCCCCCATCGTCGTCGCACCCTACGATGCCGAGCTTTTCGGCCATTGGTGGTTTGAGGGACCGGCCTTTCTCGAGGCTCTGATCCATTGTCTCGATGAGGCACAGGATATCCGACCCGTAACCCTGGGAGAGCATCTTCACCTCCACGGGACCGCGGGGGATATATGTCCCGCGACCTCCAGCTGGGGCGAGCGCGGCTATAATAGCGCTTGGTTGCGTCCGGACATGGGTTGGGTCTACCTGCACCTGCACCAGGCAGCGGGGGAGCTGGAGGAGCTGCTGAGCAGGCGTGAGCCCATGGATGGTTGGTGCGAAGCATCACGCCTGTTGCGTCAGGCGGCTCGTTCCCTGTTGCTGGCTCAGAGCTCGGATTGGACCTTCCAAATGGGGCGCGGCACCGGGTCCGCCTATTGCGAATCGCGTTTGAGGGACCAGCTTGCCCGGTTCCGTTTCCTGACCGAGGCGCTACGCGGAGGTCGGGTTTCCGACGAGCAGCTCCTCGCCGTCGAACGGATGGACAACCTGTTTCCGAACCTGGATCTGAGCCACTTCGGTTGATCTCGCCATTCCCACGCAGGTCGGCAAAGTAACGTACAAGGTGATGACAAGTCAGGAAATGGAATGCCCGTGACAAGACCCGAAGGCAGCCGAGCAAGCCCCTTGGGAGTCCGCGTCTTCGTGCCGGATCATCAAAGGATTTTTCGACATCGGTGCTCGCAGTTGCCTGTGCGGCGGGGTGCTGGTCAAGGCGAATGCGCATGTACATAACAGTTGTTGGCGCCGAGTGTGCGCCAGTCGCAAAGGTGGGCGGTCTTGGGGATGTCATCCATGGGTTGTGCAGGGAGCTGGCCAAGCAAGGTAACCAAGTCGAGGTTGTCCTTCCTAAATACGATTGCCTGCATCTGGACTCTGTCCAGGACCTGCACTTGGCGCATGAAGGCCTTCGGGTTCCCTTCTACGAGCAGCTACTTCCGTTCAATGTCGAATCCGGTTACGTGGACGGGATCCATTGTTTCTTTATCGACCCCCAATCCGACCATGAGTTCTTCCGCAGGGGACGTATCTACGGCGAAGTAGACGACCCGGGGCGCTTTGCCTTCTTCTCCCGCGCCGTCCTGGAGTTTCTGCTGAAAACAGACAGACAACCGGACATCATCCACTGTCACGACTGGCAAACAGCACTTGTACCTGTACTGCGATGGGAGATTTACGAAGCGCTCGGACTGACCCACCCGCGCGTGTGCCACACGCTGCATAATCTGGCCCATCAAGGGGTTGCCGGGGACTATGTGCTGCGCGCCGTGGGCCTGGACCCAACCCGGCTGATGACCAGCGATCGGCTGCTCGATTGGGGCAACCCGCGGTCGGTCAATCTCCTCAAAGGCGCGATCGTCTACGCGAGCTTCGTCACGACCGTATCGCCCCGTTACGCCTGGGAGATACTGCACACGGATCAGGGAATGGGGCTGCAGGCGACGCTGCAAAGCCACAGGCACAAGCTCCTTGGCGTCATCAACGGCATCGACGTCGACGCCTGGAATCCGATGACGGATCCACGCATCGCCCAGACCTATGGCCCAGAGAGCCTTCCGGGAAAGGCCCGTAACAAATGGGAGCTGCGCCGCAAATTGGGATTGGATGATGCAACCAAGCCCCTGGTTTCCATCGTCAGTCGGCTCGCGCGCCAGAAGGGAGTGGATCTGATGCGCCACGCCGTTCATTACGCCCTGGGGAGCGGTTGCCAGATGGTGCTGCTGGGAAGTGCCTTGGAGCCTTGGATAGACGAGCTGTTTCGGGACCTCGAGCGCGAGACCGACGGGAGCGCCGACTGTCACCTCGAGCTCGGCTACGACGAGGAATTGTCTCACCAGATATATGCAGCGGCCGATATCCTGGTCGTACCGAGCGTCTACGAGCCTTGCGGATTGTCCCAAATGATCGCGATGAGGTACGGCGTAGTACCTGTCGCGCGACGGGTGGGCGGGCTGGTGGACAGCGTCTTCGACGCCAACTATTCGGACAAGGCCTTTGAGGAGGTCAATGGCTTTTTGTTCGACGACCTCTCTTGCGAAGGGCTCGAGTCCGCCCTCGGGCGGGCCATCCGCCTCTGGTTCAAGTACCCTGAGTACTTTCGCCAGCTGCGCCTCAACGGCATGCAAATGGACAATTCCTGGTCTGGACCGGCCGGGCAGTATCTGAGTATTTTCGAGAGCATCAAGGCCTGAGGCTCTGCGATGCAACCAAGCATTCCAGGCGCATTCGGATCTTGACCAGCGTTCATGTAAATCTCGCTGCAATAAGCCTTCCTTTGCGCGGCGCTTAGGAACCGAGCAGAAATAACTTGTACAGATTGCGCCGGATTTTAGTCTGCCTGCAAGGCACGGAAAGGGGCGCATAGTCGAACTATGTAACCTTTTCCGTAACGCAGCAGGCGGGCTAAGAGACAAGCAAGATGTTCAAGTTATTTTTGCGAGGCTCCTTAATAGAGGATCAATGACCAATGTCTGACCAAAGGGTTGAGGGCAGCTGCCTCTGTGGCAAGGTGACGTACGAAATTAGGGGCAATCTCGGAATTTTCCAGTATTGCCATTGCTCGCGTTGCCGGAAGTTCACCGGAAGTGCCTTTGCCTCGAACCTGTTGGTTGCTCCCGGAGACTTCCAATGGTTGAGTGGCCAATCGTATCTCGGCAGGTTCGAGTTGGAGGCTGCCAAGCATTTCGCGACCACGTTCTGCAAGCATTGTGGCTCGTCGTTGCCCTGGCTGACGCAGAGTGGTAAGGCGGTGGTCGTACCCGCCGGTACGCTCGACGGGGACCCCGGGATAAGGCCGGTCCAGAATATCTACTGCGCGTCGAAGGCGCGCTGGTTCGAGGAGCCGAGCGAACTGCCTAAATATGACGAGCTTCCGCCGAAGGGGCGCTAAGCCCGCTTTTTGTCTTTCAAGGCGGGTTGGGATGCAGATCCACAGCGCCCACTAACCGAGGTCGAGGCGTCGCGCCAGCGGACACCGACCCACAAGACCATTCAGGCAACAAGGATGACGTGCAGGGCGTGCCATTCGGCGGGAGCCATGGCTGACCGTCGAGATCGATCGCGGGCGTCGGGATCGGCGCCGATCGGCGGATAGTCAGGATGGGTGAGGTCGGGTGTCAGCTTACGTCGTTAGCGACTTGTCGATCAGTGTCGAGGTATTTCGGTACTCGAAACTCCCCGCAATTCCTGCAGACGAGTAAGCGCCTGCCTCCCGCGTCTATCTTCTGGGCTAAAGGGGATTTCACGTCGCGCGCAAAACAGGCATCGCAAAGCTTGTAAGCGCTTTCAAAGTCCCTCGTAATATCCCCGGACGAGTCGGTCTCCAATAGAGCATAGAGTCCCTTCGCAATTTCGGTTCGTGTGTACAGCTCCTTCTCCGTGCTCCAGTCTTTCAGGCGTTCGATTTCTCGTTCAAGCTCTCGCACTCGCGTTGCGAGGCGGTCGCGTTCCTCCTTGAGCCCGCGGACCGTGGCAGATACTTTCATGACGGAAGCCGCGATTCGCGTTTCAACCTGCTCACGGAAATTCGCGTTGTCTTCGCGTTCCTTCGCGAGCGTGAATACAAGATCAGCCACCTTCAAGGTCGCAGCGAGCGCGGCTGCACCAAGCGCTCCAGCGAGCCCCCAAACGTACACTACGTCCATGGTTCTCCTAATCTGACGATGCGAGGTGTGGGGGTTGTGGACTCGATCGGGACACCAATAGGCGCTCGTCGCGATCCCTCTTGTGCATTTGCCAACCGTTGCCCGCAAGAAAAAGGGCCGATTCAGTCACCACCGAATCGACCCTAACTCTTTGGATTTTCTGGTGGCTACGGGTAGATTCGAACTACCGACATCGGCATTATGAGTGCCGCGCTCTAACCAACTGAGCTACGTAGCCGTGAAAGAAACAAAATACTAGCGATCGGGGGAGCAGCGAGTCAAGTCAGACGTTGAACCGAAAATGAATTACGTCCCCATCCTGCACGAGATAGTCCTTGCCCTCCGAGCGCAGCTTTCCCGCCTCGCGTGCACCCTGCTCGCCCTTGCAGGCGACGAAGTCCTCGTAGGCAATCACCTCGGCGCGGATGAAGCCGCGCTCAAAGTCCGTGTGGATGACGGCGGCGGCCTGAGGTGCGCTGGCATCGCGGGGTATGGTCCAGGCCCGTACCTCCTTGGGTCCGGCCGTGAAGTAGGTCTCCAGACCGAGCAGCCGGTAGCCGGCTTTCACGACCCGGTTCAGGCCCGGCTCCTCGAGCCCCATGTCGGCGAGGAAGATCTCGCGCTCGTCGGCCTCCAGCTCCACGATCTCTGCCTCGATGGCGGCGCACACGGGCACCACCTCGGAACCCTCCTCCCGTGCGAGCTCGCGTACCGCATCGAGCAGGGGATTGTCTTCGAAGCCACCTTCGTCCACGTTGGCGATGTACATCGTGGGCTTGGCGGTGAGCAGGAACAAATCGCGTAGCTCCCTGCGCTCGTCGTCGCTTAGTTCCAACGAGCGGATGGATTTGCCCGCGTTCAGATGATCGTGCAGGCGTTCCAACAGGACCTTGCGGACCGAGACCTTCTTGTCCCCGGTCTTGGCCTGACGGGTGGCCTTGTCCAGGGCCTTCTCCACCGACTCCAGGTCCGCTAGGGCGAGCTCCGTGTTGATGATTTCGATATCGCGCACCGGATCGACCTTACCCGAGACGTGGACCACGTCGTCGTTCTCGAAGCAGCGCACCACATGGGCGATGGCGTCGGTCTCGCGGATGTTGGCCAGGAATTTGTTGCCCAGGCCCTCGCCCTTGGATGCCCCGGCCACCAGGCCGGCGATGTCCAGGAATTGCATGCTCGTGGGGATGACCTTTGCGGGTTTCACGATATCGGCGATGACGTCCAGCCTGGCGTCGGGCAGAGCAACCACGCCCACGTTCGGATCGATGGTGCAGAAGGGGTAGTTTTCCGCGGCAATGGTTGCCTTGGTCAAGGCATTGAAGAGCGTGGACTTACCCACGTTCGGCAGGCCCACGATACCGCACTTGAAACCCATGTCAGGCCTCGCCGTCCAAGCGGTTGTAAGCGTCCTCGAAGCGGACTATGTCGCCCTCGCCGAGATAGCTTCCGGAGCGGACCTCGATGATTTCGAGCGGGATGGCCCCGGGGTTTTCCAGGCGATGGGTGGCGCCGACGGGGATGTATGTGGATTGGTTTTCGGTGAGCAGGAAGACCTCGTCGCCGTTGGTAACCCGTGCCGTGCCCGAGACGACGATCCAATGTTCGGCCCGATGGTGATGCATTTGCAGGGATTGGGATTCTCCCGGGTTAACCGTCAGGCGCTTGACCTGATAACGCTCGCCGAATCCGATGGAGTCGAAGTTGCCCCAGGGTCGATGCATTCTCTGGTGGTGCCGGTGCTCGCTGCGCTGCTCCCGCTGCAGGTACTGGGTCACGGCTTTTACGTCTTGGGCTGATTCCTTGTCCGCCACCAGGACCGCGTCCGGTGTTTCCACGATGATCAGGTTATTCACGCCCACGGCCGCCACCATGCGGTGATGGGCCACCAGAAGATTGTTGCGCGCATTGTGGACGAAGGTATCACCATCGAGCACGTTGCCGGCATCGTCCTGCGCGCTGACCTCCCACAGGGCGGACCAGGCGCCAACGTCTGACCAGCCCACGTCCAGCGGCAACACGAGGGCGGATGTGTCCTCGTCCATCGAGTCTCCGGCGAGCCGCTCCATGACCGCATAGTCGATGGAATCGCTGGGGCAGGCGTGGAAGGCGCTGCTGTCCAGGCGCAGGAAGTCGCCGTCCGGCGAGCCGCCCCTGTAGGACTTACCGCTGGCCTCGGCGATGTCGGGGCGAAAACGCTCGAGCAGACGCTGCCAGACGGACGCCTTCATCATGAAGATCCCGCTGTTCCAGAGGTAATCGCCGCTTCGCAGATACCCATCGGCCGTAGCCGCATCCGGCTTCTCGACAAAGGCCCTGAGGATGTAAGCATCACTCTCGATCCCCCGAGCGGGAATGCGATCGCCCTGGCGGATATATCCGTAACCCGTTTCCGGCCGGTCTGGTACGATCCCGAAGGTGATCACCGCTCCCTCCTGTGCCAAGACGTAGCCGTCCGCTGCCGCCTGCCGGAAGCCGTGCTCGTCGCGAATGCAGTGATCGGCGGGCATTACCAGCAGCACGGGATCATGGCCGTTGTCCATCGCCGCCAGCGCCGCAAGGTTGAGCGCGGGTGCCGTATTGCGGCCCTCGGGCTCGAGAATGATGGCCGCAGACCGGCGGTCCAGAAGGCGTAACTGCTCCGCGACCAGAAATCGGTGGGACTCGTTGCAGACCACGATGGAGTCGAGCAGACCGATCGCCTGACGGGGGTGCTCCGCCTCGATCCCGTCGAGTCGCCTGACGGTTTCCTGGAGCATGGTATGCTCGCTGGTCAGCGGTAGGAATTGTTTGGGATATTCCTCCCGGGAAAGGGGCCAAAGCCGGGTTCCCGACCCACCGGAGAGAATCACGGGTTGGAGCGACATGATAAGGATCCTCAAACAGCAGGGGTAGGGGGCTGGGGGGAATAATCAATTACATCAAGTCGGCTGATTAGCGTCAATTGCCGACTGGCTCTCGGATACGCAGTTGGTTTGACGAAATCGGAACCGGTCAGTATCATTTCGGATCTTCCGCGTCATGGCAATGTCCAACAGCGGGGTATAGCGCAGCCTGGTAGCGCACCTGCTTTGGGAGCAGGATGTCGGGGGTTCGAATCCCTCTACCCCGACCACTTGCAGAGGAGCCGCGCAGAGCGCCCGTAGCTCAGCCGGATAGAGCAACGGCCTTCTAAGCCGTGGGTCGCAGGTTCGAGTCCTGCCGGGCGTGCCAACGTATGTTTAAATGTGTGTTCAGCAGAATCGCAGAAGGCCTTGCGCAAGCAAACTTGATTTAGTGGTGGATCGAGCGCATCCGACGGAACGCGCGAACGGGATGTTCGGGTCGGAGGCGAGCAAAAGCGCGCAATCGCGCCAGGGAGAGCAGAAGAACCTGTTTCCTAAATGGTGGACGTAGCTCAGTTGGTAGAGCACAGGATTGTGGCTCCTGCGGTCGTGGGTTCGATCCCCATCGTCCACCCCAAATTCTCTTTTGCAGGACTTGTGGAAGCAAGGCGTTGAACTTCGTATATCCGATCGAGGGCCGTTAGCTCAGCTGGTAGAGCAGTGGACTCTTAATCCATTGGTCGAAGGTTCGAATCCTTCACGGCCCACCATAAAAACAAAGGCTTAGGTGAGATTTCGCCTAAGCCTTTCTCTTTGGTGTCGACCAATCGTCAACGAAAATCCGCGAGTGGGTTCAGATAAAGCGCCTGGTCGAGGTGCTCGGGGGCGAAGTGAGCGTACCGCTGGGTTACCGTGATCGAGTGATGTCCGAGAATCCTCTGGAGCACCAGAAGATCCCCGCCGCGCTGCATGAAGTGACTTGCAAACGTGTGTCGAAGCACATGCGTAAGCTGACCGTCGGGCAACTCGATGCCTGCGCGTTCCACTGCCTCCCGAAACGCGCTGTAGCACG
>JAJDOL010000133.1 GCA_022340195.1 Chromatiaceae bacterium
GCCGACGAGAAGCTTTCCGGCCGATTCCGCATCGCCGTCATCGAGTAGCGGTTCGATTTTTTCCAGAATCTCCTGTGTAACTTCCAACATGATCGGTACCTTTAACAACTAGATTGGTAGGTCGACGTCTGAAACACGAACCAACGACATTGTGCACTGCAACAATTATATTGTGCAGCGCAGCAAAAGTCACGATTTCCTCAGGGACCCACCGCGTCCCGTCTCCCGTCTCCCGTCTCCCGTCTCCCGACCGTACCGTCATGCGCCAAGAACTCCGTGCCTAAACCCAGAGGAATTGCGCTTTGATCCAAATGAGAGATATGAGGCTTCGCCCCATCGCCGCGGTGATCGGATCCGGAAAGATGGTGCGCTGGATTGCTGTAGTCGCGCATTGACAATTCTTCCGTCGAGCCGAGAGCGACCTAATCGCGGGCGAAAGGATTCGCTCGCTGACAAACCAACGCGGTTATCCTGTCGCAGATGAGCCTTTCGATCCCCAATCGTTTCAATCGCCTTCGCTGGACCATCTACACACTGCTGGTTCTGTCCTACATCGGTGTGTTTTTTCACCGCATGGCGCCTGGCGCTGTTTCCGCAGATCTTATGCAGAGCTTCCATACTGCCCTGGGGTCCCGGATGGTCAGGCATGCTGCTTTATGCGCTGCTCGGATTTGCTTCCGGAGGTTTCGTGGTTACCTATGCGGCAGCCAAGGAGGTCCTGCCCCCGGGCGTTTCGGGTATGGCGATCGCCCTCGTCAACACCGGCCTCTTCCTCGGTGCCGCCTTGATGCAGCCAGCGTTCGGCTGGGTATTGGACCTGGGCTGGAGCGGAGAGATGGCTAACGGCCTACGCAGGTGCGCCTGGACCGATTATCAGAGGGGACTCTGGCTCTCTTGCGGTCTTTCGGTGGTCGGCCTAATCGCCGGGTTTCGCGTGCGCGAGACCTATTGCCGCAACCTGACGATCTAAGGAGATTTTCGTCAAGCTCGCTTGCTAGCGTCGCTCTTGGTATAAGGATCGTTCTCTGAGCAAAATTCTCAGTTTATTGCGCTGCGTCATCCGCCATCAGATGCGCCTGCGTTAAACTGTCCCAGTTAGTGTCGCCGCTCCGACCACTGCGCCATGTCTGACGTCCGCATCATCAAGAAGTACCCAAACCGTCGGCTGTACGACACCGAGGTCAGCAAGTACATCACTGTCGCCGACGTGCGGGCGTTGGTCATGAAGGGTGTCAAGTTTCGTGTGGTGGACACCACCAACGAGCGCGACATCACGCGTTCCATACTGCTTCAGATCATGCTCGAGGAGGAGAGTGCGGGCAAGCCCCTGTTCACCGCCGACATGTTGGCCCAAATCATCCGCTTCTACGGGGGCACCCTGCAAGGCTTGTTCGCCCGGTACTTGGAACAGTCACTGAACGTTTTTGCTAAACAGCAGCACCAGGTGCGCGAGACATTGGCCAAGGACCCGCTGCAGGCCGTTACCCGCATCACCCAACGCAGCGTTGAAATGTGGTCCGATTTTCAGAAGGAGTTTCTGCGCGCTGCCGGTCTCCAAGCGGACGGTAAGCCGAAGAAGACAGATTGAGCGGGCTGCCCGCTTCCGGGCGCCGGTTCCAAACCTCCACAGTTGCGGCAACCTTCGCACCCGCTTCTCCTCACACTCTTCTCCCTCGCTCGCGACCGTTCTTCTCCCGTGGGAAGCGGATCTCTTCTTCCCGAGCCCTTGACAACCTGACCCCGAAATACTATTGTGCACTGCAGCAATTGCTGCAGTGCACAATTCGTTGGATCACACATCACACATCCCGCAACCGTTGGAGATCAGCCATGAATGCAAAAAAAAACCTCGAATCGATGAATGAGATGGGTAGCAAGGCGATGGAGAACCTGAACAAGCTCGCCGAGCTCAACATGAAGGTCTTGGACAAGATCACGTCCCGCCAAATGGAAGCGATGAATTTCATGATGGAGCAGAGTAAGCGTCAGATGAAGCTGGCGACCGAGGCCAAGGGATTCGACGACTTCATCAAGGGGCAGGCAGAGCTGGCCAAGGAAACAAGCGAGCGGATGCTGCAAGAGTCCAAGGCGAGCATGCAGATCGCCACCGAAGTGCGCGAGGATTTTCGCTCCTTTGTCCAGGAAGGGATGAGCGCAATTTCCCAAGGGGTCCGCAACGTCACTCCAGGCAGCTGACAGGTAACAACTCGGTTTGTGTCCGGGAGCAAGGAAGACAGCTCCCGGACCGTGGATCCTCCTCGTCTCTCTCAACAAGAGAAGAGCGTTCAGCCCGGCACTCGCCGGGTTTTTTTTCGACCGAGCTATCTTTTCACGGTACCGAAGGACGAGGCGTCCCGATAGGCCAGCGCCAGCAGGAGTGCTCCGATCAGGATCATCGGTAGTGTCAGGAGCTGGCCCATGGTGAGCCAGTCGAAGGCGATATAACCAATGTGCGCGTCCGGCAGACGGACAAACTCGACTAGAAAACGAAAGATCCCGTAGCACATCAGAAACATACCCGATACGGCCATGGTCGGCCGGGGTTTGGCCGAGAAAAGCCACAGGATCGAGAACAGGACAAGTCCCTCCAGCGCAGCCTCGTAGAGCTGGGAAGCATGCAGCGGAGGACTCCATTCACTGCCCGGCGGTAAACCGCGACAGTACTCGCCGAGCTTCGCGCAGGGGACGCGCATACCCCAGGGTAAGTCGGTAGGCTTACCCCAAAGCTCGCCGTTGATGAAGTTGCCGATACGTCCCGCCAACAGACCAGGCGGTACCAGCGGGGCAATGAAATCCGTGACCCGCCAGAAACGCAAACCGCGGCGGCGGCCGAAAAGCCAAAGCGCCGCCATCACCCCAATCAGTCCACCATGGAAAGACATGCCCCCTTCCCAGATTTTCAGGACACTCAAAGGATTGGCGAGCAACTGACCGAGGCCATAGAAGAGCATATACCCGAGGCGTCCTCCCAGGATGGTCCCCATGGCACCATAGAAGACCACGTCGTCCACCATTTGGGCATTCCACTCTGAGCCGGGACGTGTGGCGCGGTAACGGCCGAGCATCCATACGCCCGCGAAAGCGAGCAGGTACATGAGTCCGTACCAGTGGACCTCGAGCGGCCCCAGAGACAAGGCAACGGGATCGATTTGCGGATAGCTGAGCATTTGAGCTTATCGGCCAGCCGGAAAGCACTGCATCTTTGACATGATTACCTTGATACGAGCTCTCCACAGGGTCTTAGGCGATTTCTCTCAATTTTCGTCAATCCACCTTAGGGGCTAATAGCGCCCGTGAGCCTTGAAGAAGTAGTTCTTCAGCTGCTCGCTCTCCGCATCGATGCGCATCAGGTTGATATAGGTCATTCGGAACAGGGCGCGCATGGCCTTGTAAACCAGCCTTGGGTGGGACTCCACGAGCGTGTCGAAATCGCCGGGCTCCAGGACATAGAGAGTGGCACCACCGACTGCCCGCAAGGTGGCCCGACGCGGCGTGCCGTCAACGAAGGCCCGCGTGCCGGCGACCTCTCCGACTCGCACTTCGTAAAGAGTACTGTTCTTCCCGTCCAAAATGTTTTCAGCCCGCATGCGGCCTTCCGCGAGCAAGTATAGATGGTGGTCGACATCCCCTTCGTTTACGAGAGCTTCACCATCTTCGAGCTCGGTAACCTGCATGATGCCCGCGAGGGTTCGGCATTCCTCTTCGTCCATCTCCACGCCCAGAACCGACCGGCGAACGACCTGGGGATCTGCTTCTCGTGTCATGATGATTTGCCCATCGCGTTGATCAAGAACTTCACAAAAAAGCGTCAGAGGGGAAATCCTACCGCATCAGGCTCCGACGTCGTAGACACCGCGTTGCCGGACGCCGGCAGCGCGAATCGAGCTCAAGGGAGAATCTTAATGGGGGTCCCGTCGCGCACCGTTTGCCAGATGACATCCATCTCGTGATTCTGGACGGCAATGCAGCCGTTAGTCCAGTCCCGACGTTGATACTCGGCCATTACCTTGGCGGAACGGATGTAATTCGGCTGTCCGTGGATCATTATCATGCCGCCCGGGTCGGTACCCATCAAGCGGGCAAACCGGATATCACGGTCGTTTGGATAAGAGACATGGATGGACTTGTAGAAGCGGCTGTTGGGGTTGCGCCAATCAAGGATGTATTCGCCTTCCGGCGTCCGCTCGTCGCCCTCCTTCATCTTGTGACCGCGCGGCCGGTCACCGAGCGCGATCCGGAACTCGCGCAGGACCTTGCCGTTCTGAATCAACTCTATCTTACGTTCCGATTTCTTGACCACGACCTGATCTACCTGCGCCGGCTTTTGAGTCCCACCAGCACAGCCGGCGAGCACGACGGCCATCAGCAAAGCAAGGAAAAGGACAATAGGCCGCCGAGTGGACGTCCCCAAGGATACCCGGTAACCGACCGCGACCGATACTGCATTCACAGGCGCAATCTTCTTGTCGCTTCCCATCACATATCCCTCCGCGCTTGGCTCCATGCCAACAGCTGAAAGTGAACCAGAATTTCAGGAATTGTAGGCAACCTTCTGACTTTTCGCCAGTTCCATGTCGAAGCAAATTCAAGCGCAGCGTTGAAGCGCTGCATATTAGTACAAAGCCGATATCAACGGCGGACCCGCAAACTGCGCCGACGCCGACTCGTAGCTCTCGGACGCCGCCTCGGGAGGCTCAAAGCTCCGGCAACACCCGAAGAAAGAAGGTCTTGAGGTAGCCGGTCTCTGGGATGGCGGGATGGATGGGGTGGTCGGGCCCCTGCCCTCCCGCCTCCAGGAGCTGGAGACTTCGTCCGCAACGCCGCGCGGCTTTTTGAACAATGCGTAAGAAGGTGTCGCGGTCTATGTGGAACGAGCATGAGGAGGTCACAATCAGACCACCAGGCTCAACGAGCTCCAGCCCCAGCCGGTTGAGGCGCTCGTAGGCCTGGGTACCTTCGTTCGTGTCCTTGCGCCGCTTGACGAAGGCGGGGGGATCCAGGATCACCAGGTCAAAGCGCTCTTGCTGATCCCTCAATGCCCTCAACACATCGAATGCATCCCCTTGGATGCCTCGGGCACGGGCGGCGACACCATTGCGATCGGCGTTCTCGCCGACGCGCTCCAAGGCAGTGGGCGAGCTGTCGACGCAAACCACCTCCTCGGCCCCGGCGACTGCGGCCTGCACGCCCCAGGCACCAACGTAGCTGCACAAATCCAGCACTCGCGACGGCGCCCCGAAGCGGGGCAGACGCATTCGGTTCTCTGCCTGATCGTAAAACCAACCCGTCTTCTGGCCGCTGAGTACCGAGACGACAAAACGCGTACCGGCCTCCTGAAGCTCCAGATCGTCGGGTGCCTCGCCAAGTACCGTCTCCACGCCCTGGGGAAGTCCCTCCAGCTCCCGGACCTGGGTATCGTTGCGAAGCACTATGGCCTTCGGTCGCAGGACATGCTCCAGAGCAGTGAGCACCTCGACACGTACGCGCTCCATACCGGCGGTCGTGATCTGCACCGCCAGCAGGTCGCCATAACGGTCAACGGTCAGCCCGGGCAGGCCGTCGCTCTCACCGAAGATGAGGCGGTAAAAAGGATGCGCATACAGTCGTTCGCGCAGCTCGAGCGCGGTGCGAATGCGCTCGAGCCAAAAAGTCGGGCTCAATGGTTGCTTGCGTCGGCGAGTCAGAATACGCGCACAGATCAGTGAGTTGGGGTTAACGTAACCCTGCCCCAGCCACCGCCCTCGGTGGCTCAGGACCTGAACCGGCTGCCCCGGATCGAAGGCTTTGAGCGCTGTAGCCCGAGTGTCTACCTCATTGCTGAAGATCCAGCAGTGACCGGCCAGCAGGCGGCGTTCTTGATCTTTTTTTAAGCGGAGGCTGGGTATGCTCATGGGGCGGAATCTCATGGGACCGATTAGCAAGCCTATCAACCCGAGCTCACCTTTGAAACTACTCTACGAGGTAAGCGAAAGAAGCCAACACTCCGATTCGCTTTGATGTTATTCGGCACATCGAGTGCGATCCTCAGATGTTCGCCCCGATAGTCCCGACCAAGGCCGCGTGGCGCACCATGGAAACCCGGAGCGGCCGCACCCATCTCGGACACATGCATGCGGACAGGATTACCTGAAATGTCGGAATCGATCACCCACGTCAATAAGCTAGCGGAAGCGACCAGCCCCTATCTTCAGCAACACGCCGGCAATCCGGTCGACTGGTGGCCCTGGTGCGCGGAGGCGCTGGCGCTGGCACGCAGGTTGGATCGGCCCATACTGCTCTCCATCGGCTACTCCGCCTGCCACTGGTGCCATGTGATGGCCCACGAGTCCTTCGAGGACCAGCAGACAGCCCAGGTGATGAACCGGCTATTCGTCAACATCAAGGTCGACCGTGAGGAGCGGCCTGACCTGGACAAGATATACCAGACCGCCCACCAGATACTGGCAAAGCGCCCTGGCGGCTGGCCGCTGACCGTCTTTCTTACCCCGGATGACCAAAACCCCTTTTTCGCCGGGACCTACTTTCCAAAGGAGTCCAGGCATGGGCTACCGGCTTTCAAGCCGTTGCTGGAACAGGTCGCGGCGGCTTATCGCACCCACGGGAACGCCATCCGAAAACAGAACCGGTCCTTGATCGAGGCGTTTTCCCAGCTTACTCCGAGTGGGGGTGTCGCGATTCCGGACAGCGCACCACTGGAGCAGGCCCGCCGACAGCTCGGTGACAGCTTCGACGCAACGAACGGGGGATTCGGGGAGGCGCCGAAGTTCCCCCACCCCACCGATCTGGAGCTCTTGCTTCGCCGCTATGCTGCAACAAAGGCGAACGGAGCACCTGACCAAGGCGCTTTGCACATGGCGGCCTTCACCCTGGAGCGCATGATCCGCGGCGGACTAACGGACCAGCTCGGCGGGGGATTCTGCCGCTACTCTGTCGATGAGGCCTGGATGGTCCCGCACTTCGAGAAGATGCTTTACGACAACGGACCGTTGCTTGCCCTGTGCTGCGATCTCTGGCAAATCACCGGCGATACCCTGTTCCGGGATGCGGCCGTGGCCACGGCCGACTGGGTCGTGCGCGAAATGCAGTCTCCACAGGGCGGCTTCTATTCGACCCTCGACGCCGACAGCGAGGGCGAGGAGGGCAAGTACTACGTCTGGGACCGCGAGGAAGTCACACGCCTGCTCTCGGCGGACGAGTATGCCACCTTCGCCGCCGTCTATGGCTTGGACCGGACACCGAATTTCGAGGGCAAGTGGCACCTACATACCTTTCGGACAGTTGCCGAGGCAGCGAAGTACCGCGACGTCCCTGAGGGCGAAATCATAAAGCAACTGGATGCGGCGAAGGCAAGGCTTTTCGCCGAACGCGAATCCCGGATTCGCCCCGGACGCGATGAGAAGGTGCTGACAGCCTGGAACGGCCTGATGGTCAAAGGCATGACCCGCGCCGCTCGGGTCCTGGATCGCCCGGACTATCTGGATGCCGCGCAACGGGCGATGGACTTCATCCGCACCACGATGTGGCGCAACGGGCACCTCCTCGCCACCTGCAAGGACGACAAGGCTCACCTGAACGCCTATCTGGATGATTATGCCTACTCGATCGACGCCTTGCTCGAGCTGCTGCAGACCCGCTGGCGGCGTGAGGACCTTGACCTGGCTCTCGCGCTCGCCGAAGTCCTGTTGACTCGATTCGGTGATGCAGAGGCGGGGGGCTTCTTCTTTACCTCTGACGACCACGAGCAACTCATACACAGGCCCAAGCCCTTGAACGACGAGTCCGTACCCTCGGGTAACGGCGTCGCTTCCCGCGTGCTTCAGCGCCTCGGACATCTGATCGGCGAGCCCCGTTATCTGAACGCCGCGCGTCGGACCCTGGAGCTCGCGTCTGAGCAGATGAGTCGCATTCCCTACGCACACGCCAGCCTGCTCGCCGCACTGGAGGAGCACCTGACCCCACCAGAGACTATCGTTATCCGCGGAGATGGGGCCGACCTAGCGCGCTGGATCCAAATAGCCCAGTGCGGCTACACACCGCGGCGGTTGGCAATCGCTATTCCTGCGGGCGAGACTGATCTTCCCGGGACCTTGACGGCGATGCAGGAGGGGGGCGGGACGCGGGCATACCGTTGCATCGGCACACGATGCGAGCCTCCCATCGAGAACAGGGGAGACCTGGAGCGGGTACTGGGTGGCGTCTGAAATCGAACGCCGCCATCTAAGCTCGCATCCCCGTGGCGATTTTGAGACGCAGAGTGCAGCGACGCCGTAATAACGGCGACATCAACTCGGATCATCGGTGCGCCGGCATCCGCATGTCGCCTCGAGGGTAAGGGGGCAAACGGCGGCAAAGGATTGCCGCCCTGCGCCCATCAGGATGTCAGTCGTCAGATAGACTCTAAGGCGGCCATGGCCAGCTCGTAGTTGGGTTCGTCACCGATTTCCGGGACCAACTCAGTGTACCGAACGGTATCGTTCTCGTCTAAAACAACGATCGCCCGTGCAGCGAGCCCCTTCAAGGGACCGTCAATAATCGCTACCCCGTAGTCGGAGGTGAACCGAGGTGTGTGCATCAACGCAAGCGTAACGACGTTTTCCAGGCTCTCGTCCTGGCAGAAGCGCGATTGGGCAAAGGGAAGGTCGGCGGAGACCACCAGGATCATCGTTTCCGGATGCTCCTTGGCGTACTCGTTGAACTTCCTGGTGGAGATGGCACAGGTGGGTGTATCCAGGCTGGGGACGATATTCAGGAGCTTCTTCTTCCCCACGTAATTCCCGAGCCCCACGTCCTCCAGGTCCTTGGTGGTTAGAAGAAACGCCGGAGCCTTGCTGCCTACGTTCGGCAAGTCGCCGTTGGTTGTGACTGGGTGGCCCATGAAGGTTACTTTCGCCATTGTTCTCGGTTCCTCTTATCTGGATCTATTGATAACGGCAGGTTGCTCGTCTATCAATTGACGCTCGGTCTTCTTGCGATTTGCATCGGCAGGCAGACGAGCAATTCAAAGCCCGGAACGACACACAGGGTGCGGTCCGGACCTAAGAAAAAGGCGCCCGTAGGGCGCCTTTTGGCTCTCTCGGCATTACGTCACGCGGAGATCTCGATCTGGAATTTGACCGGCCCGCGGTACTCCTTGCCGTCCTTTGCTTTGAAGTAGTCGTTCACGGGGGACCGCTTGTTGTACGGACTGGTGAGGATGGCTACGTGACCTCCCGGGAAGGGTACGGATTCGATGACATCCGTCCCTTCCAGGAACTTGTTGGCCGCTGTCGCGCAATCCGGCGTAACCAAGTCATCTCTCAGGGCGTAGTTCTGATACCACTTCACACCCAGGTCCTTCAGATCGGCTACCTTCAAGGGCTTATCGTACAGCGTAACCGGCAGCACACCATCGTCGGAGATGGGTTGGTGAAACGTACAGGTGCTCATCTTGGCGATTTCCAACGGCAGGTGCACGCGTTCCTTCAGCAGCCAGCGGAACAGGGCGGCTACGGTCTTGCCTGGGTTCATATCCGTCGCTCTTTGCAGCGAGGCCTGGTCCAGTACCTTGATCAAGGGTGTCTCGCGGTCGATCGCGACAAAACGCATGCCCAGACTGAGCATGTAGCCGTTGGCAACCTTTCCACCATTAGGAAGCGTGTGCGTAATGAAGTCGTGGTGCATCGTCGGCATGCCGCTGATGGCGTCGCTGTGAGTGCCATCGATGGGGGCCACGTTCGTTATGATGGTATCGCTGACATCCGTCAGCGTGCCCGAGAGCGTGTTCATGAGGGCGATATAGCCCCCTTGGCAAGTTCCGTTCAGCGTGACCTTCTTGCCGTGCTTCTTCATGAGCACTTCGCACAGCTCACGGGTCTGGGTGCAGTCGTCGTCCGGTGTCATGCCCTGCACGATCTCGTTCTCGTCGATGTCCTTGACCACGCGCACGTAAGTGGGGATGCCTTCGTTGGCAAAGCTATGGGCGTAGCTCTTGTTCTCGTAGGGGAGGAACGAAAGGATATGCTCACCGAGCATATAGGGCGGTATCAGGAGCATCGGTTTCAGGTCGTCCCGTACCTTCACGCCTTCCTTGATCGGCAGCACCTGATACATGAGGAAGGAGCCGGTGTCATGGGCCAGCCGATAGGCCGAGGTCTTGAAGTGGAAACCGAAATCGTCCTTGACCTTCTCGATTTGTTCCGGGAAGTTGGCGACCGCTTCCATGACTTGCGCTTCACGCTTCACATAGCCGGCGAGGTTCTCCCCTTCGTTGTTGAGGAGGGTATTGAAGAGCGCCTCATTGAGCTCCTTCAGTTGGTCGAACGTGAAGTCGGACATTTTCTCCTGTGTGGCTCGCATCCCTTTCCCCATGAGGGACGATTTGTGCTGCATGATCTCCATCGTGTCACGCAGGGTCATGGGGTTGTCCTTGGCCGCCTGCAGCGCGATTTGCGCCGCGATCAGATAGCTATCGAGAAACTCCGTTTGCTCGCGGTTAAAGGAACGGGTAAGCGCAGTCATATAACGCAGAAAACTGGTGCTGATGTCGGGTAGTTCTTTCAAGACATCTTGCATTGATCCATACATGGTTATTCACCGTGAAGGTTGGATTCATCAAAGTAGGTGGAGAGCATTGTCTCGCGTGGCTGCATACCAAATACTGGAAACAGTGTAAAAACAAGGAATCAACCTGTCAGCTCACCCACGCAACAAAGGCAACGACTGCAAAGCTACAGATAGTCGGAGGGATTCAGACCTGTTGGGGGAGGCAGGCCGAAAGCCTTGTCCGACCGCCTCCCTCTGGCGCAGTTGCTCTCTTTAGAGAGCACTGGGCCTCTATCGTTTTCGTTCGTAGTCGCCGATAGCAGATCAGGTCCCTGCCGGCGGATGCCATCCGGCGTCGCACCAAAGCTCACCGCTGACCGCCGAGTTGGAGATGAGGAAGCAGATCGCGTCGGCCAACTCTTCCGGCCTGATCAAACGGCCGAGCTGAATATCCGGCAGAACGTACTTCTCCAGGTAGCCTTCCGGCATGCCCTGCAAAATCGGGGTATCTACAAAGCCCGGATGGATGACAGCGGTACGCACACCGTGGAACATCGACTCCTTCATCAGGGTCTGGGCAGCGCCTTCCAGGGCCGCTTTAGTGGACGAGTAGGAGATCTGCCCCTTGTTACCCTGGGAGGCGACGGAGCCGATGAAGACGATGGTGCCCTGAATCGTCTCGTCCGGGTGCCATTTCTTCTTGCCGTTTACCTTGCGGTTATGGGCCATGCGGGCCACCAACTCCAATGCCCAGTACACGGGGTGGACCAGATTGACCTCGAGCACCTGGTGGAACATCTCGACCGGATAGATGTCGGGCTCTCCGGTCTCCTTGTCGAGCATGACGGACAGTCGGTCGCGAAAGATACCGGCCGAAGGCACGCAGATGTTCACGACGCCATCCTTGCCGCACATCGTATCGTAGACTTCCTTGCGGAAGTCCCCGTTCGTTACGTCGCCCTGAAAGGCCTGCCCCACTTCCCTGCCTACCTTCTTGTTCATCTCCGCAGTCACGTCCGCGATGTTGTCGGTGATGTCGACCATCGCGATCTTCGCGGCTCCGCGACTGGCAAGGTCCTCCGCGGTCGCCTTTCCGATGCCGCTGGCGGCACCCGTAATTACAGCTGTTTTGCCTTCAATCTTCATTGTTCGCTCTCTCCGGTTTCTCGTGCCATCTTCCAAACATTCAGCCTGGTGAGCCGCTTAAGCCCTGACGGCGATCTACAAACCCCATTATCTTACTGCAATTATTGTGCAGCGCACCAACAGTATGTTCGATACGCAAATTAACAGGGCTAATAGACTGATCCGTTGCTCCGCATGGCTGAACCCCGTCGATTAATGCTTACGGAGCAAGAGATCGTGGTCAAACGACACGAAAGCCGCGCCCATCCCGCCGAAAGGGTCGTCATCGCCGGAAGCCCGCCGCTGATTCGCGGGTGATGCGCGGACCGGGCGAGCGGGTCGGGATTTGGAGAGGGGAGCGATTCGCGGCCGTCGGATAGTCGAAAAAAAAGGGCCGGCGGATGCCGGCCCCTTACAAGGCAGAAACGGTTAGCTTTTTTTCTGTGTTCTACGCTGCCTCGAACCCAACAAAGGTAACCTCTTTTTCTCCCTCCGTCCGATTGATGAAGGTAAGCTGCATCGGCGTACCGACCTCGATCTCTTCGGGTTTCGAGAGGTCCAGGCCGAGAATCTGAGCGCTGATGGCCGGGCCTTCGTCCATGCGTACGATGCCGACGCAATAGGGATTTTTTGGCCCGTAACCGGCCTCTACCATGCGCGTCGGGCCGTACAGGGTTACGGTAAAGGCCTCCAGCTTGCCTTTTCCGCCCATCTCGACCCACTCCATCTCCTCACCGTGACAAGCGGAGCACATCGGACGCGGCGGCAGGAAGAGCTCGCCACAGGACTTGCACTTGGTACCCATGAGCTTCTTCTCCTCAACGAACTCGTAGAAGCCGGCCGCACTGAAAAGATCTTTGCTCATGGTCTTATCTCCTCTCAAAAATGTTGACGACGCAGATCTGGCCGCTGCCGCCCAGGTTGTGGGTCAATCCGAGGGTGGGCTCGCCGGGAAGCTGGCGCTCACCGGCCTCGCCGCGCAGCTGCTTCCAGATCTCGATGACTTGGCCGACGCCGGAGGCACCCACCGGATGGCCTTTGGATTTGAGACCGCCCGAGGTATTGATCGGACGGTCACCGTCGCGGGCTGTGCGCCCCTCTTCCAACGCCTTCCAACCCTCGCCCCGCTCGAAGAAGCCCAGGTCTTCGCTGGCGATCACCTGGGTCATGGTGAAGCAATCGTGGACCTCGCAGGCCTGAATATCCTTGGGCGACACGCCAGCCATCTCGTAGGCGATTTGCCCGGCCAGGGTCGCCGGCTTGATCATGGTCAGATCGGGGCGGTCGTGCATGGGCACGCCGGATGCAATACCATTGCCGATGAGATGGAGCGGCTTGTCGGTAAAGTTGTGGGCGATGTCTTCGGCGACCAGCAATAGCGCCGCAGCACCATCGGATACCGGGGAGCAATCGAACAGCCGCATGGGCCAGGAGATTACCGGGTTGGCCCGCGGATCGCGCAGGAAGGCCATTTCGTCGTCCCACTCCGGGATTGGTTTGCCCCGCTTCTCGGCGCTCTTCTGTTTCATCTTGATGAAATCGCCGATTCGCTTACCGAACTGGGCCTTGGGATTGAGGGCACCGTTCTCGTGGTTCTGAAGAGCAACCTTCATCATGGTCTCGCCGGTAGCGCCGTAACGGTGCATGTAGGCGGTCGCCAAGGCGGCATACAGACCTGGGAAGGTAAAACCTGCGACGTTTTCGTACAGGTTGTCGCTGGCGGTGGCGAGAATCTCGGTTACCTTCTCGGTCGGCTGATCGGTCTCTTTCTCGTATCCGCCGACCAGGACGATGTCGGCGATGCCGGACGCGATGGCCATAACCCCTAGGCGGATGGCACTGCCACCGCTGGCGCAGGCATTCTCAGCGCGAATTGCCGGCCGCGGATTCATCCCCACCGCATTGGCGATAAAGGGAGCGGTGAAGCCTTGCCCTTCGAATTGGCTACTGCTGTAGTTGCCGAAATAACATTCCTCGATGTCTTTCGGGTCGAAACCCTTGTCCACCGATGCGTGCATTTCTTTGAATGCCTCGACGAACAGGTCGCGGGTCGTCTTTCCGGGGAAGGCCCCGAAACTACTCATACCCGCCCCGACCAGCGCGACACCACGATTGAATCTCTTGGCTGCCATCTCAAATCTCCAGGGTGGTTAATAGTGAACGTCCAGAAACGGCCCTCCGGCCGCTCGAGGACAGGAAACCGCAACAGCGCGTCTCTACGGCTTCTCCAATCTCAACATCGTATCGCGGTCAAAACGCAGGCACCTCTCTGTACCTGTCTGTTGTTTTCAGAGGGGGATTGTACCGCGGCGGAGGTCAGGCGCGCTCCCGCAGCCACTTGCCAACCCCCGGCGCCAGCATTTTCTGTGCCTTACTGCCGACGTAGATGCCGATATGGCCGGCCGGGATGGCCATTTCCGTATAGTCCTTGGTGCCCGCTTTCTCGGCCAATGCCTTTGAACAGGGCGGAGGAACCAGGTGGTCGGCCGTGGCATAGCAATTCAGAATCGGCATGGTGAGGTTGCCCAGGTCGACGCGCTGGTCGCCAATGACCACTTCGTTCTTGACAAGCTTGTTGTCCCGCAGGAAGTCCTTTATGAACTGGCGGTAGGCCTCGCCGGCCGCATCCGGCCCATCGAACAACCATTTTTCCATTCTCAGAAAGTTCATCATCGCCTTTTCGTTGTCCAGAATATCCAACATGTCGTGGTATTTGCCGAAATTCAGCGCGAAGGGCTTCACCATGAGGAAGGTAAAGTTGAGGACATCCGCCGGCACGTTGCCGTAAGCGTCGACCATCAGATCGACGTCCACTCCCTTGCCCCAATTGAAGAGGAGTCCGATCTCCGGTTTCAGCTCGTCCTGACCGGCATGGAAATCGATCGGGGTCACGGTCAGAATCAGGTTCGCCACCTTGTCCGGGTGCAGTGCCGAATAACAGGTGCTGAGTGTACCGCCCTGGCAGATCCCGAGGATATTGATCTTATCGACGCCGTGACGCTCCCGCAGGAAATCGACGCAGTTGTCCAGGTAGCCGTTAACGTAATCGTCTATGGTGAGGTACTTGTCCGCCGGGGAGGGATCGCCCCACTCGATCAGGTAGGTGTCCAAGCCCTCGTTGACGAGATTGCGCACCATGGAACGGTCCGGCTGCAGATCGGCTACCAAGTAGCGGTTCACCAGTGCATAAACGATCAGCAACGGAGTCTCGAGCAAATCCTCCTGCGTCGGCAGATAATGATAGAGCTTGAGCTTGTCTTCCGTGTACACCGTTTCCTTGGGTGCGGTACCTATGTCCACGTCCTCGTCCCTGAGCTTGCTCAGGAAATCGAGACCCTTGGTGATCTTTTCGTTAATCCCCTTCAGCTCTTTGACGGCGTGCTTGGGTTGAATGTCGATGGGCAGTGACAACACGGATTTCCTCTTCGAGAACGACTAGTGGGTTCGAAAACGAGCGACTCAGACTCGTTCCGCCGACCTGGCGCGCGCCGTCGCCTTCTTTCGGGGGGACGACTTCTTCACCGCCGCGGGCTTTGTCACCTTCTTCGTTGCTACCTGTTTGATCGCATTTCGTGTTACCTCCTTGGCCTCCACGGCGGGCTTGCTCTGCGCGCGAATTTCCTTCTTGAGCGACTTCACCTCTTTGCGCAGCTCGTAGAGCGTCTTGTAGGCGTCGTCGAGCTCGCTACGCGTCGGCAAATTCAGGTTCTTCAGCACCATCTCGATCACATCTTGCTGCATGATTTTATAGGTCATGCCGGCCGACGATAATTCACGTTGTGCCTTGAGGTATTCTTCGGAAACATACATTTCGGTGAAGACCTTGTCGGCGGAATCCAACCACAAGCGATTCAAGTCGCGCACACTCTGAATCGTCTCACCTTTCTTGCTTTTCTCGACCAGCGTTTCCATTACGGTTTCCACTGATTTATTCAGGGCACCGATGGCCATCTTATTAAACTCCAGCATGACTTTGCGCATGTCGACGAAGGCGTCGAATGCGCGCAAGATCTTGGCCTGGTGCTCGCGGTTGACACCGATCGAGGGAATCTCGGCAAAACCGGTAAAAGGTGCTTTTTGGAATTCGTCCTGCTCCATCGAGAGCAGGCGAGCCAACCCGGCCGAGCCTCCAAGCATCATTTCGCCGAGGTGTCCAGTGCCCGTGGCTTCGACTGCGGACGAGATCCAAGGTCTCAGCAAGGGCCCCCACTCACTCATGTAGGACTGCAACAAGGCCCCTGTATCCTTGGTTGTATCGGACAGGCCATTGGGTACACCGGTTAGCTGCTCGAACCAATTCGTCGTAAAACCAGCAAGCGGGGACCGCCAATCCTGGCCGGCGTCGAGAAAGGGGGCAATCATCTTCCATGCCTTGGTCAGCATGTCCAGGTTCTGCATCATCGAGAACTGGCTGCCGAAGACCTGGCGCCCGGCATCCCGGGCGACACCGGTCTTGTCAGTCCAGGTCGACATCGACTGCTGGAACCACTCCATGGGATTCATGGAAAAAGCTTGCGGTTTCGACGGAGCACCGCTGGCGCGGCCTGCGAGATCTTGCCAACTGTCCCAGACATTTTTTTGGGCTTCGGTCCAGGTTTTCAGCATCTGCTCGGCCTGCTCGGTCCAATCCGCCATATGACTCTCCCGGCAAAGTTACTTGGTAATATTCTAATTAAGCGTATTATTCTTAAACGATTCACGCGCCGCCACCAAGTCACTCCAACCCGGTACGGTGCCATTTAAGAATATAGGGGCCCGACAAAAGGATGTTGTTTATACTACAGCCCCGGTTGCGCTGCAACAGAGCCACGCCGTGAGTCCTTATTGCAGAAGATCTGTGATCTGATAGTCTTTAACCGGCAAACTGCAGGTTTGGAATGTTCCGGTTATCCTGAATGCTATTCCTGCGCAAGGTTTTTCTACCATACGAAAATTGTAGGAGGTACGGAGTGGACATAAATGGCAGTGTAGTCGTTATCACCGGTGGCGGTACCGGCATCGGTGCCGCCGTCGCCAAAAGCTTGGCCGCGGAGGGAGCCAAGGTCGTTTTGGCCGGAAGGCGCATAGAGCGCCTGGAGCAAACGGTCAGCGAGATCAAGGACGACGGGGGCGAGGCGATCGCGGTACAGACCGATGTCACCAGCGAGGACGACGTGAGCGCCCTGATGGACAAGGCGGTCGAGACTTACGGCTCCCTCAACGTGGTCCTCGCGAACGCCGGACGCTTCGCCGACAGCCTGATGATCAACACGGACAAGGCCACCGGCAAGGTCAAGACCTTCATGACCACCGAACAATTCAAGGCGGTGGTGGACACGAATCTCATCGGCACCTTTCTCACCTTGCGCGAGGCCGCAAGGCGTATGGCTGACAACGGCTGGGAAGGTCTGCTGCTGATCACCTCATCGATCAACAGCACCGGCCAGATTGGACAGCTCAACTACTCCTCGACCAAGGTCGCGCTTACCCTCTGGCCGAAGATCCTGGTTGGCGAGTTCCACCTCAAGCACCTGCCGATCCGCGTCGTCGGCGTGTCGCCCGGCTACACGGCAACGGAAATCCTAAAAGGCATGAACGAAGCGGCATTGGAAGCCGTGCTCAAGGACGTCCATGTGGGCCACCTTGTAGAGCCCGAGGAGCTTGCCAGCACCATCAAGCATGTCATCACCAACGACTCGATTGATGGCACAACCATCGAGGTGACGGGCGGTCTGGTATACGGGCCGCGTGCGCGCGCCAAGTAGATCCTGAAATCGCGGAGACTGCGCCCTTAGGCGCGCTACCCCGGGCAAGAGAAAAAAAGAGAAAGCGAGCGATTCGTACTCGTCGCCGCCCGCAAGGGCGGCGTTGTTTTTTGTCGTTTGCCGATCATTCGAGTCCCGGCTGTTTCCTATTCGGCCTCCCTGAGGAAAACTTCGCGTCTCATGTCCAATTGCTGAATAAAACCTGATTGGATTGATTCAGGCGGTTGCCGGAAGATTTTATACGAGATTGCGCCGGCGTTTCATTCGTTACGCGATTTGGCAGACGTGGTCTTAGCGACCCCACGATGTACCTCTCACTCGCCTCGGCCGTGAAGCTACTGGTCAAAATCGAGTGCTCTTGGCGCAGCAAAAGCGCCTGAGCATTCCGAAGAAGATCTCCCGTTGCTCCAGATATACGACGTGCCCCGAGTTCTCTATGAGCTCGAATCGGGAGACAGGCAGGATATCGGCGATCTTGCGTTGAACCGCGGGTAGGATGACGCGATCCTGATCACCCGCCAGAATCAAGGCAGGCGTTTGGATGGCGCGGAAGCCTGGCATGTGGTCCTCGAGCCTATCAAAGAAGGGATCCTGCGCTTCCGTGAAACGTATCAAGCTATGGACCTGGTGCTGGTATCGCTTGAAAAAAGCCAGCCGCATCTTCTCCAGGTAGGTGATTGCGCGACGTACGAAGGCTTCACCGAATATTTTTTCGTAGAGATACTGCGTATAGAGCTCGAACCCGGCCTCACCCGCGCCGAAGAATCGCAGCGACATCTGATGATACATACGGAATAGCTCCTCATGGCTCAGCAGAATGCCGGAAAGGGTCAGAGTGTGGAGCCTGGGTTGGTGGCGGCGGGCGAAATCGAGTGCCACGAAACCGCCATAGGAGATCCCGAGGAGATGAAGTCGGTCGACACCGAATTGATCAAGGATCCGAATGAGAAAATCGCCGAGGTCTGGAATAAAGACAGGTTCATCAACAGATGTGGACTGTCCTTGTCCGATATAATCGTAAAGGAGGATATCGTACTCGTCGAGTAGGCTGGGCAGGACGGAATTCCACGATCCGGTGTGCATGGCCAATCCGTTGAGCAGACAGATCACCTCCCGCTCGCCGGAACCGTAGTATTCCCAGTAGATTCTCCTTCTGGTGTCGGGGTGGACGAAGCCTTGGCGGTCGGCCTCGATCCGATCTCGCGCCATGTGAAACCGCTCAGATTACCCGGCTGTCATGCAGGCGTTTGATCTCGGTGGGACTCATCCCAAGCAGGTCCTGCAGCACTTCATCGGTGTGCTGCCCCAGCGCCGGTCCCAAGCTGTTGATTTCGCCCGGCGTCTCCGAGAGGCGCGGCAGTGTGCAGGGGAGAATAAACGTCTCTCCGAGATTCTCGTCATCCACCGCAACCAGGTTACGGCGAGCGTGAAACTGGCGGTTAGCGAACATGTCCGCAATATTGTCCAGCGGCGCATAGGGTGCGCCGGTCGCATAGCATTTGGCCTCTACCTCGTCGCGCGTCAGCGAGCCGCACCAGGCGCTCACAACGTCGTTCACGTCGTGCCGCGACTCGAGCCGCTTTTGGTGCCGCCCGTAAAGGGAATCGGAGGCCAGCTCGGGTCGATCCATGGCCTGCGCCAGCGCCTCGAACAGCTTGTCGGTCGTGCAGGCGAAGGCGACCCACTTGTCGTCCTTGGTGCGGAAATGACCCAGTGGACAGGCGATCGGATTGTGGGGACCCGTACGCTCACGCACGGTCCCGTACGCGGCATAGGCCGGCGCCATCTCGTCCGAGAGGCGAAAGATGGATTCGTACAGGGCGGCATCGATGTACTGTCCTTTTCCCGTCTTCTCCTTGTAGCGCAACGCCAGCAGGATCCCGATAGCCCCGTAGAGACCGGTCAGATAATCGCCGAGCGTGGTCGAGCCAGGAGTCACCGGCGTCTCCCGCGGCATCCCTGCAAGGTACGCCAAGCCACCGACAGCGTGCGCGATGCGGGCAAAGCCGGGTCGGTCCCGATAGGGTCCGGTCTGGCCGTAACCCGAGATCCGCAGCATGATCAGCCCCGGGTTGAGCTCGTGCAGCACCTCCCAGCCCAATCCCCACTTCTCCAGCGTTCCGGGACGAAAGTTCTCGCACAATACGTCCGATTCGGTGACGAGCTTCTTGAAGATCGCCGCTCCGTCGGGGGTGCGCAGGTCGACGGTGACGGACTTTTTGTTGCGGGCCTCGCTGAGCCAGGCGAGCGTGTCGCCGCCGCGTTTGGTGGCGGTACCGAAGGTGCGGCAGGGATCGCCACCGAGCGGGTGCTCGACCTTCAACACGTCGGCCCCGAACTCACCCATTATGCCCGCGGCATAGGGGGCGGCGATGAAGGTCGCCACATCGATCACACGAATTCCGGACAGCGGCAGCCGCGGCTCGGTTACCGACTTGGAGTCACCGCGCACGTCCGCTTTTTCTTTCTGTTTACGCTGAACAGCCATCAGGACACCCTCTTAAGCCTCTTAAGCCTAGATCACGTGATTCTTGTGAAACTCGGTGAGCTCGGCGGCGGTCAATCCGAGCAGATCGCCGAGCACCTTGTCGGTCATGTTCCCCAGCGAGGGCCCCAAGTGCTCGATACGGCCGGGGGTCAAGGACAGCTTGGGGATGACGCCGGGCACCGTGATCTCGCCCACATCCGGGTCGTCGATCGTGACCAGATCTTCCCG
>JAJDOL010000152.1 GCA_022340195.1 Chromatiaceae bacterium
CTCGCCGATCCCTGCGGTTTCCCGTTCCTCATCGGTAAGGCGACCGTGGGTCGTCGTGGCTGGGTGGGTGATAGTCGTCTTGGCGTCCCCCAGATTCGCTGTAATCGAAAGCAACCGGGTCGCGTCTATGACCCGCCAAGCAGCCTCCCGTGCACCGCGGACCTCGAAGGCGACGACTCCCCCGCCGGCGCGCTGTTGGGATCCCACCAAGTGATGCTGTGGATGGGATTCGAGACCAGGATAATGGACCTTGATGACGCCCGGCTGATCCCGAAGCCAGCCGGCGAGCGCCCGCGCGTTTTTCGAATGGGCCAGCATTCGCAGCTCCAATGTCTCCAGTCCTTTGAGGAAGACCCAGGCATTGAAGGGGCTCATGGTGGGACCGGCAGTGCGCAGCACACCGAAGACCTCCTCACCCACGAGCTTGCGGTTACCGACGACGGCACCGCCAACACACCTACCCTGACCGTCCAGGTACTTGGTGGCGGAGTGCACCACCAGGTCCGCTCCCAAGTCCAGGGGACGTTGCAGAATCGGTGTGCAGAAGCAGTTGTCCACTGCGAGCAGACAACCGCGGGCATGGGCGAGATCGGCCAGAGCCTGAATCTCGACCATCTCGGTGAGGGGGTTTGAAGGCGTTTCGAGAAACAGCAACCGGGTGTGGGGACCGATTGCCGCCTCCCAGGCACTCAGGTCCGCCAGGGGCACGTAACTGGTTTCGATTCCGAAGCGGATCATGAACTTGTTGAACAGGATTGTGGTGGAACCGAAGATGCTGCGGGAGGAGACGATGTGATCCCCCGCCTTCAGAAGCCCCATGCACAGGCTGAGAATCGCGGACATACCGGATGAGGTGGCCACACAGCACTCCCCCCCCTCCATGGCCGCGAGCCGTTCCTCGAAGGCGGATACGGTGGGATTGGTGAACCTGGAATAGATGTTTCCGGACTCGTCGCCGGCGAAGCGTGCCGCCGCCTCCCGGGCGCTGGAAAAGACGTAGCTGGAGGTGGTGAAAATAGGTTCCCCGTGCTCACCCTCCAGCGTCCTCTTGTGCCCAGTGCGGATTGCAAGGGTGGCGAGTCCGAGCTTGTCTCGGGCGCTCATCCGCGACATCCCACCGTTTGAGATGTCGGGGTCGAATGGACCGGGATTTCCGCCGCTGACTGTTGCTTCATATATGTCATTTGACAGAAATCGCCTTAGGCAGTGTTGTAGAGCTCAATGACGGTTTCGCTTTGCCGGGATCTGGATTCCGTGACGCCATCGTTGCGGTTTTGCTCGAGTTGATTGAGATACTGAACCGTAACGTCCCCGGTCACGTATTCGCTATCGAAGACTGAGGTGTCGAAGCGGTCCACGTCGCTCTTGCCCTTCTTCTGGACCGCCTCGATCAGGTCGTCCAGGTCCTGGAAGATGAGGCCGTCTGCACCGAGCAGGCGACAGATCTCGTCCTCGGAGCGGCCATGCGCAATGAGCTCGCTCGCCGCGGGCATGTCGATGCCGTAGACATTGGGATAACGCACTGGGGGCGCGGCGGAGGCGAAATAGACCCGCTTTGCCCCGGCATCACGTGCCATCAGTATGATCTGCTGGGACGTTGTTCCGCGGACGATGGAGTCGTCCACCAGCAGCACGTTCTTTTTGCGGAACTCCAGATCGATGGCGTTGAGCTTCTGGCGCACGGACTTCTTACGCACCTTCTGCCCCGGCATGATGAAGGTGCGTCCAATGTAGCGGTTCTTGATGAAACCCTCCGCAAAGCCGATACCCAGCACGTTGGCCACTTGCAGGGCCGCGGTGCGGCTCGTCTCGGGAACCGGAATGACGACATCGATATCCTGGTCCTTCCACTCGCGCTTGATCTTTGCGGCCAGCTTCTTTCCCATTCGCAGGCGCGCCTTGTGGACCGAGATGTTGTCGATGATGGAATCCGGCCGCGCGAAATAGACGAACTCGAAGATACAGGGCGAGAGCACCGGTTGCTCCGCGCACTGCTTGTTGTACAGCTGTCCGTCTGCATGAATGAACACCGCCTCCCCGGGTGCGATATCCGAGATAAGCTCGAAGCCCAGGGCGTCCAAGGCCACGCTCTCGGAGGCAATCATGTACTCGATGCCGCTAACCGATTCCCGCTTCCCATAAACCACGGGTCGAATGCCGTGGGGATCGCGGAAACCGCAGACGCCGAACCCGGGGATCATCAGGACCGCTGCATAGCCGCCCCGGCAGCGCCGATGGACGCCCTCTACCGCATTGAAAATATCCTGCTCGTCGATGCGCAGCTTGCCCTGAAGCTGGAGCTCGTGGGCGAAGATATTGAGCAGGACCTCGGAGTCCGATTCCGTGTTCAGGTGGCGCAAATCCTCTGCGTACAGATCGCGTTTCAGATCCTCGGCGTTGGTGAGATTGCCGTTGTGTGCAAGGACAATCCCGTAGGGCGAGTTGACGTAGAAGGGCTGGGCCTCCGCCGAGCTCGAAACGCCTGCCGTGGGATAGCGGACGTGTCCCAGGCCCATGTTGCCTCGCAGGTTGATCATGTGCCGGGTGTGGAAAACGTCGCGCACTAGGCCCTTGTCCTTGCGCAGATGGAGCTTCTCGCCCTCACTGGTGACGATGCCGGCGGCGTCCTGCCCGCGGTGCTGCAGGACGAGCAGCGCGTCGTAAATGGATTGGTTGACCGGACCCTTACCGACGATTCCGACTATGCCGCACATGAGGTACCTCGCGCTCGGGTGCATCGAGCACCGCACTGTTGAGGAACACAAGCTAAAATCACCACTTCCCTCGACAGGAGACCCTTTCTCGTCCAAGAGCTACAGGCTTTTCAGCCAGTCAATCGCCTGTGGAGGAATATGCTCCAGGACAAGCTGCGCCAAGACCTCGAAACGACCGATCAGGAGCGACCCCTGCCACCAGTCGTCCTCCGGCAGGGGCGTGAGCGCAACCAGGAACGCCAGCATCGCCACCAGGATCGCACCCCTGGCCACACCGAAAATCACCCCGAGAACGCGATCCGTGCCGGTAAGCCCGGTCTTCTCTACCAGATGAGAGAGCAGGTGTCCGAAGATCGCCCCGAGGATCAACACCGCAAAGACAAGGATGAGGAAGGCAACGCCTAGCCGAACCGTGGGGTTCGGAAACCAACGCGTGAGCTCGACGGCAAGCTCCTTGTGAAACGCCCAGGCAATCAGCAAGGCGCCGAGCCAAATGACGAAAGACATCACCTCGCGCAGGAGACCGCGCGTTAGCCCGACGAGAGCGGACAGCGCAATGATTCCGATGATCGCATAGTCGACCCAGACCACGGCGGCAAGCCTCCTAGGGGTACCTCTGAATCTGGCCGCTCATACCGGTTTTCGCCTTGAGCGAAGCGGCCAACGACTCGATACGTCTGCGCTCGACTTCCGGTCCAATGCGAACCCGATGCCACAGCTTCTGTTTCACTTGCGCCTCCTGGAGATAGGCTGGGAATCCCTTGGCCCGCAAATCCTGAACCAACGCGTAGGCACGCGACCGATCCCTCAGGCTAGCCACCTGTATGACCCAGGAGGAAAGGTTTGTGGACGCCTGCGCGGGAACGGACGGCTTCGCAGGCGGCGCTATGGGAATTGGCGCCGGCTTCGAGGCCGGTTTTGGCTTAGCCAGGGGCCGTTTCTCCTCGACCAGAGCGGACGGCGGCTTCGCAACCACCTCCGGCTCCGACTCCGGTTCGATCACGATCTCGGGCTCCGGCACCGGTTCGACCGCAATCTCGGATTCCGGAACCGCCGGAGCCTCGAACAGCGTGGGTGGTGCCAGCTCCTGAGGCATCTGCGAATCATCCGCCGCTGGCTCCTGGTACTCGGGAAATGCCGACACGGCGGGCTCGGCCGGTCCATCCAGTACAGAGGAATCGAAGCCCCGTTCGAAATCCGGTCGGGGAGGGATCGACATTTCCCGCTCCGATACCGGACTTTGGGTGTCCTCCTCGAAAAGCATCGGAAGAAAGATCACCAGCAGCACAACCATGACGGCTGCGCCTGCCAAACGCCGTTTTGCTCCTTCCTCCATCGAGAGCCCCCGCACCAGCTTAGTAACCGAGTTGAATGTCCGGGGTACCCGCCCCGGCGCCGAATGGAGAAGTATATCAGGACGCCGCTGCCCCGTGGGTCCGGCGCAATGCCGCCTCGACGGTCGTAAAGGATCCGAATACGAGGATGCAGTCACTGGGCTCGGCCGCGTCCTCTGCAGCCTGAAGCGCCTCTGCGATGTCCCCGAATCCATTCACACGCCCATTCCGTGCCATTCCTTCGACCTCTGCACGCAGAACAGCGGCGGGCAGGGCGCGAGGGTCCGAGCTCTCGCCAAGGTACCAGGCGTCGACTTGTCGGACCAGGGGGCCGGCAATGGCCTGCGGATTCTTGTCTTTCAGGACACCGAGCACCGCATGCACGCGACCCTTGCAGTCGTAGGAGCTCAGGTTCTCCGCCAGCGCCTGGGACGCCTGTGCATTGTGGGCCACGTCCAGAATCCAGGTCACCTCACCCAGTATGACCTGAAAACGTCCATCGAGGCGCGCCCACCGCAGACCGAGGCGTATGTGCTCGATGGATACGGGAAGCCGTGCATCCAGACAGGACAACGCCATCAGGGCGGCGGCGGCGTTGTCGAGCTGGAATACGCCACGCAGGACGGGCATAGGCAGACCTTCCCGAACAAGCTCGGAACCGAACCAGCACCAGGTCGAGTCCGCGTCCTCCCAGTCGTAATCGCGCCCCAGGACGAAAAGATCGCAGCCTAGGAATTCGGACCTCGCGGCCAATGCACTCGAAGGCGAGCGATGCCCGATGACGGCGGGCCGCGCGGACCGAAAGATGCCGGCCTTCTCCGCGGCAATCTCGTCCAGGGTGTCACCGAGCCAAGCGGTGTGGTCCAGTCCAATGGTGGTCACCACCGCAACGTCCGGATCCAAGATGTTGACCGCATCCAGGCGCCCGCCGAGCCCGACCTCCAGAATGGCGAGGTCCGGTTCGGCACGGACGAACAGGTCCAGGGCAGCGAGGGTACCGAACTCGAAGTATGTCAGGCGGGATTCGCCGCGCGCTCGATCTATTCGCTCGAAGGAGGCGCACAGGGCCTGGTTGCTGATGTCCTTGCCACCCAGGCGGATGCGCTCGTTGTAGCTCAGCAGATGCGGAGAGGTGTAGCTGGCGGTTCGGTAACCCGCAGCACGGTAGATGGACTCCAGCATCGCGGCGCAGGAGCCCTTGCCGTTGGTTCCCGCGATCGTGATGATGGGAAAGGATACCGGGCCCGGTTGGAGACGGGACCAGACAGCCGCGACCCGCTCCAGGCCGAGCTCGATCTTGGCCGGATGTAGACTCTCTTGCCAGCTCAGCCAGCTCTGGAGGTCGTCGAATCGCATGGTTAAGCCAGTGGCCCGAAATCGGCACCAGTTTACCGGCTCTCGGACCACGAGACCGAGAAAGATTCCCGCGCGGGTCGGCGTGAGAAATACCCGGGCCATGGGCGAGCTGCATGTTTTTGGCTCACAGGGCGTGCAGGCGAAGTCGGCGCTGCCCTTTCCTCTTTTAGCGCATCGGCGCGGTCGGCGGAACGGCGTGACACCGCGGAACGGAGTCACGAGAAGATCCGAGGCAAAGCCTCCTAATCCGGCCGCGGGCGGTGGGTAAGCAAGGCGATGAGATCGGCAATACGATCGCGCATGTCGCGTCGATCCATAATCATGTCCAGGGCGCCGTGCTCGAGCAGGAATTCGCTGCGCTGAAATCCCTCGGGCAGCTTTTCTCGCACCGTCTGCTCGATCACCCGCGGGCCGGCAAAGCCGATCAGAGCATTGGGCTCGGCCAGATTCAGGTCCCCGAGCATGGCCAGGCTGGCGGAAACGCCACCCATGGTGGGATCCGTCATCACAGACACGAAGGGAAGGCTACGCTCGCGCAGCCGTCCGAGAGCAGCGCTGGTCTTGGCCATCTGCATGAGGGAGAACAGCGACTCCTGCATGCGCGCTCCGCCGCTTGCCGCGAAGGCAACAACTGCTGCACCGTTTCGCAGGGCGGCGTCGACGCCTCTGACGAAACGTTCACCCACAACCGAACCCATGGAGCCACCGAGAAAACCGAATTCGAAGGCCGCAGCCACCACTTCGAGTCCCTTCAATTGCCCGCGCATGACCACCAGCGCCTCCTTCTCCGCCGTCTGCTTCTGGGCGGCCGCAAGCCGATCCTTGTACTTCTTGAGATCCTTGAACTTCAGCGGATCGACCGACTCGATGTCGGAGCCGACCTCTTCCCGGGGCTCGGGATCGAGAAAGGTATCCAGCCGGCGACGTGCGTTGATCCGATGATGAAAACCGCACTTCGGGCAGACCTCCAGGTTGCGCTCCAGCTCCGCGCGGTAAAGTATGGCGCTGCAACCCGGGCACTTGGCCCACACTCCCTCCGGCACCCCGCGCTTGCTGCTCGCCTCGGTGCGGATGCGGCTGGGTATCAGCTTCTCGAACCAGCTCATCGCGTCGGCTGCCTCCGCATAAGTTCAAGCACCCGGCTCAGCGCGCAGCCGCGCCGTCGATCGCGGCCCGCAGACTGCTGAGGAAATCGCAGATCGCGCTCGGTATTGCCTCGGGATCACCGGCGAGATCTTCCATCCGCCCGACGATGGCGCTGCCGACGATAACCGCATCCGCCACCCGCGCGACACGGGCGGCGGTCTCGGCGTCCTTGATGCCGAATCCAACGCCGACCGGCAAATCGATAATGCGCCGAATCGGCGCCAGCTTGGCCTCGACCTGGTCCACGTCCAGGTGCCCCGCGCCCGTCACTCCCTTGACGGAGACGTAATAGACGAACCCGGACGCCACCTCGGCGATCTTGACGATCCGCTCCTCGGTCGACGTCGGGGCGATCAGATAGACCAAATCCATCTCGACTGAGCGCAACGTGCTCACCAGATCCTGACTCTCCTCCGGCGGGGCGTCTACTACGAGGGCCCCGTCCACACCGGCATCCGCCGCCCGTGCTGCGAACCTGTCGTACCCCATGACCTCGATTGGGTTCAAGTAGCCCATGAGGACGACGGGTGTTCGCGAGTCCTGCTCGCGGAACCTCTGAACCATGCCCAACACATCGTGCAGGCTGACATGGTGCTCCAAGGCTCGCTCGCTGGCGCGCTGAATGACCGGCCCATCGGCCATGGGATCCGAGAAAGGGACTCCGAGCTCGATCAGATCCGCTCCCGCCTCGACCATGGCGTGCATCAGAGGAACCGTGATCGCGGGTTGCGGGTCGCCTGCGGTGATGAAGGGGACCAGTGCGGTCTTCCCGTGTGATTTAAGGGCCTCGAAGCGCTGGGGGATTCTGCTCATAGCACAATTCCGTCCCGTGCAGCCACCGTGTGCATGTCCTTGTCTCCGCGTCCGGAGAGGTTGATGAGAATCGACTGATCCTTGGCCATGCCCGGGGCCAGCTTGGCCGCATAGGCCAGAGCGTGACTGGATTCCAGCGCCGGGATGATGCCCTCGATACGGGTAAGGGCATGGAAGGCCGCCAGGGCCTCCACGTCGGTGATCGCCTCGTAGCGGGCGCGCCCGCTATCCTTGAGCCACGCATGCTCGGGCCCGACTCCGGGGTAGTCGAGTCCGGCGGATATGGAGTGGGTTTCGATGATCTGACCGTCCTTGTCCTCCATGAGGTAGGTCCGGTTTCCGTGGAGCACACCTGGCGTGCCGGCACATAAAGGCGCGGCGTGATGGCCGGTCGCCAGTCCCTCGCCTGCGGCCTCGACGCCGTAGATGGCAACATCCGTGTCGTTCAGAAAGGGATAGAAGAGTCCGATGGCGTTCGATCCGCCGCCGACACAGGCGACCAGAGCATCCGGCAGACGCCCCGTGCGCTCGAGTATCTGCGAGCGTGCCTCGCGCCCTATGACGGTTTGAAAGTCCCGAACCATAGACGGATAGGGATGCGGGCCCGCTACTGTGCCGATGATGTAAAAGGTATCGTCGACATTCGTGACCCAGTCCCGCATGGCCTCGTTGAGGGCGTCCTTGAGGGTACGGGAACCGGACTTGACCGCCACCACCTCGGCCCCCAGGAGGCGCATCCGATAGACGTTGGCCTCCTGGCGCGCCACGTCCACCTCGCCCATGTAGACGACGCATTCCAACCCGAGACGCGCCGCCACGGTGGCGGTCGCCACACCATGCTGCCCGGCACCGGTTTCTGCGATGATACGTGTCTTGCCCATGCGCTGCGCCAGAAGGGCTTGGCCGACGGTGTTGTTTACCTTGTGGGCGCCTGTGTGATTGAGGTCCTCGCGCTTGAGGAAGATCTGGGCACCGCGGAGCTCCCGGCTCCACCGCTCCGCATGGTAGAGGGGAGATGGCCGTCCGACGTAGTCGCGCAGATCCAAATCGAGCTCTGCAAGGAAGGTTTCGTCCGTCGAGTAACGCTCGTACGCAACCCGAAGCTCCTCGAGTGGGTGCATGAGGGTCTCGGCGACGAACATGCCGCCGTAGCGACCGAAATGCCCTCGGGCATCGGGCAGCCGATAAGTGTCATCGCGATTGGTCGCCATCTTCAACCCCTCGTAAGAACGCCTCCATCTTGGCCCGGTCTTTCACGCCCGTTGCCGACTCCACCCCGCCGCTCACGTCCAGGGCGTAGGGACGGACCCGGCGCACCGCTTCGGCGACGTTTCCGGGATTCAGGCCGCCCGCCAGAATAATGCGCGGTGCGAGCCATCCGGGAACCAGGTCCCAGTCAAAGCGCTTGCCGGTTCCGCCCGCGACCCTGGGATCGAAGGTATCCAGGAGCAATCCGCTTGCGCCCCGGTATAGCGCCGCCTGTGCCGGGAGGTCGGTCCCGGCTCGCATGCGCAACGCCTTGATCCAAGGTCTTTGGAATGCGTCGCAGTAGTCCGGGGGCTCCTCACCGTGGAATTGCAGCGAATCGAGCGGAACGCGTGCGAGCACGGATCTAACGAAGTCGGGATCGGCATCGACGAAGAGCCCGACACTGGTAACGAAAGGCGGCAGCGCAGCCAGGAGTCCCCTCGCCTGCTCGACATCGAGGGCGCGTGGACTCGGCGCGTAGAACACCAAGCCGATGGCATCGGTTCCGACATCGACGGCAGCCACCAAGTCCGTGCCCTTGGTCAGACCGCAGATTTTAACCCGGGTTCGTCGCATTTGTGAAAAATCCGTTACAGGTTCAGCGAACGCAATTTGAGCTCGCCCTGCGGAAGGCCATGAAAATCCGGATAGTCCGCACGCACAAAGTACAGACCCTGAGGCGGTGCGGTGACACCACCACGCGAACGATCGCAGAGTTGCAGCAGCTCGCACACCCAGGAGACTGGCTTATCACCGTACCCGACAGCCAAAAGGACGCCGACGATATTGCGCACCATATGATGCAGAAAGCCGTCTGCCCCGATGCGGAGCTCGAGCATCTGGTCGCGCCGCTCTAGGCTGACGTAGTGCACCCGCCGCACAGGGCTCTTGGCCTGGCAGCCGAGCGCACGAAAGCTCGAGAAGTCCTGCTCACCCACCAGATCTACCGCAGCGCGGCGCATCCGATTCAGGTCGAGCGCCCGGTGTACCCATACGGCCCGGTTGCGCATAAGGGATGAGCGCGTCGGTCGCGACAGCATCAGATAAAGATAGTGACGCGCCGTTGCGCAGAAACGGGCGTGAAACTCCAAGCTAACCGGCTTTGCCCAGAGTACGTTGACGTCCGGCGGGAGATTGACGTTGGTTCCCAAAATCCAGGAACGTTCGCTGCGATGCGCCCTGGTATCGAAGTGGATAACCTGCTCGAGTGCGTGAACCCCGGCGTCTGTGCGCCCGGCGCAGTGGACACGGATCTCGTGATCCGCAACCGTCGCGATAGCTCGCTCCAGCTGCTCCTGAACGGTTCGCTCTTTATTCTGTATCTGCCAACCGCGAAACGAACTACCGTCGTATTCAATTCCCATAGCGATGCGCGTCGCTGCATCGGTTGGCATCGTCACTGCCACTGCGATTGCGGATTGAATGGAAGGTTCAGCAAAGTCCTGGCGGCACGGGCTCCCAAGGCCAGAAGCAACCAGAGAAAACGCGTCGTCGGGGCCGACCGGAATCCGGGCCTAACCCAGCTTAGCCAACATCTCCTTTGCCTCTGCGCGCTGGCTATTGTTGCCCTCCTGCGCGACTTCTTCGAGAATGACGCGCGCCGCCTCGGGATCTTCCATTTCCAGATAGGCGCGCGCGAGATCCACCTTGGTGGCTACCTCGTCCCATGCGCCCGAATCCTTTTGCCACTGGGTAGGGGTAGAGACGATGCCGCTGTCAAGCGAGTCCAAGCTTCCGGAGGAGATACTTGCCGGTTCTTCCTGCGAGTCGGCGGGAATCGCCGACAATTCATCCACGGTCACAGGTTTGGGCGGGGCGTCCTGACTGTAGAAGCGGTCGAGATCCACTTCATCGAGGCTCTCCAAGTCCTCGAGCTGGAGCTCCAGATCCGATGCCCCCGTCCCTAATTCCAGGGTACCCTCGCTTTCAGAGGCTTCGAGCTCGGCGGTAGTGACGCCCAGATCCCCGATGTCCAACGCAAAATCCTGGGAGTCGATCTCGAGTTGCGGCGTCCCGGTCGAGTCCGGTGTGCTCGCAACCTCCGGCGCTTCGATTTCGGTTTCCGGCTCGGATTCGGACACAACGCCGAGGGGGGGCGGAGGAGGCACGATCGATTCCTGGTCGGTTCCGGGTGCCAGGCCGTCCGACGAGAAGACCTCGGCACCCGCTACAGCGGCAGGCGGTTGCAGTCCCGAGATACCGCCGCCCCTCAGACCTTGCATCATATGGTTGAGCTGTCGCCACTGATCCGGATTGGTCCGATCACCACCGGACTTCTTCATATCTTCCATGAGCGCTTCCATTCGCTGCAGGTTACCCGCGCCGTAATAGGCCTCGGCGAGCTTGTACTTGGCATCCATGCGGTCCGGCGAATTCTCAATCGCTTCCTCTAAAAGCTTCTCCGCCTCACGGTAGCGCCCGTAGGCGATGTAGATGTCCGCCTCCGAAATTACGTCTGCTTCCTCCGTCTCCCCGTCAAGTGTCTTGAACCCACTGTATGGCGACGAGGTCGGTGGGGTCACAGTGGCGGCTTCGATTGGGCCGCTTTGCGTCCGCTCTACTGGAGCGGTGGGGGCCGGGGCGGCTGTGGTCTCCAGCACGAAATCTTGGGACGTCAGCGTCTCTTCCAGACTTGCACGCCGCCGGCGGACTATCCACGCGAGAAGCAGGAGCATCAGCGCCAGCGTCGAGGTCAACACCAGAGGGGACCGGGGAATCGATTCCCAGAATGGACGATCGGAACCCGGCGACGGCTCAGCGTCTGACGTCTTGATCGATTCTTCGGGACCGGGTTTCGGTAAGGCCGTTTCAGATGCAACTTCGAGCGCTGGCGCCGCCTCGGCTTGCGGAATCGCCGTCTCGCCGGATTCCTGTGCCGCTCCAATCTCCATTGGCGGGACGTCCGTTGCCTCCGCCGCGGTTACATCCAATTGCGCCGATTGAGTCTTCTGGAGCGCAGCAAACCGCTCATTGCTCAGCTCGAGCAGTCGCTGTATATCCGCCAGCTGCCCTTCCAGCTCGCGTATGCGGCTACGAAGCTCCTCGGTTTCCTGGCGGGTGCTCTCGCCGGCTTCCTGCACCAGTAGCAGATCCTCTTTGATAGCGCCTAACCCCGGCTCCGTCTCGTCAATCGCAGATGCCTCCACGATTTCGGACGCAGCCTGTGCGGGCGCTTGCGGCGTGCTTTCCCGCACTGCCGCTTCTGCAGGCGGCACCTCTGTCGATGGCAACTGGGGCCGTAATGGCTGGGGTGGCGCTTCCGCCGCCGGTTGGACCCTCGAAATCAGCTCGGATGCACCGGCGATCTGGAGGCGATCTTGGGATTCCGGTTCCCAGATGTCCGTCAGTGGTGTTGCGGCAACACGCTCGCCCCGCAGTGCAGCTCTGAATTCCTGATCCGCCGCTCGCTTATCGAGCGCGAACAGCTCCGCGGCTGTTGGAATCTCTAGGATTTGGCCGGTCTTCAGCAGGTCGATATCGCCGCGGATAAAGGCGTCTTGGTTGTTTCGATACAGCGCCAAGGCAGTCTGCGCAACAGTGGCACCCGTAGCCGGGGCCATTTCCCGCGCGATCCGCCACAGGTTCGAACCGCGCCTCACCGGGCCGTGCCGTATCGGAAATACTGCTTCGTCCAGGTGCTCGGGCGGGCGAGCGAGCTGGGTCCGCGACCTCACCGCCCGACGCGCGCCCTGACGCAGTGGCATGCTCTTCAGGGTCACCGGCGGATCGAGGAGCACCGTGTACTCCTTGACCAATCGGCCCTTTGGCCAGGTAACCTCGACGAGAAAGTCCAAGAAGGGCTCGCGGACGGGATCATGACTGGTAACCCGAATGCGGGTTTGTCCCGTCGGCGAAGCTTGAGGTTTAAACGCGAGCCGCGTAAGAAAGTGGGGGCGGGCTGCACCCGCCTTGTCGAATTCGTCGTCAGAGGCGAGCTTGACCTTTACGGTATCCAATTCATCGGGCTGTACGTCCAGTAGCTCGATCTGACCGAAGAAGGGCTCATTGAGTGCCGATTGGGTGCTTATGCCGCCTAGCCCCAAGGCGCCCGCGACAGTCGGGAGCAGAACCAGGCAGAGCGCGGACGTCACCACTGACTTGTGAATCATCCTGGTCCCTCGCTTAGCTACCGGACACCGGTCTGTTGAAGGTATGCGAAAAACCATGCGCCAAGCTCGCATTCTGAGAGTTAGTATGAGGATCAAGTGGGGCGTGGTTCCCTAACGCTGTTTGGAGGAATATATCCTAAATTACGGAGTTGACCAAGGTTTTTGCGTTCTAATTTTGTTTCATGACCGTTTTGCAGCCAGTGTTGATACCCTGCCTCTGCGACCTTAGCTCGAGCATTCGCCGGAGAAATACCTCCGTGTCGGTGTCAGCGACAGGCCCTGAGCCCCGAAAATATGGATCAGGGCTTGGTCAGTCTCGGTAAGCAGAAAACAACATAACAGATTGCGCAGTGTTTTCGTTCCTCTAGATGCCACGGCAAGATGCGGGTAGTCGAACTTGTGACCGGCGTCACAAATTCTCTGCCTGACGAAACGAACGCGGGGTGTCCTGTTCTTCGAAAGAAATCCGCTTGGTTAACGCTCGAGCAGCAGACGCAATACACGCCGCAACGGCTCGGCCGCTCCCCACAGGAGCTGGTCGCCGACGGTGAAGGCCGAAAGGTATTGCTCACCCAAGGTCATCTTGCGAAGTCGCCCTACCGGGATCTTCAGCGTGCCCGTGACTGCCGCCGGTGCGAGCTCGCGCACTGTTACGTCCCGCTCGTTGGGCACAAGCTCTACCCATTGGTTGGCAGTGGCGATCATATCCTCGATCTCATCCATGGGGACCGAGCTGGCGAGCTTGATAGTCAGCCCCTGGCTGTGGCAACGCATGGCGCCGACGCGTACACAGGTGCCGTCGACCGGGATCGGCCGGTCCTCGCGCCCGAGGATCTTGTTGGTCTCTGCCGCGCCTTTCCACTCCTCCCGACTCTGGCCGTTCTCAACCCGGGTATCGATCCAGGGGATCAGGCTCCCCGCCAGGGGAGCACCGAATCGCGTCGTCGGAAGCGCCTCTCCACGCATGGTCTCGGTCACGATTCGATCGATATCCAGGATAGCCGAGGCCGGGTTCTCCAGCAGAGTGGCAACGCTGCCGTAGAGAACGCCCATCTGTGCGAGCAGCTCGCGCATGTGCTGGGCGCCGGCACCTGAGGCGGCCTGGTAGGTCATTGCGCTGATCCACTCCACCAAATCATTCCTGAACAGGCCCCCCAGGGCCATGAGCATCAGGCTGACGGTGCAATTACCACCGATGAAGTCCCGCTTGCCGGCGCTGAGGGCCGCGTCGATGACATCACGATTGACTGGATCGAGCACAATAACACTGCCGGACTCCATGCGCAGCGCCGAAGCGGCGTCGATCCAATAACCACGCCAACCTCTCGTCCGCAGCGCTGGGTGCACATCTTTCGTGTAGCCTCCCCCCTGGCAGGTGACAACCAGATCCATGGATGCCAAGGCATCGAGATCGTGGGCGTCCTGCAGCGGCGCGCTGCCCTTGCCGACATCCGGGCTGTCCTGACCGACCTGCGAGGTGGTAAAGAAGACCGGGTCCGCAATGGCCGCGAAGTCCTGCTCCTCGCGCATTCGGTCCATGAGCACTGAACCCACCATACCGCGCCATCCTACAAACCCTACCCGCCTCACTGCCATCTCCAACTCTGCGAAAAAATGTGTCCGCGATCAGGCTCGCGATGCGTCAGCCATCGCGTTCACCACGGCGTCGCCCATGTCACAGGTACCGACCTGACGCATTCCCTCGGACATAATATCCGAAGTGCGCAGACCCGCATCCAGAACGTTGGATACCGCACCCTCGATGCGCTCGGCAAGGCCCGGTTGGTCAAGCGAGTAACGCAACATCATAGCCACCGACAGGATGGTGGCCAGTGGGTTGGCGGTACCCTTTCCGGCGATATCCGGGGCCGAGCCGTGGATGGGCTCGTACATTCCTTTCCCGGTCTCGTTCAGAGAAGCAGAGGGCAGCATGCCGATCGAGCCGGTCAGCATGGCCGCGGCATCGGAGAGGATGTCGCCGAACATATTGGTGGTAACCATCACATCGAATTGCTTCGGCGCCCGGATCAGTTGCATGGCGGCGTTGTCCACGTACATGTGGCTGAGTACCACGTTCGGGTATCCCGCCCCCACGTCGGTGGCCACCTCGCGCCACAGCTCGGTGCACTCCAGCACGTTCGCCTTGTCTACCGAGCAGACCCGTTTATCGCGCTTGCCGGCGATGTCGAAGGCCACTTCGCAGATGCGCCGGATCTCCGACTCGGTGTAACGGAGGGTATTGACGCCGACACGCTCACCGCCCTCGCGGGCGCTCACCCCCCTTGGTTGACCGAAGTAAATACCACCCGTGAGCTCGCGGACGATCATGATATCGAGCCCGGCAACAAGCTCCGGCTTCAGGGATGAGGCGTCAGCCAACTGGGGATAAAGGATGGCAGGACGCAGATTGGCGAACAGCCCAAGTTCGCGGCGCAAGCCGAGCAGCCCCTTCTCCGGGCGAATCTCGATGGGTAGCGGCTCCCACTTTGGACCACCCACCGCACCCAGCAGGACAGCGTCCGCTTGTCGCGCGAGGTCCAGCGTGGCGTCGGGTAAGGGCTCACCCGTGGCATCGATCGCCGCCCCACCCACCAGCGCCTCGTCCATCGCTATGTCAAGGTCGGAGCCGTCGCGCAGAAACGCGAGCACCTTCACCGCCTCGGCGATTATCTCAGGACCTATGCCATCTCCCGGAAGAATGAGGATTTTCTTGGTCACGTCTCGTTCTCCACCAGTGCTGAGCGTGTTCGGTGTTGCGCGGTCCAGGATTACGCGAACAACCAGGGGGCTTGGGTCCTGCGACGTTCCTCAAAGATACGGATTTCATCCAGGTGCTCCAGCGTCAGCCCGATGTCGTCCAGCCCTTCGAGCAGGCAGTGCTTGCGGAAGGGATCGACATCGAAAGACAGCGAATCCCCCATCGATGGCACCAGGATCTGATTCGCAAGATCGACGGCAACGCGCAATGCCCGGGGGCCGTCCGCCGCCTTTAACAGGGTATCGACGCCGTCCGACGGCAGCTCGATGGCCAGGATCCCGTTCTTGAAGCAGTTGTTGAAAAAGATGTCGGCAAAGCTGGGCGCGATAATCACTCGGAAGCCGAAGTCCGCAAGGGCCCAAGGCGCATGCTCCCGGGACGACCCGCAGCCGAAGTTCTCCCGCGCCAGCAGGATCTGCGCGCCTGTGTAACGTGCATCGTTGAGAACGAAATCCGGATTCAGTGGCCGGCTGCTATTGTCCTTGCCGGGCTCACCCTGATCCAGATAACGCCATTCGTCGAACAGATTGGGGCCGAACCCGGTACGCTTGATGCTCTTGAGAAATTGCTTGGGGATTATGGCATCCGTGTCCACGTTGGCCCGGTCCAGGGGGCAGACAATCCCGGTAAAGTTCTCGAACCTATCCATCACAGCTCCCTCACGTCCACGAAGTGACCGCTAATTGCCGCCGCTGCAGCCATGGCGGGACTCACCAGGTGGGTGCGCCCGCCCTGCCCCTGGCGACCCTCGAAATTGCGATTGGAGGTGGAGGCGCAACGCTCTCCCGGCTCGAGGCGGTCCGCGTTCATGGCCAGACACATGGAGCACCCAGGCTCACGCCACTCGAATCCCGCGGCAGTGAAAACCCGATCCAGGCCCTCCTCCTCCGCCTTTGCCTTTACCAGGCCCGACCCGGGCACCACCATGGCGAGCTTTATCCCCGCGGCTACCCGCTCGCCTGCGACCACCTCCGCCGCTTCGCGCAAGTCCTCGATCCGCGCATTGGTGCAGGAACCGATGAAGACCTTGTCCGGATGAATATCTGTGATTGCCGTGCCCGCCTCGAGCCCCATGTACTCCAATGCGCGCCGGATACCGCCGGCCTTTACGGGATCGAGCTCGTTCTGCGGATCCGGTACGCGTCCGTCTACCGATACGACCATCTCCGGGGACGTGCCCCAAGTAACCTGGGGCTTGATAGCGGCGGCATCGAGGTGGACAATCTGATCGAATTCGGCGCCCTCATCGCTTCGCAGGGTGCGCCATTGGCTAGCAGCACGCTCAAACAGCTCGCCCTCTGGCGCGAAAGGCCGTCCACGGACGTACTCGACGGTCTTCTCGTCAACGGCGATCAGTCCGGCGCGGGCACCTGCCTCGATGGTCATGTTGCAAAGGGTCATGCGACCTTCAATGGACAAGGCCCTTATTGCCTCGCCGCCAAACTCGATGACATAACCCGTACCGCCCGCCGTTCCTATCTCACCGATGATGGCCAGAGCAATATCCTTGGCGGCCACACCGCGCCCGAGGGTGCCGTCAACGCTGATCAGCATGGATTTGGACTTGCGCTGAATCAGACATTGGGTCGCCAGGACATGCTCCACCTCGGAGGTGCCGATGCCGAACGCGAGCGCCCCGAAAGCCCCGTGGGTCGAGGTGTGCGAGTCACCACACACCAGAGTCATCCCCGGCAATGTGAAGCCCTGCTCAGGCCCGATCACGTGGACGATTCCCTGACGCGGATCATCCATTGCAAGCTCCGTAATCCCGAAGTCGGCGCAGTTGTCGGCAAGGGTCTGGACTTGCAGGCGCGAAACCGGATCTGCGATCCCCTGTGCGCGATCCAGCGTCGGCACATTGTGATCCGGGACCGCGAGATTGGACTCCGCTCGCCAGGGTTTGCGTCCCGCCAGCCGCAGGCCCTCGAAGGCCTGCGGTGAGGTAACCTCGTGCACCAACTGGCGATCGATGTACAGCAGGGCAATACCGTTTTCGTCGTAGCGGACAACGTGCTCGTCCCAAAGCTTGTCGTAGAGGGTCTTGGCGTCCATGGGTCGGGGCTCGGCGAACAATGGAAACGGGGGAGGATAGTCCGGCCGTAGCGAAGAAGCAATGCCATTGGAGTGCACTCAGCCTGAAAGCAGGATCGCCGTAGGACAGACTTGTATCGGAACGGGAAATCGGGCTTTGTTTATCCCGTACCTCGAGCCCAACTAAGTGGAGGCGTATTTCCCCAATGTCGCTTTAGATAACCTTCGCCGTAGGGCCAACGACACCTCGGCGTCGGTTCACAATGCAGATCGAAGGGGCCAAACAATATTAAAGCGAGGAGATGCTCCATGTCGGCTATCACGAGCAAGAATTGTTTCCTACTTCGCTGTTGTAATCTCCTGGACCTCGTCATCCGTGAGCCGACGGGCGGGGACTAGAATCACGACCGAGAAATCCTTGTTGCCGCGGTAATCGACGGCTGCGCGAACTGCTTTGTTCATAATCTCATCCAGAAATTTTGCAGGCGTTTCGACAACTTGAAGCATCAGATTGCAGCCCATAGCAAGGCAAGTTTGGCCCGGTTCTAGGGGCTCGGATTCCCATCTATTCATGAGACGGGTCAACAGACCCCCAACCGCTGGGACATCTGCACGGCGGATGTTCATTGCGAGCAACTCCGTGTCCCGATGGCTAATTGAATGAATGAAGCACTCGTCGTCCGGATTTGGATTGGAAGCGGCATCACCCTCGAAGAAGGCAAACAAATCGCAACCGAATCGATCAATTTTTTCTCGAATCTCGTTTTTTCGCACTGCGGTCAAAATCTCTCTCCTTCGCCTCCATCGGTAAAGCCTATGGCATCGCAAACGCCAGAAGCAATTTCTGCGTCTTATGCAACAGCAGACGCTTTGCCTCGTCGTCTAGCATCTCCTGTGGAACGTTGCCGTACATTTTTCAATATTACTCGATGTTCAGCTCCAAGCGGTGGGCGGCCGCGTGCTACGTCCTCGTTCTTTGGCTCGGAATCCTCCCCATAACGGGTGAATCCGCTTCTCGTACTCCTCGCGATCTGATCGATGTTGGCGGCTATTCACTGTGCTCTGACCGTGCTGTTGCCGACCAAAAATAGAACTTGATTATATAACGGTTTTCTTATATACTTTTTCCCCGTTGCCGTCCTCAGGCGCTCTCTCAATCACCTACATCCGACGAGGAGATACTTCATGAAAAAGCTTGCTACTGCTGCCGCTGTCGCCGCGCTCTTGGGCGCCTCTGCTTCCGCCTCTGCTTGGTGGGGCCCGGGATGGGGCAACAGCTCCAGTGACTGGTTTGATGACTTCTTCGGTGACGGTTGGGGTGACTTCAACATGAACATGTCCGGTGGCGGACGTGGTTGGGGTCGCGGGTACAACCGCTACCGCGATTACTACGGCTACGGCCCGTACGGTTGGGGCGCCCCCTACTACGGCGCTCCGTATGCCTCCCCGTACGCCGCCCCGGCAGTACCACCAGTTGCTCGAGCGCCTGCTGCTCCGGCACCCGCCGCGACCAAGTAAGGACATCCTGATGGTCTAAAGCGGGGACACAAGGAGGTGCACTCCCGCAGCACGGGCATCGTGATGCGCATTGGATCTCGTCAATGACGCACCGGTGCCCGTACGTTTTGGCGTCGGTGGGAGGTTGTATGCGGCAAGTAGTATCGCAGTAGCAAGCTCCTTCCTCCGGCGCCACCCTCATTGTTAGAGACGACAACGGCGACTGGCCGATTACGGTGTTACCCGATCAGTCTGCTCCCATCAAAGCGTCTACTTCGGCCTTGAAGGCGTCCAAATCATACGCCATGCCGTTAAGGACGGTACTCCAATGCCGTACATGCGCAGAGGTCGCCACCGCTTCCCGTACTTCGGCATCGCTCGCCCCTTTCGCTCGCGCGTTCTTATCGTGGAAATACACACAATAGGCACAGGGAATTTGAGCCGCCACAGCCAATGCAATGAGCTCACGGGTCTTCCCGTCGAGCTTGGCGTCGTCACCCGCAAGCACATCCTCCGCTGCTAACCTGGACTTGAGGGCAAACTCCGGGTAGGTGTCTTTATAGAACTTCGGCGGCTCTTGCGCCAAAGCCATAGATGCGCCGACTGCCAGTGCGGCAAGCGTAAATGCAGAGATCAAGCGCTTCATCGTTTATTCCTCAGGTTGACGATAGAGATTGGCGGGCTCTGCCCTTCGCCTCGAGCCGATGCCGCGATCACTTGGCCCACGGTAAACAGCTATCGCCGGACGCCGGGCTTTGCCATGTCAGAAGATAGCGTTACGCTCGAAAAGTGTACCGAAGAAACGGCGGTTTTTTTCTGAAGAACTCCTGAAGCACCCAGGTCATGCGGGCCATTCACCTATTCCTGCAACTAGGGCACCCGAGTGAACGGAAGGTCGCTGACCCGGGCAACCCAGTTCCAGACCGCTGATTACCTTCGAACGACCTGTCTTCCGGGAATTCGCGTCGAGCCGTTCGGCCAATTCCAAAACCTCCGCAATGCGGGGGTGCGCTTGTGGTCGGCTGCTCCGTATCTATCCGATGAGAAAACCTGCGCCGGCTAGTTTCGATTAGCCGCCATCTCGACCAATACCTTGCGCGCCTCTGCGGCCGATCCAATTTCGCGCGCCAAAGGTACGCGGTGAAGACGATCCTTCACCTTCAGGTCAATCCCCTCGGCGTCGATTCCCAGCATCGTTACGCCATCCGTGACATTG
>JAJDOL010000175.1 GCA_022340195.1 Chromatiaceae bacterium
AGGGAAGACCCAATCGCCCTTTTGACGATGTCGCCTTGAATGTCTTGTGACAGGATGCAACAGGGTCTCATGTGCGAAACAACAGCTTCTCGCGCACGCCGAGCTCGGCGGCGACGTGGCGCGCGACAGTCTGATTCAGCCAGTTGGGTTGATGGGCATCCGAACTGATCACGAACTCGAAGCGGTCGACGAAAGGGCCGTAGAAAGACCTCCAATCACAACGCCAAATATAGCGGTTGTTGATCTCCACCAGACACTCTGGCGGGACCCTATCCAGGTTGGTGCTCAAGGCGTTCGGGTGGGCCACGATCACCGCCTGGTCCATTTCCAGAAGCCGATCCAAGGCCTTGTAGTCCGCGTTCCGGTCGTAGCAGTGGAAGATGCGATAGTCGGCATCGGTGCTCCGGGCGGCGGACTCCCAACGGTAACCGTCGATCTCCATGCCGACTTTGAGGCCGGCGGCCCTGAATTCCCGGCTGTATTCCTCGAAGCAGTCCTCGCCGACCAACTCGAAGTGATCGCTGATGCCCACCACCCGAGCGTGATGCAGCTCGGCGATGAGTCCAATGGTCTGCTCCGGTACGACAGAAGCGTCGCCGTTGGACCAAGTGGAGTGGATATGGAGATCTTGCGGCAACATAGTGAATCTCTGGCTCTGGAAACATGGGTCCGTGCAGATTCGCAAAACCGCTTTTCGGGAAGATTAAGATTTTGAAGAGCCCCCAGAGTCAGGATAGATGTCGCCTCATCTTCAATCGTCGTGAGCGCGGAATCGAGGTCGGCTGTTGATCAGGCGACCGTTGTGGGTCCTTAGTCTTTCTGATCCCCGTCTTTGCTCGGGTTGGTATTTCGGCGACGAAGGGCCGTGGCTTGGATTTAGTTTTCAAAGCCACGGCGCCTTCATAGCTCACCTCTCGCAATTCCTGCCGTGGCTACCAAGGCCCTCGCGCCGCCTTTCGCATTTTTCGATGCGCGTTCTTCTGGTCTTCCACGGGGATTACGAGCCGTTGGGAAGTGTGATGGGTTTGCTTATGTGTTGGGCAAGCGGACGTATTCGTCAATTCCGACTGGAAGGCGCGTATCCGCGGTACACCCATCTGCTTGGCGTGTCGCTTGTTATGAAAGGGGAGGCAGGGATTGCGCCGCGGGAAGTAGGCCCGCTCGGTACGGATGGTCTGGTGCCTGCGGCGGATGAGACTACACATCTTCCCGAGGAGGAGGGAGCGCCCGACGATCTTGTCCGTATCAATAGGGATGTGTGTATCGCCCCGGGGACGTTCTCTGGTGCTCATCTCGGGCGCCCTCTCCTTGATTTCCTTAGCTTCTTTCGGATGTTAGCTTCTTCCCGACGCCCCGACAACCTTGGCACGAGATCGGGCCGCTGACGGGGGTCGATGTTGTTTTCAGTGGTCGACCGGTTGCAGCGCGCGCCCCTGCCTGGTGTCCTGGTGGGGTACGCTGGCGGCTCGTCATTTTTCGTTCATCCTGCTTCGCGATAATGCCAAGCTGACGCGCGCGGCAGAGAGGCCGCGACGAAGCAGGAAGCGGCTCAGAGGGGATGAAGGCGCTGCCATCTCGTTCACCGGGCACATCCGGCTCCTGGACAAAGATATCCAAGAATGAATAGTCTGCTTTGGCAGTATGCTCTCGCGGCAGTCACGGTCGCGATTCTGGCGCCGCGCGCGCGTGCGCGCCTGCGCCTTTCGCGTGCAAAAAGCCGCTCGTTACAAGGGCACCCGCGGATCTCGCGCTTGGTCGCGCGACTTCTACCCTACTACGCGTATGAAGAGGCGAAGGTCTTTTGCAGCGACGGGGCGCCGGAAGGGATTGCCGGGCGCCGGCGCGCCGGCTTCGAGCGGCTCGCAGAGCAGTTTCGCGACAAGTGTCCGCTGTCTCTCGCGTTCGGCGATCGCATCCAGGACGGCATTTCGGACATGCAGTTTACGGATCGTTACCGTGTGCCTTTCCAATACCGGGATTACGTGCGGGAGCACCTGAAAATCGGCTCGGTCGCCACTGCGACTTCGGGTACGCGCATCCGCGATCTCGACGGGAACTGGGCGTACGATTTGTCCGGGTCCTACGGAGTCAATCTGTTCGGCTACGACTTTTATCGAGACTGCATCGATGCTGCGGTGGCGCGGATTCGAGAACTAGGTCCGGTTCTCGGCCCGTACCACCCGGTCGTTGCCGAAAACATCGAGCGTATCCGCGAGGTTTCCGGGCTCGACGAGGTGTCCTTCCACATGTCCGGCACCGAGGCGGTCATGCAGGCCGTGCGGTTGGCTCGCTATCACACACGCAAGTCGCAGCTGGTGATTTTCTGCGGGTCCTATCACGGCTGGTGGGACGGCGTGCAGCCCGGCATCGGAAATCGACGCCGGGCGCGGGATGTCTACGTTCTAAAGGACATGAGCGAGCTTACGCTGGACGTTCTTCGCACGCGCAAAGATATCGCCTGCGTGTTGGTGAATCCCCTGCAGGCATTGCATCCGAATTCCGGGGCTCCCGGGGATGCGACATTGATCGCCGGCGACCGTCGCGCGCATTACGATCGGCATGCCTATACGAGCTGGTTGCGCCGGCTGCGCGATGTCTGCACCGAGCGCTCCATCGTGCTGATCTTCGACGAGGTCTTCGTCGGATTCCGTCTCGCTTACGGCGGTGCGCAAGAGTATTTCGGCGTACGTGCCGATATGGTGACCTACGGCAAGTCGCTGGGAGGCGGTTTGCCGGTCGGCGTGGTATGCGGCAAGCATCATCTGATGAAACGCTTTCGGGAGAACCGCCCGAGCGATGTGTCCTTTGCCCGCGGGACCTTCAATTCCCACCCGTACGTTATGGGGGCGATGAACGAGTTTCTGCGCCGCTTGGACGAACCAAAGATTCGAGCGGGCTATCAGGGCCTGGACGCGCTTTGGAACGGTCGCGTCGCGGAGCTCAATCGCCGGCTCGAGTCGCGGGATCTACCGGTGCGTGCTCGAAACCTGGCGTCGATATGGACGATCGTCTACGAGGACGCCAGTCGCTACAACTGGATGTTCCAGTATTACCTGAGGGCCGAGGGCCTTGCCTTGAGCTGGGTCGGCAGTGGTCGGTTGATATTCAGTCATGATTTCTCCGACGAGGATGTCGAAGCCGTCATGAAACGATTCATCGATGCCGCAACCGCGATGAAAGCAGACGAATGGTGGTGGAGCGGCCGTTCGTCCAGCAACAAAGCGATCAAGCGGAAGCTGTTGGGAGAAATTTTCCGGGCTGCTATGCGCTAGCACCACCGAGCTGTACGCGTTAAACCCGGCTTTGCTGCGGCCGCTCCAAGCGGTCGTCCGCGACCTGCTTCATTGGATCGATCAGCTGACCCTTCAACAGGTAGATGGGGGACTTGCAGTAGATTCGGAAGTCATGGAAGGGATCCGTCAGGATCTTGGTGCACCATACCAGCCCCGTTTGCACTCCGGAGATGAAGAACAGTTGGACAGTGCGGAACAACAGCCCCGCTACGCCCAGCACGAGCCAGACGATCGCGAGATTTGCCAAAAAATCGGCAGGTGTCTCATGGTACTCGAAGGCTCCGAAGAAGGTCGGATCCAGTAGAAGCACGAAAGGCGATGCAGCCCAGAGCCCCATCAGCACGACCTTTCGGCGCAGGTTATACCCGACCTTTATCTTCTCTTTGTATTCATGGGTGGCATCGTTGACCTTGTCGTAGTCCTTCGGCTCGAAAAAGAAATGGCCGATCTGCCGCGACCACATTGCGACCAGCCAGCCGATTATCGCAGAGATTTGCGGGCTCGTTATCAGCAGGGCATAAGCGCTCATGAAGCTGACCGAGCTCAGCAAGTGGAGCGACTGATTGATTCGGCTGTGGTGGTAATAACGATGGTCATCCCAACGCTGTTTTTTCAACTCTTCCCCAAATTTCACTTAATTGCACTCTCTCTCCGAGGACCCCGATGCCGGTACCAGGTTAGGGTGATCCATCCGGTCGATTAGGCGGATGGAAATGAAGCAAACCTTAGCCGCTGGCTGTTACGATTGGTTGAAATTCGTAATGACGAATGATGACGGTGAGATGCCGTAGGGCGCTACTGGTACCGGTGCGCAAAAGATACGGGACCCCTGGACGAAGGTCTCATAGACGCCGCAGCAATGCCTCGCCCATTTTAATGTAACCTCCCTCCTTCAGGTTATCGCACAGCTGGTACCCCCGCGGCGCAAAGAGAACGATAGTCGAACCCTGCTGAAAAAAGCCCATCTCGTCTCCCTTGCGGAACGTCTCGTTACATTCGATCCGGTTGGGCCCTAGGTACTTCAGGTCGAGCGGATAGTCGAGGAAACAAAGCTGGATGCTCGCGACCAGAATCGCAGCGACCGGTACCAGAGCGATCGAATGCTCGGTCCCGGACAGGTCCATTTCGATCAGGGCACGCTCGTTCTTGCAGAAGAGTTTTTCGATCCGTTTGAGAGCGATCGGATTCACGTTCCATGTGTCGCCCGAGATATAGGTGACCGCGCGAACCTTGCCGTCGCAGGGCGCATGGAAGCGATGATACATGCTGGATTTCAGCCGCAAGGTTACAAACAGGCCGTCCCGGTACTTCTCGTGCGACACCTCGTCGCCGAACAGCTCGGTTAGCTCGTACGGAAACCCCTTGGCTTGGAATACCTGCTGGCCCGCAACCGGGCCGGCCGCTCCGACGACAGAGTCACAAGGGCTGACGAGAACGGCGGGGTCGGGGTCGATTGGGCGCAGGCCGGGCTTCAGCCGGCGCGTAAAGCAATCGTGCAGGCTCTCGAACTCGTCCTGGTCGGCGTCCTCGAGCTTGAGGTCGTCGGCAAAGCGTTTCCAGATGAAGAAAGAGAGCTCACGGACAAGCGGATTCCGGACTCTGCTGAAACGGCCCATGAACAAGGTCGCCCAGCGCCGCGGGATCCGGTTCGTCATCAGGAAGTTCAACCGCTCCCAGCTCGACAAACTTTGGAGAAATGTCCTGCTCGCCATCGCCTATGTGCTCCAGAGGATCTCGCTGAGACGGTCCGCTGTCCAAGAAAGGCTCTTCCCCGCCGACGACAAGGACAATGTCCATTTCGTCGAAGCGTCCGTTCCGGGTAGGAAAGCTGAGCAGCTTGGCCCCGGAGTGACCATAGCTCAGAAGTTGCATGTCACGGCCCGGCCGGCGGCCGTACCAGCGGTGGTATTCCCGGTTCATCCTAGCCGAAAAAACGCCTCAGCTCCGATAACAACATCCGGTCCTCGGTCGCGCTTCCGGGGTGCTCGAAGTGTCCGGCAGTCAACACGAAGAGCTCCTTCGGGCCGGGCAGGGCGTTATAGACGGCAAACTGTCCCGGCGGCGCTACGACCGGGTCGAACAGGGCCGCCGCCAGGTGCATCGGTTGGCGAACATGCCTGGCTGCGACGGCGGCATCGTAGTACGCCAAGGTTTCGGCAACCTGAACATGACGGCGGGCGAAGGCCTGCACCGAGGCACCGGAGCCGGTGGTCGGAAGGCGTAGCCGCAGCGGGTGATGGCCGAAGGTCGGCACATTCAGGTGGCCGCGGGCGATTCGCTCCTCCCAGGGCAGGGCCAGTGCCCCTATGCCGCCGCTGAAGCTGATGCCCATGTAGCCGATCCGTCCCCGAAGGTCCGCATGGAGTTGCAGCAGGGCGCTGACCCCGGTCCAGAGATCCTCGACACAGCCGCCGAGGATGTAACTGTCGCGCAGGTGGATGTCGTGGAGCACGTGCCAGAGCGGATTGTCCGAGATCGGCGGTCGCGTGCTGCGTGACAGACCGCGAAAGCAGGGCACCAGGTAGGCCGCATCCTTGCAGGGGAGCTCGAAGTCCGGTTGCTCGATTCCGCCATAACCGTGGCCGACGACGAAGCCGCGTGTGACCGGACCTTGCTTCGGCTCCAACAGCCAGCCACGGATCGGGAAGCCATCCGTGGAGCGATACTCCAGGTCCGAGACCCGCAGCCCGGGGCGGGCGTACCCGGAAGGATGCAATCGAGGGCTCGGGTCGACGGCCAGTGCCTTCTCGTAACGCGCGGACCAGAAGGCGGTAAAGCCCGGCGGCTCGGGTGGCGGCTCTACGGCAAGCAGGCGGCCGAGGTCATAGCCGTAGGAAGGATCGAAGTCGAAGATGTGCTGCAGCTCGGACATGCCGGGCGGGCTTGCAGCGGTTCTCAAGCCGAACACGCCCTCAGCTCGTTTTGAGCGGAGAGCCAATTTTCCCACATGATCCAGTAATTCGCCGGAATATCCCGACAGGACAGCACACCTGCCACCTGTCCGTTTTCCAATACGGGAAGATGGCGGAACTAGTGGTCGAACATGACGGACAGGCTGTGCACCAGGG
>JAJDOL010000234.1 GCA_022340195.1 Chromatiaceae bacterium
GCCCGCAAAGGAAACTTGTCCCGGACACAGTCGGACCGGGTAAAGGCAAGCCAACCTCACTGCGGGGAATAGCAACTGGGCCTTGTAACGGGTAACTGTGAAGGTCCGCGCGAAAGCGAGTACAACCGAGGAACCGGATGCGGGAAAACTGCACGTCCGGGGAAGTGCGGGGGGCACCCGGTAACGGGCGTCCCTACCGCGGAGCGCAATCAGATATGGCGAAATAGCCATACTTGAGCTATCCTTTCCCTATGACCGAGCCGAACTTTGAGTGGGACGAGGATAAGAACCTCCAAAATCAGAGGAAACACGGAGTTTCGTTTTATGACGCGCAGTACGCCTTTCTTGATCCAAGGCGTGTCATAGCTGAAGACCTCACCCACAGCCAAACCGAACAACGATATTACTGTTTTGGCCTGAATCAAGAGAGAAACGGTGTTCTCACCGTTCGGTTCACGTACAGATCAGGAAGCATACGAATAATTGGTGCAGGATATTGGCGTAAAGGTAAACAGGTCTATGAACAGTCAAATGCAATATAGTGATGAGCCTCTCGGGGAAATCAGGTTAATTCCTGACTTTCTACCCTCTCCAGAAGAACTCGCACTTAAATCCAAAAACACAAAAGTAACTATTTCTCTCAGCGCTGAAAGCGTCGCTTACTTCAAGGAAGTAGCAAAAAGGCATCACATGCAGTATCAAAAAATTATCCGTCAGTTACTGGATGAATACGTTGCACATCAGAAAAGCACTAACAAATAAATACACCCGACCTCCTTCGTTGGCGGGTGATTTCACCGTTAGGCGTAAAAGAAGAATGGATCTTATCGAGCTGTACGTAAGCTACGGAAACCGTGCCACTGAAGAGTGGGACAGTGTCGCTAAACTGGAAATCGATTATCTGGTCGAGCCAGATTGGTCGATTGGTGTCGAGGCGCTAAAAGATCAAGAGCGTAATCGGTTCAAAAAGGTTTCGCTGCCCAACGGTGAAGTCATTGAAATCGCGGCGCTCTATAGAGCTGAATCGCATGATTTTACGCTCACCGTGAAACAAGAGGAAACGCCGCTAATGCAGGTATTGTGCGAAGGTATGCCGGTGGTTGGCTTTCGCACACTAGCTGGCGTCGATATCAGCATCCAGGTTCATCCGAGGGGGTATTTTAGTACTGATGAGCGGCACGCCTAACGAATAAGGTTAGATCGTGCGAGGAACGAGCCACGATCAGTGCCAATCGGGTCGGAGCACTATCTGTTGGGAGTTCTAATCCGAGGATAGCATATATTAAGGGCTCTGACCCCTTTGCCGCCTTTACCTTTACCTCCTGTCCACATCTCGGCCCTCGCGGACCGCTTCGTCAAGGACCCGCACCAGGCGTGAAGACGGGCGATCTGGTCAATGTCAAGGTCATGAGCATGGATCTGGAGCGCAAGCGTATCGCGCTCAGCATGCGCTTGGGCGATCGTCCCGAGCGCGAGATCCCGGGCGAGCCCGGGGACCGGCGCGCAGGCCGGTCGGACCGGTCGGAGCGCGGACCTCAGACTCGGGCAGGAGGCGGTGCGCTGGCGGCCGCCTTCTCGCCGGGCCAAAAAGGGGCAGGGCGGGTCGTGAAATTCGAATCGGGCAGGGTCTTCGCGCGGGTTACGTGTCGGAGAGACTTCTCGTGCCTTGATCGATGGGTAGTCCTGGTGGTGTGCCGGCGCACTTCAGAGCGTTCGTCGATCTCGGGCGGGCGAGGAGGCCGTAAAGCCGCCTGGATTGCCGCAACAGCGGCTGTTCTACCATCGCATAGTAGACCGCCGACAGGCCAACCACCGCGATCGAATAAAGCAAGAGAAACGGGATATAGCCGTATTCCTGTGTCAGATTCCACCTGAACGCGCCGATCTCGCTCAGGTAGATCACGCTCGGGTGTAGAAGATACATGGCGTAGGACCAATCCCCCAGCCGGGTCAGGGGGCCGAAGTCGATCAGCTCGTCTATCAATGGGCTTGCCATCAAAACCAAGCCCGTCCCCACTCCGAAGAATAGAAACGCGTCATACCGCTCCATCCAGCCGCCGAAATAAGTCCCCGCGCACAGGAGGCCGAGGCCTGCGGCCAAGCCGCCGGCGCGCGCCGTGCGGCTTAGATTGACCGCGGCGGCGGCAAGGCATCCGATTGCAAAGTTATAAGGGGAGCGATCTGTGAAAATAGGAGAGGCGTCGAATTTGAAAACGTCGGACAGAAAATTCGTTCCCTCGATGACCACGACCGTCACGGCCAGGACGATGACCGCATGACGGCGCCCGATCGCCAGAATGGCAGCGAACACCAGGTAGAAATACAGCTCATAGGTAAGCGTCCAGGTGACGTAGAGGTGATTGAGCTCGGCCGTGGGCTCCAACGTCAGCAACGTCGCCGAACGGATCAGCGCATCCATGTCCACGTCGGCCGGTTGCGGCTTCAGCGCGCCTGCCACTAGGAAAATCAGAAGCGCAGGCCAGAGCGAGGTATAGATCCGTGTCAGCCGCTTGTAGAAAAACCGGCCGGCGGAGGTTTCATCGGACGTCGTCGACCACATGATGTAGCCGGAAATAACGAAGAAGATGTTTACGCCGACCCAGCCTACCGAGGCAAGATTACCCAGAAACTCCGGCGCGCCGTTTCCCTTTAGCCACCAAACGATGTGGAACCACGCAACCCAAAGAGCGGCGAAGCCCCTCAGGAATTGAATGGATTGAATCGTTTTTGCGCGTTCCATGTGGTCTTCGGCAAATGATTAGCGACTCCAGAGCACCGAAGGGCTACATGCGATCAGTTGGATACGGGTCTAACCTAGACGAAAGCGTGATGAGGTTACCCTAACAACTCGAAAATACGACTCTTCAAGCGTTACATTTCTTGGCATGAGCGAAGCGGAGGATCAGAGTTGAGTGTCCGGGAGCTTATCGCTTTTGTTATTGAGCTGCGAGAATAGAATGCGCGTCCCGGACGGCGACGAGCCGCTGGACGCCTCGGCGGTCCACCCGGAGGCCTATCCCGGTGGTGCGGCGAATCCTGACCAGGGCGGGGAAGGGCATCCGCGAGCTCAGCGGCGACAGCGACGCCCTGCGTCGCCTGAATCCGGCGGAGCTCACGGACGACACGTTCGGCCTGCCCACGGTCGAGGACATCCTCGCCGAGCTGGAAAAGCCTGGGCCGGGTCCGCGGCCCGAATTCAGGGCGGCGCAGTTTCTCGAGGGGGTAGAGACCCTCGCGGACCTGAAGCCCGGCATGGTGTTGGAAGGAACAAGTAACCAACGTCACCGAATTCGGGGGCCTTCGTCGACGTCGGCGTGCGTCAGGACGGGTTGGTCCACATCTCGGCGCTCGCCGACCGCTTCGTCAAGGACCCGTACCAAGTGGTCAAGACCGGCGATCTGGTCAAGGTCAAGGTGTCCTCACCCTATTGTCAACGGCGGTCAGCAATGGTTTTCATAACCGACGCTCCGACATCCGAAAGAACTTGGCGAATCCTTCGGCGCTTCATGCTCGTGCGCGTTGCTTTTCCTGGTGAATTTGAACTGCAACCCTTGCCGCGTCGGTCTGGGAGAACATCTCCAGCTCTTCCAGATCCTTTTCGCTTACAGGCGTGAGTGCGCGATCTGTGTAGTTGACGGCATCCGGATCCGCGTCTAGCGCTTTGCGCACGCGGTGGAACTTGAGCAGCACCCGTGCTGCCTTCCAATGACTGCGGACGAAACGCCAGGAGTACTTGGGGTAAAAGACGAGCGGGTTCTCGATCGCCATCCCCGGCCTTCGGTCCTTTCTGCGTCGCACCCGGAACAGTCCGGCCTCCAGCGGATGGATGCCCTCCAGCTCCGGGACGAGGGCATAGTGCACATTCGAGCCCAACACCTTGCCGATACTGATGCCGCTGGCTCGCGCTCGCTTCAGGTTGGTGATGATGTGCTCGTCAGAGTAGTAGGTCTTCCAGGCCAATTGGTAGGTGCGCCTGAACTCCTGGTCGCTCATCCTCGGGTGGTGGGTCGTGACATTCCAGAGATCGTATTTGTTCAGGTCCGGGTCCATGTAGGCGCCGCGATCGAACATGGCCTTGTGATCGGCGGAGCCCGGTAGCGGCGTCATCGCCGTAAACTCGATGCGGTCGATGGGCAGCTCCCGCTGCATTATGCCAATATCCCGCACGACACTCGCCGGCGTATCGCCGGGAAAACCGATGATGTAGCCCACGTCCGTGAACACCTTTGCCGCGCGCCAGGCCTGGAACATGGTGCGGTATTCGGTGATCCGGTTCTGCTTCTTGTTTGCGGCAGCGAGGTTTTCCGGGTTGATGCTCTCTAGCCCGATGAAGACCCGCTTAACCCCCGCTGCAACACACTTATCGATGAAGCGGGGTATCCGATGGCACTGGACGTCCACCTGGATGGTCAGCCTGACCTCCATGCCCTCCTTCTCGCGCAGCTCGATGATCCGGTCGAGTATGACCTCCCAATTCTTGTTACGGGCGAAGTTGTCGTCCGTGATAAAGAAACGGCTGATACCTTGGGCCTTGTTTGCGCGGATCACCCGTTCGACGTCGTTTGGCCCGCGGAATCGGGATCTGCGCCCATGCACGTTGATGATCGAGCAGAAGCTGCACACGAAAGGACAGCCGCGGCCCGCGTCGAAGCTGGTCACCTTGCTGAGGGTCTTGTACACCCGGTCAACGGGCATGAACGGCGGCGGCTCGCCGTCAATATTTGGGAGGTCGTTCAGGTAATTGTAGAGAGGCTCGAGCCTGCGGTTGTAGGCGTCGACCAGTACCTCGTCGAAGCGCGTCTCGGACTCTCCCGCGTAGAGCGAGATGCCGAGGTCAGTGGCCTGTTCAAGCTCCGGCGTCGGCTCCGGGAGCATCGCCAGGATGCCGCTCACATGGAATCCGCCGATGCACACTTGGAGCCCTTTCTCGCGACACCTGCGCCCGATGTCCAGTGCGCGCGGGTACTGATTGGTCTGCACCCCTGCCAGGCCGATGAGCCCGTGACCACCATCGCACTCGATCATGCGCGCTAGGCGCTCCACGTCGACCTTGGTGTTGGCCTCGTCAATGGGCGTGACGCGGATCTCCACGTCGTCGCCGAGGACCTTGCGAGCGGCGCAGTCCTCGGCCAGGCCATTGAGTGCCGCCAGCGTATTGGAGGGGATACCCGAGCGCAGCCACTGGATGACATATCCCTCGCTATCGTAGTGAGAGGGTCTGATAAGTACGAGATGGAAGATTGTCATCGCGCAGTCGAGGATCCAGGAGCGGTGTCGTGTTGGAGCCCATAGTACCTATCAGGGCCGGAAAACAGTAGGTCCGAGATTTGGACCTGGGCTATACCCAACCGCTCACGGCGCATAAAGAGCAACGCCAGGTGCCTGTGGGGACGCCTGCTCGCTTCGACTTGTGCACGTCCGGTGCACAGCCTGTTTCGGACAAAGATAGTCCTATTGAGCTGACTTGCCCGAAGTGGCGATATTCTGGGGCCACGCGAGCTCGAGTTTCGAGTCCGAGACCTCGAGAACAACCGTAGGTGTTTTGTTCTGGCGCTCGAACTTTCCGTAGGATCGAAAGCGGACGTGTCCGAACGGCGTTTCGAGATCTGTTTCGTCCAGTGCCTTGCGGATTTCTTCCGGAGTCAAGGTTTCCGCGCGTTCCAAGGCATTCGCCGCGACAAAAACCGCGGCGTAGGCTTCCGCTCCGTGATAGTCGGGAGCCTCAGAGTGAAGCTCGACATACGAGTCGTGGTATTCCTGCGCACCTGAGTACGGCAATTCCGGGCGCCATAGAGCCGCCGTCAAGATTCCGTTGGCCGAGTCACCAAGCATGCTGATAAATCTCGGATCTACGAATCCACCTCCGGCGCCGATCAACAAGGAGTTGATGTTCAATTTCCGCAGCGCTTGTACAAGCAGCACCGCGTCATCGAGGTAGGAGACCATATATACAACGTCTGGCGGATCTTGCTGAATCCGACGAAGTCGTTTTTCGAAGTACGCTGCATTGACGCGATCCTTTTGGTACGGAATGAGTTTGCGAACCTTGATATCGTTGTCGCGGCAAAACGAGAGCATCCTGGGTAATGGTTCAGAAACAAGTTAAACGACTTATAATGAAATTCCATTCGCATCGATCACGTAGTTCCACTGCCCGAGAACGTCATCATGACGAATGAATCGATCTTTGATGTCGCGAAAAGCGTCGGAGCATTTGCGGCCGATTTCATAGGCCTTGTCGAGGATGCGTGCGGTGACA
>JAJDOL010000237.1 GCA_022340195.1 Chromatiaceae bacterium
TTGTCCCGCCAACGGTTCGAGGCGCGTGCCTGATGGCCAGTCACGGGATAGCCGATCACCACACTCCCCCTTTGCGGCGACCGGCTTCTCGGCAGCGGATGCTCTTCAACCCGAAACGGCTTTGGGCTCGTTTTTCGCGGCATCCCATTGCTCGAACATGATCGTCAGGCTGGGTACCAATGCCGTATTCGACGTTGCGGTAATCGGGTCCTTGGTCATCACCGTTTTCAGTCGAACCTCTTCGTGTTCCCGTTTGGTGGAGCAGTTCGTCAAAGTTGGTGGGCCTTGATCCGACTTAATCTTTAGTCGAAGTGTGTGCCGACAAACCAGCGAGGGTTGGACCGCGGTCAATGTCACGATGCGGAAAGCACCTCGAGCATGGCGCGGCAGAGTGCGCCGAGCTGTTCGTCGGTAATGATGTAGGGAGGCATCAGGTAGACCAGCTTGCCGAAGGGCCGCACCCAAACCCCTTGATCGATGAAGCGGCGCTGTATTACGCGCATCCGCACCGGACGCTCCATTTCCACGACCCCGATCGCCCCCAGTACCCTCACGTCCACCACGCCAGACAGCTCTCCACATGGTTCGAGTCCATCCCGGAGCATGCGCTCGATGCGCCGTATGTTGGCCCGCCAATCCGACGCCAGCAACAGGTCGATGCTGGCGTTGGCAATGGCGCAGGCCAGGGGATTACCCATGAAGGTCGGTCCGTGCATGAAGACGCCCGGATCACCCGAGGAGATCCGATCGGCAACCTCCGCGCTGGCCAAGGTTGCAGCCAAGGTCAGGTAGCCGCCGGTAAGCGCCTTGCCGACCGTCATGATGTCCGGTGCGATTCCGGCATGCTCGCAAGCAAAAAGGCGTCCGGTACGCCCGAAGCCGGTAGCGATCTCGTCGGTGATGAGCAGTACTTGATGACGGTCGCAAAGGCGTCGCACCCTTTTCAGGTATTGGGGAGAGTAGAAACGCATCCCGCCGGCCCCTTGAACGATGGGTTCGAGAATGACGGCCGCCAGTTCCCGCTGGTGCGCGGCGAGCAGGTTGCTCAGCTCGACGATGTCACGATCCAGACAGGGCTCATCGAATCCACAGGCGGGCGCGGGCGCAAAGAGCTGTTGCGGCAGCAGCCCGGAGAACAGATGGTGCATTCCCGTAACCGGATCGCACACGGACATGGCGGCAAAGGTATCCCCATGGTAACCGGAGCGGATGGTCAACAAACGGTGCTTCTCGGGCCTGCCCCTGGCGTGCCAGTACTGGACCGCCATCTTGATGGCCACCTCGACCGATACCGAGCCCGAATCACAAAGGAAGACATGCTGCAGCGGCTCGGGCGTCAAGGTAACCAAGCGCTCGACCAGCCCCACCGCCGGCTCGTGTGTGAGTCCGCCGAACATGACGTGGGACATGCGCCGCAGTTGGTCCTCGGCCGCCCTGTTCAGAACCGGATGGTTGTAGCCGTGGATGGCACACCACCAGGACGACATGCCGTCGATCAGGCTGCGCCCATCAGCGAGCTCGATCAGACAGCCATGGGCCGAGGCGACCGGGTAGACCGGGTCACGGTCGATGGTCGAGGTATAGGGGTGCCAGGCGTGGGCCTCGTCGACGGCGACGAGGGTGGCGGAATCTCTCGCCCTGGCAGCAAGCTTCGAAATCATCTAGCGCCGCAGCGAGGCGAGCACGGCACGCCCGTTCAATGGCTGGATGGGCCGCGCATTCGGGCCCACGGCACGGAGGAACCTGTGCACATAGCTCCGATCGATCTCCACGGGTTTCGCCAGCACGAACCACTCGACGCCCTCGGTACAGGGAGGCTCGGTCAAGGAGCCCACGTAGGCGTAGTAGCTTTGATCGCCGGGGAGCAGGAACCTGGGATTGATCCCCGTTTGACGTCCATAGAAGCGGCTACCCTGCATCCCGAGCAGATGGTCCCAAATGCGCGACAGGATGCTGTTCATGCGCCGCCCTACCCTCATGAACACGGCGACTATGGCAATTCGCCCCTGCTGATCCCGGTGCTCGAGATGTAGCTCCATGTCTGGAGCAACACCCCCGATTCGGTGCTCACCCGGTACGTGGAAATGGAATCCCTCGAGCTGGTATCTGTGCCCACCGACGCTCATATAGCTTCCGGGCGGCGTCTCGACCCGAATCACGGACCCGTTGTCGACAATGGACAGGGGGCTGCTTCGATATCGGAATGACAGAGGCGAGTACCGCACGCGCTGTCCACCGCTCAAATCCACCGGCGACTGGCGCTCACCCTTGCAGGCGGCGTATTCGGGCGCCAGATCGCCCCAATGCTCTGGACCTCGATCTGCCGCGTACCCCCAGTCGACGCGGGTGACGGGCTCCTGTAGACCCAACAGCGAATGCCATGCGTGAACGGGGAACGCGACCGGGAGGAGCAGGCTCAACAGCGAAGTGATCGCTATTCGGTGCGTGCGTGCGCGGCGGCGCAGCAGGCGCCCATCCGTGGAAAAGATGCTACCCGGGCACATGGGCTCAATCCCGTTTCTTACCTTTACCCAGTCCAGCAATGGGTACCACATGGGCTGACTGCGGCTCGTCGGCGTAATAAGGTCGCTCGCCGGCACGGCCTTGGGCGTCGGCAAGCTCCTTCTCCCGGGCCGAGATCAGGGCGAGGCATTGGCGAACATCCGCAATGGTCCGCTCGGAAAGCGGGTGCTTCATTCCCGGCGGTGGTGTGACGTCCTTGATCACGGCGGCCAAGGTCTTGCGCATCGCAATCAGGATTTGTTGGTCTATCGTCAGGTCTGGCATGGCTTCATCTCTGTGGGCCGATAACGGCTTGGGTTGTTGCAAAAGTATGACCGTATCGCTGAATTTCGCGAGGATTGCGTCAAGCCTCGGCAACCGCAGGGGCTCATTGATCGCCTGGGTAATCAGCATCCGGTCGCGAGAGATTCGAGTCATCTCCGACCCTCGACCAACAGACCGGCGAGTCCCTCCTCATCCACGACTGCCACGCCCAGCTCCCGCGCCTTGGTCAGCTTGGAGCCGGGGTCGATGCCGGCGACAAGGTAGTCGGTCTTCTTGGAGACACTGCCGGTCACCTTTGCGCCGTGCGCCTGCAGCTCGGCCCGGATCTCCTCACGTGGCCGACTCAATGTGCCCGTAATAACAACCGTCTTGCCCGCCAAGGGCGACCGCTCGGGCGCTGCGACGGAAACCGCAGGCGTCTCCCAATGAATGCCGGCATCGAGAAGCTTTCTGATCACATCCCGGTTATGAGGCTCGGCGAAGAAGCTCACGATCTGCTCGGCAACCGCCTCGCCCACGCCTGGTACCAGACTTTCGCGCCGGTTCTCGAGCTCATCCAACCGCGCTGCGCGCAGGGCATCGAGATCGCCAAAAAGCGCTGTGAGGGCTGCCGCGACCGCAGGGTTGACGCCGGGGATCTTCTGCGCGACCAGCCAGTCGGCAAGCTCGCCATCGGCGGCGAGCTGCGGATTCTCTTCGAAGAAATCGTGAATGGCCTGCGCGGTCTTGGGCCCGACGCCCTTTACCCCCCGTTGCTGCACCAAGTCCTCTACCCGGGCCGACATCAGCCTCTCCAGGTCCGGAAACGCGTCTGCGAGCGCCTGCGCTGTCGCCTCACCCACTTCCCGTATTCCCAGCGCAAGGATGAATCTGGCCAGGGTCGTCGACTTGCTTCTCTCTATGGCTTCGAGCAGATTCGCGACCGACTTCTCGCCCATGCGCTCGAGCGCTATCAGCCGATCGGCCTTCGCGGCAAGGCCGTAAATCCCGGCCGGGTCTTCGAGCAACCCCTTGCCCACCAACTGCTCGATCAGCTCTTCTCCGAGCCCCTCGATATCCATGGCCCTTCGCGAGGCGAAATGCCAGATTGCTTCCTTGCGCTGAGCGGGACAGTAGAGCCCTCCGGTACAACGGGCTACGGCCTCTCCCTCGGGCTTGATCACCAGCGAGCCGCATTCCGGACAGGTCGACGGAAGCTCTACCGGGACGGCACCTTCAGGCCGGCGCTCCGGCAATACCCGCACAACCTCCGGAATGACGTCCCCTGCCCGGCGGACGAATACGGTGTCACCGGCCCGAACGTCCTTGCGCCGCACCTCATCCATGTTGTGCAAGGTCGCATTGGAGACGGTCGCACCGCCGACAAAGACGGGCTTCAAGCGTGCCATGGGGGTCACGGCACCGGTGCGCCCCACGTTGAACACCACCGCCTCGACGGTCGTGAGCTCCTCCTGTGCGGGAAACTTGTAGGCGATCGCCCAGCGGGGTGCGCGTGATACAAAGCCCAACGCCTCCTGGTCGGCGAGGGAATCGACCTTGAAGACAACTCCATCGATGTCGTAGCCCAGGGCGTCGCGCCTGCTCTTGATCTCCTCGTGATAGGCGATGGAGGCGCCGACGCCTTCCAGAACACGCAACTCGGGCGAGGTGCGAAGTCCCCAGCTTTTCAACAATGCAAGACTCTCGCTATGGGTCGGTGGCAGCGTGCCGTCCTGCACCGCGCCGAAGCCGTAGCAGAACAGGTCCAGGGGCCGCTGTGCCGTGACACCGGGGTCGAGCTGGCGCAAGCTGCCCGCGGCGGCGTTACGGGGGTTGGCGAAGGTCTTGCCGCCCTCTTCCCGGGCTCTGGCGTTGATGGCCTCGAAACCGGCCTTGGGCAGAAAAACCTCGCCACGCACCTCTACCAGCGCTGGCCATCCCTCACCCTGTAGCCGCAGGGGTACGGATCTTATTGTGCGGACCTGGGCGGTCACATCCTCGCCGCGGCGGCCATCGCCACGGGTAGCCGCCCGGCGTAGCAAGCCCGTTTCGAAGGTCAGGCCGATGGCCAGACCATCCAGCTTGGGCTCGCCGAGGTAGCGGATCCGATCGCGCCCGAGCCGCTCGCGCACGCGGCGGTCGAAGGCCCGCATCTCGGCCTCATCGAAGGCGTTCTCCAGGGAGAGCATGGGAACCAGGTGCTCCACCTCGGCGAAACCTTCCAGGGGCCTGGCGCCGACGCGTTGGGTCGGCGACTCGGGGGTAACCAGATCGGGAAACCTGGCCTCCAGCTCCTGGAGCTGACGAAACAGGCGGTCGTATTCGGCATCCGGAATCTCCGGGTCGTCAAGGACGTAATAGCGGTAGTTGTGGTGATCGATCCGCCGCCGCAACGCCTCGACGCGGGAGCGGGCGATTGCCCAGTCGCTCATTCGGGCGCCGTGTCGGACAACCGCCAGGTGACAAGCTCGAGAACTCGATCGCGCAGGCGTTCCTCGACCTCTGGCGTGAGCAGCGCCCTGGTCTCATCGCGGATCTCCGCATTGAGCTTATCGGCCAGACAGTGCGCGGTCGAGAGCATTTCCTCCAGACGGGCGGGGTCGTTCGAGGCCCCCTCTGACTGAGAGAACAGGGTCAGACCCGGGGTTTCGAAATCGGCCATGGCACCGAAGGGAAAGGTTCCGGGCTTGAGCATGTTAGCCAAGCTGAACAGCGGATTCCTGGGGGTTCCCGGATCGGCATAACGGTGGAAGATATCCATCTCGCCCGGCTCGACACCGCATTGACCGGCGGCATGCACGATTGCCTCGCCGTCAAAGATCCCTTCAACCGGGGTTAGATGGAGCGATAGGATCAAAGGGCTCGCGGGGCGCACCGGCCCCAACTCGTCCGGGCCTTCCGGCGGCTCCAGTTGAAGCTCCGGCTGCTCCGGCAGCTCGGTGCGGCCTCCGACTCCACCACCGGCTGCGCCGCCGCGCCTGTTGCCTTCCTCGGCGTTCCAGGCGCCAAGCCGAGGCTCGAGCTTATCCTCGTCCAAATCGTCTTCCTCGTAGGAGTCGTATGACTCGTCCTCGTCTGTGCGAGCGCGCCGCCGTTCCCACAGATAGAGCCCTAACAGCAGTAGGCTACCGGCGACAATCAGTATGATGCGAAGGGTATCTGGGTCCATTCGGAATTTCTTCGGCTAAGGAGATGGCAGACGGCGAAAGTATAACCCCAGATGCGTTCGTTCGGCGGAACCGCTTCCTGTTCCGCCCGTCAGATAGGATCTCATGGCCTGCAACTCCAACGGACGTCGTACCGAGCTGCCGATATTTCGGTATCTCATGTTTTCCCGGGACGCGATGCCCGTCAAGATACGGCGGCCAGCCTGGTCGCTTCGTCGACATCCACGGAGACCAGCCGCGAGACGCCGGGCTCGTGCATGGTTACGCCAAGGAGATGGTCCGCTATCTCCATGGTCACCTTGTTGTGGGTGATGAAGATGAACTGGACCTGATCGGACATGGAACGAACCAGCTCGCAGAAGCGCCCTACATTGGCATCATCCAGCGGAGCATCCACCTCGTCCAGCATGCAGAAGGGGGCCGGATTGAGCTGGAAGATGGAAAACACCAGAGCCACGGCGGTCAACGCCTTCTCGCCGCCGGACAACAGATGAATGCTGGTGTTGCGCTTGCCGGGCGGACGCGCCATGACGGTCACCCCCGTCTCCAGAAGATCCTCGCCTGTAAGCTCCAGGTAAGCGTGACCGCCACCGAAAAGCCTGGGAAAGAGCTGCTGCAAGCCCTGGTTCACACGATCGAAAGTCTCCTTGAAGCGGCTGCGGGTCTCCCGGTCGATGCGCCGGATCGCCTGCTCCAGGGTTTCAAGGGAGCGGGAGATGTCCGCGTGCTGGGCATCCAGATAACGCTTGCGCTCCGACTGCTCCTGCAGCTCGTCGATAGACGCGAGGTTGATGTTACCGAGACGGGCAATGCGATCGGATACCTTCCCCAGCCGTTCTTGCCAAGTCCCCTCGTCCGCATCCGACTCCAGGTTGGAGAGCAAATCCCCCGGGCTCAGGTCCACCTCCGCGAGTTGCTCCTCCAGGGTACGTCTACGCACCAGCAGCTCCTGCCGCGCCAGGCGCAACCCGTCGAGCCCGTGGTGGCGCTCGGCGAGATCCTGCTCGACTTGGTGGCGCTCCTGCTCCAGTGCCCGAACCCCGGTGTCCAGCTCCTCCATCCGGTTCCGGGAGACACCCAGTTGCTCCTCGACGCTCAGGCGCAGGGCGAGCTGCTCCTGATGCCTCTCCTCCTGCTCGGCCAATGGCTCCAGTGACTCTTCCAGGCTCTGGCGCGACCCATCCAGGCGCTCGGCGAGCTGCATGCGCTGCTCGTGCGCCCGCTCCAGGTTGCGTCGCGTGGCCTCTCGGGAGGCACGATGCGACTCGATGCGCACGGCCAATCGATGGGCCTGCTCGCGCAACTCTCGCTCCTGCTCGCGCGCCTGTACCACTTGACCACGCAGAACTTCGCGTTGCTCGGCCAGGGCCTCGCGCCGGTCCGCCAGGGCCTCTGTCTCTTCCAAAGCCGAGTGCAGGCGCGCCCTCGCCTCTTCACTTTCCGCACGCGCCTGCTCCAGGCGTGCAGTCAAGTCCCGGTGCTCCGCCGCCAGGGCCACACGGCGCTCCTTCTGGTGGTCCAATCGGGCTCGGCGTCCCGACAGGTCCGCACCGACATTGGCGATAGACTTCTCGAGACCACCGGTCTCCGCGCGCAGCATTTCGCGCTCCTCCTCGACCCTGCGACGCCGCGCACTCAAGCGCTCTTTCTCTTGCTCCAGGGCCTCCACCCGGCTTTCGAGGATCTCGATCTGTCGCTCCAGCTCCTTCAGCTCCTCGGCCCGCGCGAGCACGCCGCCAAAGGCCCCATTTACCTCCGGCGTGCGTAGCCAGTTGGACCCGACCAGGACCCCGCTCCTGGTAACCAGGATCTCACCCGGGTCGAGGTCGCCTCGCGCATTCAAGGCCTGCGGTAGGTCCTCGGCTACCCTGACCGCCCCGAGCAGCCCGTGCAGAGACCAGGGGCAACGGACCCGCTCCAGGAGAGAGCCGGCGGTTGCGGTACCGGCACTCGTCGCCGTGTCGAGCAATGCCAGCGAGCCAAGGTCAGCGGCACCCGCCGCGCTCCCTACCCGCTCCAGGGAGTCGGTGCAGACGGCGCGCAGGTGACCCGCGAGAACCGCCTCCACCGCGTGCTCCCAGCCCGGCGCGACCTCCAGCTCATCGACCAGTCGGGGCGCATCCGCAAGCCCCTGGCCGCTCAACCACTCGCCAACGGCCTCGTCCGCGCTGGTCAGGGCCGCCTCCTGAAGCGCCGAGAGCGAGGCCTGCCGACCCCGTGCAGACTGCAGCTCGGTACGCACCGCATCGAGCTGTGTGACTGCATCCTGCAGCGCCCTTTCCTGCTCCTGCAGGGCCGTCGTCAGGCGCTGCTCCTGTCCCTGCAGAATATCGATCTGCTCGCCGTATCCCTGTTCCTGCTCGAGGAGGTCGTCGATCTGGATTTCCAATTCCCTGGTATCCAGCCGGTCGAGCTCTTCCTGCGCCCGGTTCCGCCGAGAGCGATCCTGATCCATGCGCTGTTCCAGGTGGTTGATGTGGGTGCGCTCGACCTGGGCCAGCTCCGCGGGTTCGGCTGCTCGACGGTTGAATTCATCCCATTGCGCCTCCCATTCCTCGAGCTGCGAATCCGCGGTGCCCACGCGGGTGATCGCCTCGGTCATCCGTGCCTCCGCCGTCTCTTGCTCGGGCTCGTCCTCGGCTAAGGCGTCATCGATCTCGGACAAGGCGCGCTCGTCGCGCGCGAGCAAATCCTCGACCTCCGACAACTCGCGCTGCATACGGCCGATATCAGCCTCCTGCTGCCTGCGCTTTTCCCTGGCGAACTGAATACCTTGCTCGATTTGGGCAATTTCAGAGCCGACAGCGTAATAACGGCCCTGCACCTCGTTGAAGCTGTCGGAAGCCTGCACGTACTGGTCGCGCTTTTGCTCGATTTCCGCCTCCAGGTGTCGCTGGCGCGCGACTTGGCGCTCCAAAGCCGTCTCCTGAGCACGCAAGGCTTCATCACGCTCGCCGATCTCGGCGTCCAAGGATTTCCAGCGCAACGCTTTGAGCTCCGCCTCCAGCCGTCGCTCCTCCTCCTTCAGACGCTTGTATTTTTCCGCCGTCGCGGCCTGTCGCTCCAGGTGCAGGAGCTGCTTGTCCACCTCCTCGCGCAGATCGTCGAGGCGGTCCAGGTTATCCCGGGTGTGGCGCATCCGATTCTCCGTCTCTCGCCGACGCTCCTTATACTTCGAGATACCCGCCGCCTCCTCCACGAAAAGACGCAGCTCTTCGGGCCTGGCCTCGATCAACCGCGAGATCGTGCCTTGTTCGATGATGGCGTAGCTGCGTGGACCCAGCCCGGTTCCCAGGAAAAGATCCTGAATGTCGCGGCGCCGGCAACGCGATCCGTTGAGGGAATAGACGGACTGGCCGTCGCGGGAAACCTGGCGCTTGACCGAAATCTGGGCAAACCGCGCGTACTCTCCGCCGGCACTTCCGTCACCGTTGTCGAATACCAGCTCGATGCCGGCAGTGCCCACCGGCTTGCGGCCCGTGGAGCCGTTGAAGATAACGTCCGCCATGGACACGCCGCGCAGCATCTTCGCCGAGCTCTCCCCCATCACCCAGCGCACGGCATCGATGACGTTGGATTTGCCACAGCCGTTGGGTCCTACGATCCCGGCCAGATTGCTCGGAAAGAGCACGGTCGTGGGATCGACGAAGGACTTGAAGCCGGCGAGCTTGATCTTCTCCAGTCGCATCCTGAAAAGATACAGGAGGAGTGGGGGAAGGGCGAGCCCGACCTCCGCTGCTCGCGTACGGTCTGCACCGGGCTCAGTCCCTGTCCGTTCAAAAATTGCCCGATGGCCAGTACGCCGAACGTCACGAACAACAGGCCCGCCGCCCTGTGAATCTAGCGCTTGGGGATCCTCCTCATCAGCGTCGCCCCGAACAGGATGGCGGCCAGCGAGACAATCCATAGCGCCAAGGTGCCGCCGACGAGCACGGACCAGACCTCGCCGGTAGCCGCGACCAGGGCGATAATCGCCAGCTGCGTCTTGTCCCCCAGCTCCGCCAGGAACAGCACAGAGAAGGCCGAAATGACGACTGATAGGTCCATGGGAAAGTCGAGCAGGAAGGTGTTTCAGGCGGGCGAGATTAGCAACTCCCTGAACGGCGCCACAAGGTGCGCCTACCGCGACCGGCGATCTGAACGCCTATCTTCCCTGAAATCGAGGCCGGCGCTTTTCCAGAAAGGCTCGAATGCCTTCCTGGTAGTCGTCGCTCTCGAAGCATGCTCGAATCGATGCAGCAATTGCTCCTTGGTCGCGAGAGGCCGCATCCCGAGTGAGCTCGGTAGCGATTCGCTTGACGCTGCGCAACGTGAGGGGGGCGTTGCGGGCGATCTGCAACGCCGTTGCGCGCACGAAGTCCTCGAGGTCTTCCTTCGGAAGGACCGCGTTGACCAGACCCTTTGCTTCCGCCTCCAAGGCATCGATGCGCTTGGCGGTGTAGAGCAGCTCTTTCGCGTTGGCGAAGCCCAGGCTCTGGACCAAGACATCGAGGCTGTGGGCGGGATACCCCAGCCCGAGGCGTGCCGGTGGGACGGAGAACTGTGCATCGTCGGCGCAGTAGCGAATGTCCGCTGTCAACGCGAGGGCCACACCACCGCCCACGCAGAAGCCATGGATCATGGCGAGCACCGGCTTGCGGATCGACTCGAGGGCGACGATCGCTCGTTGTTTGTCTTTCTCGTACTGCTGCGCGGTCTCGGACGAGCGCGCGCTCTCGAACTCGGAGATGTCCGCTCCCGAGACGAACGCCACGTCCCCGGCACCTCGCAGCAGGATCACGCGGATCGCATCGTCCCCGTCGAACGCGGCGACGGCTTCCGGAATGGCGCGCCACATGTCGAGCGTGATCGCATTTCGCCGCTCAACGTGATCGAACAGGATCCAGCCGAGCGGTTGTTCCTTCTTGGTTCGGATTTCACCGGACATGGCGCGGAAGCATATCACAGCGTTTGGCGGACCATTCGGAAGCGAAATTGTTGCCGATGACCGGACACCGTCACGACGGCGGGACTGCGTTGGCGCAAACGGCATCATTGCCGTGGCGCTTTCTTAGCAGTTTTTCGGAACACAGCGAGATGTTTGTTGGCGATACCGCTGCACAGGAAATCCTGCATACCCTCTTCGTCGCGTTTATGGTGGCGGCATGGGTTATATGCTTGTTGTGTGGACGAAAATGCGGCACTTTACGTTAGTATCTCGTTCACAACAGATAGACGCCCGCAAACGAGTCTACGATGGGTATCGAACAAGAGGGAATACTGCCTGGAGGCCGGTTCAGCGCTTCGAGGACCACGCAGTGGTTGTTGCTGTGGATACTGCAATTTGCGGTTTTTCTTCCCGCAGCGGGACAGACGCAAGCACCGGGTGATTCAGAAAGGGACCTCATTGAAGAAGCGGTGCGGATCCAGGTTCTCCACGGCCGCGTTTCCGCAAGCGGTCTGCAGATCTACCGTGTCACCGGCCTGAAGAAGGGCCAGACGCTGTACGTCCACGCGAAGGCCAGCTCAGGTTACCTCGATCCCGTCGTCGCCCTTCTCAAGCCAAACGTCAACCTCGACGAGCTCGCGAGGAAGCCACTCGATGAGCTAATTAACACCTTGTCCCACGATCACGACCCGATCGAGGTTACCCGGCAGATTCTCGACCGGTTTGCGCTGGCCGGAAGCGACGATTTCGAAGGGCATTTTTACGCCGCGTTTAGCTACGTAATTCCCGCCGACGGGGAGTACCGGCTGGCTATCGGCAGCTCCCTGGTTCGCCCCTCCTTCGGCACCTACCGACTCGTTGTCGGGGTGGACGCACCTCAGGTCATCTCCGGGCTTCCGGACGGCAGCGGTCCGGCGTTCGTCTTCCCGGAGAAGGACGTGGGTGCACTGGAGCGGGGCATCGTTTCCGTCACCGGCGAGCTGAGGTCGGACCAGCCAATCAGGTTCTATCATCTGGCGGATCTCGCTGCGGATCAGACGTTCTACGCCTACGCGGAGGCTATCACGGGCGATCTCAAGCCGGTGCTCACGCTTTACGACTTCAGCGACAAGGCCGTGGCCTATGCGAACTTTGCGGCGACGGACGCCGAAGCGGCGCTGCAGTATCACTTGCCGCGGCAGGCGGAAGGTTACCGGCTCGGCATCTCCAGCCAGGACCCCGCCGGTAAGGCAACGGCAGGCAACTTCCGCCTGCTGATGGGCCTGAACGCCCCTGAGGTGTTGCACGGCGTAGGCGAACCGACCGGCCGAGAGCTGGTTCGAGAGCCGATCCCCGTCCACATCGGCATCAAACTCCAGCAGATCACGTCGGTGGATCAGAAGGCGGAGAACTTCGGTGTGGTCGCCACACTCGTGTTGCACTGGCAGGATCCTGCGCTGGCGTTCGATCCCGAGTCCATCAATGATCGGTTCAAGATTTTCACGGGCGATACGTTCAGCGCGGAGATGAGTCGGCGGGGGCAGCTCTGGCCCCAATACACGGTCGTCAATCAGCAGGGCAACCGCTGGGTGCAGAATCGCGTCGTCGTGAATATGCCCGATGGCGAAACCTTCTACCTGGAGCGATTCTCGACCACGCTGCAGGCGCCGGACTTCGACTTCCGCGATTTCCCTTTCGATGTACAGAAGTTCTTTATCCGTATCGACCTGATGGCTCCAGAATGGATGTTTCTTCTGGATGAGATCGAGGGCTACAGCGAAGTCGGCGACAAGCTCGGCGAAGAGGAATGGGTCATCACCGATTTCGCGACGAGCTTTTCCGAGGGCGAAATCCTGCAGCGCCCCGTCTCGCGGTTCGACTTCGAGTTTTCGGCGAAGCGGCACGTCGAGTACTACTTCTTCCGGATTCTGCTTCCGCTCAGCGTCATCATCGCCGTCTCCTGGATTCTGTTCTTTCTCAAGGATTACGCGAAGCGGGTGGATGCAGCGGGCGCGAATCTCCTGTTGTTCATTGCCTTCAATTTCGCCATCTCCAACGACCTGCCCCGGTTGGGTTATCTGACCTTCCTGGATACGCTCCTGATCAGCGCCTTTCTCGTCACCGCGGTCGTTCTGATCCTTTCAGTCTATCTGCGTCGCCAGGACATGAAGGGCCGGAAGACCTTTGTGGCCACGGTCGACCGCTACGTCATCACCTTCTATCCGCTGGCCTATATTGTGACGATCGGCGCGGTAACCCTGCTGTTCCGGTAGGTGGACGAAGAGCCGGCTTCACGAATACCCGTCGCTTCTGCGGTGCGGCCTCGATGTTCGTTCTCGCGGGGGCGGCGACCGCCGATGACATCGAGCCACGCCGCTGCCCATCGGCACCACGGTGATCGGCGCCGGGCTGATTGAAGTTCCGCCGTACGCGGTCTAAAGCTTCGCAAGACCCAGTAAACCGATAACGATTAAATAGCTCCGGTCTTTCCCTTCCCCTTGGTGGTAACGGCCGCACCCGCTCCGCGACCCAAAGCGCCACCGATCACAGCGCCGGTGTTTCCGCCAATCTGCTTCCCGATGGCGGCTCCGGCGCCGCCGCCAAGTGCGCCGCCGAGCGCGATTCAAACTGGCCGGAATGATCCAAGGTCGCTCTCCCAAGCCGCAGAGGGCCTAGGTCTGCTCCGTTCGGCGCTCAAAGCGACGCCGGCCGGGAATTCACTGAGTTGCGCCGGGATCGCTTTGTTGTTTCTCCTTGATTAACTTACCGGTTTCAATGAGCTTGTCGCCGAGTCGGGATTCGGCTGCTTTTGACCGTTGTTTCAGTTCCAGCACGCGGGAATTTCCAGACGATCGGGGCAACCTTGATCAGCTCACGACCCGGGTCACTCGGTTTCTTGCCGTAACGCAGCCGCTGGATCAGGTCGGAGCTAACGCACGGGTTGGATGTGAAATAGAAGTGGCCACGAGCATCCGTGCGTTGTCCCTCGTAGACGGTGATATCGACCTTGTCGAGCGGCTTGCCAAGCCCGAGTCGAGCCACGATGGTGGAGCACACCTCGCTTTTCAGCCAAGCGCCAGGCAATTTCGTCCATTGCGCGTCATTGAAAAGGGTATTGAACGTAACCCAGTTTTCTGTTCCGTTGCGCCTCAGACCTAGACCCCTTCTCCCGCCGAGGCCCCGGCATCGAAGGGCCGGGGCCTCGGCGGGGAGCCCAACCAAGCCCCCGAGCGGCTGGTAAATCATTCGCCGCCCTTCGGAGCCTCCCGGGTAAACGTCGCGGACGGGGGCCCCGGCGGGAGCTCCACCAAGCTTTCACCTCGTGCCGCGGTCACGAACTGGTGCCCGGCGCCGGGGCTGGATGCCTTCGGGTCACGATTGAGGTAGGCGGTGCCGATCCAGCCCCGCTCCAGGGCTTCCTTGCTCTGTCCATAGGAGCGCACCGTTACGATCTCGCCCGGCTGCACCCGGGAGGCCGAGCGAACGACCGAGAGGACCTCCATGCGATAAAGGACGTCGAAGCGCTCGCCCTGGCCTTGATGCACCTGCGCCTCCAGCACCTTAACCTCGATGACCTCTGCGGCATCCTTCTGGTGCCCCTCCACCGCGTCCGGCGGTGGGGCTGCCCCGGCCTGCCCCCACAGAATTGCGAGCACCGCCAGGGCGTCGATAGTGGCGTACCGAATTGAGCAAATCCCGGACATGACGATTCCTCCACTTGTTGATCACCGTCCCCGCGGCGACGCCGCGGTCGACCCCCCCATTCTAGTCGGGGTCTGCACCGGATAGGTGTAAATAGTCGGCTATGTCTGCGTTAAGTGTTGGTCCCCGGTGGTCGCCAGACCAAATACCCGCACGGGCATGGCCACCTCAGATCACCGCCGGTTTGCCCGCCGGTCGCCCCACGACAGCAGGCACTCTTTTGTGCAGTCGCGGTGACTGCAACGGGTCGGCTTCACTCGTTGGAATTCAGGGCGAGCGGCGGCAGCGATTACCATGAACCTGTCGTTGGAAACAGGCAGGTCGGTATCCCGACTTGGCCGACGACGGTCGTAGGACAGCTGAAGACGAAAGAGTTTGTGAAGGCTCTGAGGTTGGATTGGCGACGGTGAAGCAGTCCGGGCCGATCAGTGCGATTCAATCTGAGAAAATCCAGTGAGATAAAGCGCCAACAGGCAACGACCGGTCGCGGAACCGGATTTCGCCCTATCGCCGAATACCGGGCCTTGGCGCCAGCATCAAGGCACATCACAACTGCCCTTCAATTGGCAGCAAGGAGACCAGGGAGACGAAAAAGCGGGGCAGGACGCCTGTCTCTGGATCTTTCAGGTAAATCACCTCTCGGCCGCCTTCCTCGTCTGTCCATCGCAGCTGCTCTTCGCACCGATGCTGGTTCTTGCATTGGCTCCGATCGAGACTGACGCGGTAGGCGATATGGGCCTGGTTGTCGTCGAACCAGTCCGCCAAACCCTTTGCGAGCGGCTCACTTTCGAACAGGATGCCGAGCTCCGTGTTCAGCTTACCGGATCGTGGATCCAGATTCGGGGAGCCGACAAAGAGCGCCTCGCGGTCATAGACAAACGTCTTGGCGTGCAGGCTGGCCCGCGACGAGCCCTTGAGCTTGGCGAACTTGCCTTTCGCCGCCGTGTCCGCGTCGGGCTTGAACTCATAGATCTCCACCCCGCCCCGCAGCAGCGGCTTCCGATATTTGGCGTAACCGGCATGCACGATGCCCACGTCGGTGGA
>JAJDOL010000006.1 GCA_022340195.1 Chromatiaceae bacterium
CTCCAAGTCCGGTTCTGCGAGGAGTCGGGCGCCGAACCGTCGCATGGCAGAGATATTGTGGCACCGCCGGGAAACCAGGCGGCAAACAGCGAACACCAACTTCTGCCTAAACGACGGCAAGGCCCCGGCTTACTCTCCGACCACGTTTACGGGGAGAATCAGGGATAGACCACGTTTAATGCATGGTTTTTAATGCTGACAACAGAGAAACGTGGTCTGTCCATTCTTCCTTGCCGCTAATCGAATGCCTTTATCCACGAACGACCATAGCGGTCCTGGCGCATCGGAAATACTTTACGCCCCTCGGCAAACTCGCGAACGGCCTCCGCGCAGCCCTTGTTAAAGCCCCAGTCGTCAATGATAACCACGCCCCGCGCGGAACGAAATCATAGAGCAGCTCAAGCTCCGTCTGGGTTCTCTCGTACGTATCCGTATCTAACCGCAGCAACGAAATTTGCTTCGTATCGAGCGTCGGTATCGTTTCCGCCACGTTCCCCTTTACAATCTTCAACTAATTTTGATCGAAATCCGTCGCGCGCATATTGCCTATCGAGGCGAAAAGGCTATGACAGGGGCCAGGCTCAATTTATTTTGCGGCGTAGGATAATCTTAATTGAGCCTGATCCCTTATCCCCTCTTATCCCCTTATCCCCCTTATCCCCGCTGGTGGACAAGGACGCTTACCTCCTGGAACTGAGCCGATATGTTGTCCTCAATCCGGCTCGAGCGGGGATGGTGGGCTCACCGGATCGATGGCCTTGGAGTAGCTATCGGGCGATGATGGGACGATCTCCAGTGCCGACGTGGTTGGCGGTTGACGGATTGCTGAGTCTGTTCGGGCCGGATCGCAAGAAAGCGCGCAACCATTACCGACGCTTTGTGGTGGACAGTATGGAGCAGGACATTTGGGAAGGATTGCGGCAACAGATCTTTCTGGGAAACGAAGCATTTGTGGAGAGAATGCAGGAGAAGGCAACGATTCGAGGTGACGTGCTAACCGTACCCCGCGCGCAACGCCGACCACCGGCACCAACTCTTGCCGAAATTGCCGCTAGTCACAACGAACGTAATGCCGCTATCGTGTCCGCTTACGCTACGGGCGCCTATAGTTATCGGGAGATTGCGGAGCATTTCAACGTCCACCTTGCAACTGTCGGTCGCATAGTACGGAAAGCAATGCAATAACGCGAGAACTGACCTGTTGCGGTCCTTTGCGCTCCTTGAAATGGTTGCGCACGGTGTTCGGATCGACCTGCAAGACTTCGGCGACATCCTCCGCCCTCCAGCTGGTGGCAAGCAGCACCACCGCCTTGATGCGGTCGGCCTCGCGCTCGTCTTTTGTGCCGCGGTGTGGCGCACGCAACTCGGTGAGCTTGTCAGCTGAAAGCGTGTAGTCGAGCATGTCCTGAATGTTACACAATTTATCAGCGTGTTACACGGTCTTCCTAAACTCAACAATCAAATGAGAGCGGTACATACTGCGTATAGGCATAAACTGTGATTTTGTTTCGTAACTTACGTCTGAAAAACAGTTGCTTACGGTAGGTTTCACACACAATTTATGCCTATACGCAGTATATGTGAAGCAACGGGCGGCCAGAGCGCCCAGAACCGCTGGAGCCGCGACAAACACTTTACATAGCTTGGAACTACACATAGATGCTGATAGCGGACTCTTTCTGGTCCGAGAGGCAGCAATCGCTCAAGACCCCGCGCGGACCTTTTTTACTCTCGAATCATTACACGTTCACAGGTTAACGCGCTATGATCTTGAGGCGATCGTCTGCGCAGATTCTTTACTCACAGCTCGTATCCGAGAGCAACGATGAGATCCCCAAGCTGCTCATTGCATATCGCTATGGCCTCAGCCGACATCTCCTGGCGGAATCGTTCAAGCTTCCCGGTGTTATAGAGGTGATTGAGGTGGGTATTATGGTGCTCGATGCTCGATTTCATCGCCCCGTCGGTCACATCGATCTGAATGTGGCTGGCGATGCGCTGAAGTTGTACGAACGGATCCTGCAATAGCTGCTTGTAGGTCAGAACAAGCGCGAGACCCGACTCGATCCATTCCCGAGCATGCTTGCAGTACGCGCCCATCACTGGTAGCGATGAGCTCAGAGAAGCAAATTCCTGGAACATGGGGAAGTCGGTTGCGCGCGTGGATCGACAATTGTCCATAGCAGAAAGAATCGCATCCCGTGGATCTCTGTGAATGAATGTGGCCACGGCTTGCCCTTGCTCGATCAGGCGTTTGGCGTTGGGGTGGAGAGGGCTGTGTGATTTAACCACGACCGGGCCGTGCTTCTCAGTGAGCTGCAACAGGGAATCGACCGTTGCGTCGTCGAAACTCGCGATGAAGCCGCCCATTCCTTTGATGTCGCCGACGTTCGTAAGACGCACGAGCTCCCGCAGACCGTTTTTGCAGCACGCAGCATCTACCAGATCGCAAGTGTACTGGAACAGAAGCGTGCTTGCGGATTTTGGCAAAGCACAGCTAATGACAATCACTTCATGGTTTTTCAAAAAGACTCTTCACGAACGCATGCGGTTTTGCTAGCTAACTCCGTCGTCCCATCTGCTGTGCCGAATGGTGACACTAATATGACGAGGGATCTCCCCTTGGTCTGAGTGCAGGTTAGAAACCACCCGGACCCGTGCTGCAAATCGGAACAAAAAGGCAAGCCAACACCTGCCCGGAACCAAAAATCATGCGTGGCATTTTACACGAGGCCGGCCCATAAACCGAACACGTGGTTCTTCGGTCAGTGTCGACGCGCGACCTTTTGGAGCTAACCCTACCCAGGCTTGCGGGGGAGGCGGGAAAAAAGTCTTTCGCAAAAGTGGGTAGACAGGCCGCAGGCGGGTGGGAGAATCGAGCGTGAATCATTCTCCAGCACGCAATTGCGCCGAATGCGGCATCCTGAAAATGCGACATGGTGGCAGGAACGAAAACAGCTCGGACCCCTTTCGAGCCATTCGACTCTGATGGGTACTGCTCTCCTTTCTGCTCTGCGCAAGGCTTTAGCGGACGTCACTGGCCCATCAGCGGATGGCCGTTCTTGTCGAGCAGGACCGGCTTCCAGGGGCTCTTTAACTCCAGCGTCGCGAAGCCGAACTCCTTCCAGGAAGAAGCGGTCCAGTCGTGCCCCTTGTTGACGGCGGGATAGTGCAGACCTCCCATGTGGTCCAGCTTCGTTCCGCCACCACCGACGACGTAGGTCGGGGGGCGCAGGGGTCCGCCCGTCCACTCGAGGATCTCCATCGTGTGAATGTGCCCGACGATGTTCGCCTTCACCGATGGCGGCAGCGAGTAGCCTCCCGGGAGACCGGCCAGACGCTCGGTGTGCTCCTCTCCCGGATAGAGAGCCCAGAATGGGACGTGGGTCACGAGCAACCCGTTCGTTGGTTTCCAGACGGTTACGGTGTCCAGCATGTCCGGCTCGATGTACTCCAGCGCCGTGTCCACCATCATGATCTGCGCAGCGCCTAGGTCTAGGCTCCAGTCGCGGACCTGTTCCTGGCACTCCACGGTGTAGGCACCCTGATCAAGGAACCGGAACCAGCCGCGCCAGGCGCGTGTCGGCGGATCGCTGGAGCTGTCCCCACAGGTCTCGTGATTGCCTCGGACAAAGATCATGGGGACGTTTTCGAGCACGTCCTTCGCGGGCGCGAAGAAGTCCGCCTCCCAGGTGCTCCACCGGTATCCGCTCGGCCCCTTCGGGCAGTATCCAGGCTGGTGGCGGCTCTCGCGGTAGAGGTAGTCGCCCACGTGCAGTACGATGGCTGGCCCTCGGGTCGAGACATCCCTGAGCGCCTCGTCCTTGACCCGGCGCGCGATCGCCGGAAAGGGCCACTCGCTCGCGTCGCAGCACTGCGAGCGGTTTCGGCAGCCTGTGTCGCCGAGGATCACCATACGCGAAGGCGGCTGGTAGAGCGGCAGCGTCCCGTATCCGATCACCTCTCGGAAGGGATTCGCCGTGTACGCGGTGGCGTCCTCCGTCAACTCGTAGACGTCGACGGGAAAGTCCGAGTTTCCGCCCACGCGCTTGTTCATGGTCTCGGGACTTCCCTTGTCCCGACGGATCTGCGGCACCGGCGAGCCCTGGTCGACGATCACGCGCGCGCTTAGCGCGCCGCCGTCGAGGATCTGGAGCCATCGGTAGTGGGTCGACCCGGACGCCTGCGAGCGCCTGGCACTGGCCGGCTGTGCCGCCGTTTCCCCCCGGGTTGCGGCGCTTTCGGTGCACGCGGCAGTTCCGACGAACAGAGCGAGCAAAATCCCGCAGGCTCCAGTGATCACCGCGCGATTCACTCTGTGCATTTCTAACGCTTGCGTGCCAAAGTCAGCCCGTCACCAATCGGCACCAGGCTGATACTGATCCGCTGGTCTCTGTGCAGCATCTGGTTCAACTCGCGTAGAGCCAAGGTGTCCTCGTCCTGATCGGCTGGATCGGCCACGGATCCGCCCCACAAGGTGTTGTCGAACATCAGCAAGCCGCCGGAGCGCAGCAGCTCCAAACATCGCTCGTGGTAGTTCAAGCAGTTGGTCTTGTCGGCGTCGATGAACGCCATGTCGAAATCGCCCGCCTCACCGGACAGAATCAGTTCATCCAATGTATCCAAGGCCGGTGCAATTCTCAGATCGATGCGATCCGCTACCCCTGCCCGCTGCCAAAAGGGTTGTCCAATCGATGTCCATTCTTCGCTGATGTCGCAGCATATCAGCTTACCGTCCGCTGGCATGGCTTGGGCCATGCAAAGGGCGCTATATCCGGTGAACGTGCCTATCTCGATAATCTTTCTGGCGCCAACGAGCTCGACCAGCAGTGCCATGAACTGTCCTTGCTCCGGAGCAATCTGCATCCGTGCCCGCGCGTGTTTCAAGGTGAGCTCGCGCAGCTCACGCATCAAAGCGGTTTCACGTAGCGAGTGCTCTAGCAGGTATTGATAGATCTGATCGTTTAACGGGAGGGTTTGATTCGACATAGGAAGTAGATGAGCAGATTGGCGCTATTCACCGTCGCGCCGTCAATCGCCTTTGGTTCCGCGAAAGCCCCCGGGGAGCGCTCGCTGAGCAAGCGCGGGCTCTTCTCGGATCGGTTTCGACTTGCCTGGCAGGTACAATTTTCTCGAACGACTTGCGCAACGCTTAATGAGGGATCAAGCTCCATGGAGCTCTGGAGGACGTTGTCACGCCGTTCACCGCCACTTGCCGCTCGGATAACA
>JAJDOL010000018.1 GCA_022340195.1 Chromatiaceae bacterium
TTGATCTGCCCGACCTCACACCGCTTGCCGCCGTGGCGGGGGTCGACGTCGAGGGTCACTCGGAGCTGGAGCTCCATGCTGCGGCAAAAGCCGGCGCGACGACGCTGGATGCGCAAGGCACGGTCCGCATTACGGGTGGCGCCGCACCACTGCCCGGCTTGCTGGGCGATTCCGCACAGATCCACGCCTCCGCGGCCCTGCAGGGACAGGATGTGACCCTTTCCCGCCTGCAGATCGGCGGCAAAACCATTCAACTTTCCGCGGACGGAGGGTTGGTCTCGCAGATGGTCGATCTCAACTGGCGGGTGGCCTTGTCCGACTTGGCCGCGCTCGCCCCGACCATCTCAGGCACGCTGGAGGCGAAGGGCCGGTTGCAGGGGCCGCCTGACGATCTCTCGGCGCAGGCTGACTTGAGCGGTGAGCTGGAGACGAAGGGCCTGCCGCGCGCGCCCATCAGCGCGCACCTGGAGGCGAAGGGCCTCCCCAAGGCGCCCACCGGCGAGATCACCGCCGAAGGCACGCTCGCCGGGTCTGCGCTCGAGCTTGCCGTAATCGCCCTTCAATCGGGCGACGGGACGACCCGGGTGGATATCAAGCGGGCCGATTGGAAGAGCGCCCACGCGGAAGGACAGCTGTCGTTGGCGCCCGGCGCGCTCTTGCCGCTGGGCACCCTGGATCTGCGCATGACCCGGCTTCAAGACCTCGCACCCCTTATCGGTCAACCGGCAGCGGGTTCCGTGACCGCAACGCTGGCGACCACACAGCAGGACGGCGAGACCCGGGCGCGGCTCGACTTGGACGCGCGCGCCGCCGGGCTGTCCGGCACCGGATTGGTCGACCATCTCACGCTGGCGGCGACTGTCCTCAACCCCGCCGCAGACCCGCTCGTGGATGCCGATCTGGTCCTCGATGGCATCTCTGTCCAAGGCGTGGCGGCATCCGGTCGGCTCGCGGTCAAGGGGCCACAGAATGCCCTCGCGCTCCAGGTCGCGGCCGATGCGAAGAATCTGGCCGGCAGTCCCCTGCGGGTGACCGGCGAGGCGGTGCTCGACGCCACGGCAATGAATGTCTCGCTCTCCGCACTTCAGGCGAATTGGAAGGGCGAGACCCTGCGCCTGCTCTCGCCTGCGCGAATCGACTTCGCCAAAGGTCTCGTTGTGGAGGGTCTGCGTGCGGGGATCCGAGAAGCGGTGCTGGAGGTCTCCGGACGCATCTCTCCGGCCTTGGATCTCACGGCGGAGGTGCGCAACCTGTCCCCCGCGCTGGCGAGTGCCTTCGTCCCCGATCTGAAGGCCGAAGGCAAGCTCAGCGCCAATGCGAAGCTCACCGGCACCCTCGCGCGACCCGCCGGGACGGTGCGGCTGGATGCTACAGGGCTGCGCATGCGCACCGGTCCTGCGCGCTCGCTTCCGCCTGCCACCTTGGCAGCGACGGCAAACCTTGCCGGCGAGACCGCCCGCATCGATAGCCGCCTGACCCTCGGACCCAAGTCCGATCTGACCTTGACCGGCCAGGCGCCGCTCTCTGCGGCCGGGCGCATGGACCTGCGCGCCCGGGGCTCTGTCGACCTTGCCCTCGCCGACCCGATCCTGACGGCCAGCGGACGGCTGGTGCGCGGGCAGGTCCAACTCGATGCCGGGATCAGGGGGGCGCTCTCCAATCCAGCCCTGAGCGGGACCATCCAGCTCGGCCGGGGTGAGGTCCAAGATTTCGCCCAGGGCCTGCACCTCGGAGACATCGACGCACTGCTTCAGCTCGAGGGCGACAAGGTTCGCATCACTCGCCTCGAGGCGAGCGCCGGCCCGGGAACGGTTTCCGCATCTGGGAGCCTCGCGGTTTTGGCCCCGGACCTACCCATCGATCTGCGCCTCGAGGCCCGCGATGCCCAACTCCTGTCGAGCGACGTGCTGACGGTGAGCCTGAATGCAGACCTGAGCGCGCGCGGTCAGCTCGCCAAAAAGCTCCGGCTTTCCGGCGATATCGACATCAACAAGGCGGAGATCCGTATCCCCGAGACCTTGCCGACCAGCGTCGCCACACTCGATGTCCGCCGGCCGGGCGAGAAGGCCCTTCCTCCGCCCGCACCCGGCCCGGTCGTGGAGCTGGATCTGACGATCGACGCGCAGGGGCAGATCTTCGTCCGCGGGCGGGGGCTCGACGCCGAGCTTGGTGGCCGCATCCAGGTGCAGGGCACTGCGGACAATCCGCGGCCCATCGGCAGCTTCGAGCTGCGCCGCGGTCAGTTCTCGCTGGCCGGTCAGACCCTCGACTTTACCAAGGGCAAGGTGAGCTTCAACGGCGGAAGCCTGACTGATCCTTCGCTCGACTTTACGGTCAGCCCAACCAACGCGACCATCGCCGCGGACCTGAACATTGGCGGAACCGTCAATAATCCGAAGATCACCTTGAGCAGCACCCCCGAGCTGCCCCAGGACGAGATCTTGGCCCAGATCCTCTTCGGACGCAGTGCCTCTTCCCTGAGCCCGTTAGAGCTTGCACAGATCGCCTCGGCGCTTGCGGAGCTGACCGGCGTGACCTCGGGCGGCATCAATCCCTTGAACAGCATCCGTGAGGGCCTCGGCCTCGACCGGCTTTCCGTGGGCACCGGTGCCGGCGGCAAGGCCACACTGGAGGCTGGTCGTTATATTGCGCCGGGCGTTTTCGTCGGCGTCGAGCAAGGTGCGTCCGCAGACAGCACCAGGGCCAAGGTGCAGGTCGATCTCACCAAGCACCTGAAGCTGGAGGGAACGGTCGGTACCAGCTCCGGCTCCGCGACCGGCTCGAGCGGAGAAGGCGGCAGCAGCGTCGGCGTGTCCTACGAATTCGAGTACTGACCAATTTTCGAAAATTGCCTTAGCTCGTCCTGAGCCAACGCTTGGTGATCCAGGCGACCGCCAGAAATCCGATCCCGACTGCGATGGCAATCGCAACGTTGAGCAGCGTCGGTGCCGTCAGCGCCTGCCACAGCGAGTTGGAAAACAATGTGATCGTGCCCAGCCCGGGGATCAGGCCGATAAGCGAGCCGACCAGGAACTGGCGCGCGCCCAGGTGCGAGCTGCCGGCGATCAGATTGAACACAGTGAAGGGTGCGATCGGCACCAGCCGGAGCACGGCCACCGCCACCGTGCCACGCTTGGCGAGCCGCTTGCTGAACTGCTCGACGCGCGAGCCACTCACACGTTTGATTGCATCACCACCGATGAAGCGGCCGCCGAAGAAGCCGATAACGGCCGCGAGCATCGCGCCGGTCATCACATAGGTAAACGCCTGCCAGCCATCGAACACAATTCCGGCGATCACGGCCAGCAATGTCACCGGCACCATTGCCAGGCTGGCGATGACGAAACCGCTGATTGCCGCGAACGCACGCGCCTCGGGTGAGGCCAGTGACTGCAGGTAGCCGCTGATACCTTCCGGCGATAACAGCGTCTCGAGCGGTGTCCATTGCCATGCCGCGCCGAGCGCAAGCAACGCGACCAACATGCCAAGGAAGAGTGTCAGGCGGCGTTGGCCGGCCGACTTTCCGGACTTCGGGACATACTGGGAAACGAAATAGCTCGGGCTGAACGGCTCCAGCGGATCGATGACCGCGTCGTCGGGCAGGATCTGGTCGACCTCGGGATCGATGCGCCAGTCCAGCGGCCGCAGGCTGCGCCCGTCACCGCGCAAGGCTTCGATCGCCGCAATCAGGCCGTGCCGTTCCCGTATCGTGGCATCGACGCCATTGGCGTCACAACCGAGGTGCTCGGCCAACAGCCGGGCACGCAGTCCGGCGATGTAGCGGGCGATCGTGGCATCACCGCGCGCGTCTTCGATCGCCAGGTCGCATTCGGTATCCAGTCCCATCGAACGGTTGCTGATGTTCGACGAGCCGATCCGCAGGAGGCGATCGTCGACGATCAGCAGCTTGGCGTGAACACTGATGCAGTCCTCGCCAAGGCCCGGCTGGTAGGGATAATAGATGCGCAGCCGATCGTGTCGGTCCGCCTCCGTGAGGCGATAGAGAACCCGCCCGCGAAGGACATCCATCGTGACCTGCTCGAGCCAGCCGCCGGTCTTCGCGGGCAGCACCAGCACGACCTCCGGTCCGTCGTCCTCGGCCAGACGGCTGGCCAGCGCATCGGCGAGACGGCGTGCCGTGAAATACTGATTCTCGATGTAAATGGACTTCTCGGCCGCTGCGATTGCGTCGAGGTACAAGCGCTCGACCTCGCGCACCTCGTCACGGCCGCGGAAGGCGGGCTCGGTGCGTGCGATCGCGATCTCGATATCCTCCAGCTCAGCCGGCAAGGTGGCCGGCCAGGGCGAGGTCGTTTTCTTATCCGGCGGTCGGAGCTTCCAGCCGCGGGCGCGGCGCCAGCGCTCGCGTGCCAGATCGCCGAGACGGGCTGCGGCATCGCCTTCGAGCATAACCATCAGGTCGTGGAACGGGGGATAGGGCTTGCCGTCGGGATCGGTCCGCCGGGGATCGTTCGGGAGGTGCCGGGAGGTGTCCCAACGCCAGCGGCTCAGATCGATTCCGCCGACAAAAGCGACCCGATCATCGATTACGACGACCTTCTGGTGATGAGATGCGCCTTTCGGGTGGGAATCATCGAGACGGAAATGAAAGCGCGGCGGCGCCTGCACGCGCAGCCGCAGCGCCGGCAACAACTCCCGTTCGGTCGCGTAGATCATGCTGAAATCCCACGACAGTAAGTAGATCTTCAAGCGCGGCTTGCGCTTGACGAGCTCGACCAGGAAGGCGCCGAGCTCGTTCGGCAGGTCGTCACCAGGGTCATCGCGGTGTAGGCGCACGCGTCGGTCGAAGTCCCAGCCAAGGATCAGGATCTGCCGCTCGGCTGCCCGACAGGCCTCGGCGAAAGTGGCGAAATAGTCCGCCGAATCGATCAGCGTCGTGAAACGCGATGCGATAACCCGCTGCCAGCAGTTATTGCCGACCCGGACTATGGCATCTCGGTCGTGTCGTTGTCGGTGGTCGGTCGACTCAATCATCGATGGCATGCTCCCCCTCGTACCCTGTTCCACCTTATATCGCGGACTCAGCCAGGTCCGCACGGCGGACCCTACGATAACCATTTGTTTTCGCGTAGGGTCCGCTGTGCGGACCGATGCACTACCGACGCCCCCGATGTTCCCGGTACTTCAGCGCCTGCGTACTAGCGGCCTCCGTCCGATTTGCCGAGCCTGACGCGGGATCTGTGCGTTTTGGGCGAACCGGCGCGAGATCTCGCACGTTTCGGCAATCGCCTGAGGCGGTTGACGGGAAATCTCATACCAGATTGCGCCGGATTTTCGCTCGTCTTCAAGGCGCGACAACAGGCGCATAGTCGAACTATGTAACTGTTGTCGCAACACGGAAGACGGGCGACAAGACAAGCAAGGTGGTATGAGGTTTTCCGGAAATCGCCTTAAAGCAGGAGGAGTGTGGCAAGGCCGAGGAAAGCGAAGAAGCCGACCACGTCCGTTACCGTCGTCAGCACCACGCTTCCCGCCAGCGCCGGGTCGATGCCCACGCCGCGCAGCACCAGGGGGATGGCCACACCGGCCAGGGCGGCGCACAGCAGATTGAGCAGGATGGCGGCGGCGATGATACCCCCGATCTCCCAGTTGCCGAACCAGAGGGTGGCGAGTGCCGCGACGACCAAGGCCCAGATCAGCCCGTTCAGCGCTCCGATGCCAAGCTCCTTCCATAACAGGAGAAAGGCGTTGCTACGCTCCACGTTGCCCAGGGCCAGACCCCGGATGACCAGGGTGAGGGTCTGGCTGCCAGCGATGCCGCCCATGCTGGCTACGATGGGCATGAGCACGGCCAGCGCCACCACCTTCTCCAGGGTATCTTCGAACAGCCCGATCACCCAGGCGGCCAGGAAGGCCGTCACCAGATTGACACCCAGCCACAGCGCCCGCCGCCGCGCGCTGGTGAGCACGGGGGCGAACATGTCGTCCTCCTCGTCGAGGCCGGCCATGTTCATGAGTGAGCGATCGGATTCCTCGCGAATCACATCCACGACGTCATCCACCGTGATTCGGCCCTGCAGGCGGCCCTCGGCATCCACCACGGGCGCTGAGATCAGGTCCAACTCCTGGAAGCGCGCGGCGACCGCCCGACTCGGCGTGTCGGCGGCGATCGCCGGGAACGCGCTGTCCATCACTTCCTTGACCCGCCGCTGTGGGTGGTTGGTCAGCAGGTGGCGCACCCTCAGCACGCCCTGGTAGCGCCCTTGGCGGTCGATCACCATGAGCTTGTCCGTGTGATCAGGCAGGTCTTCCAGCAACCGCAGATAGCGCAGCACCGAGCGCAAGTGCAAGCCCGCCCGCACTGAGATCTGGTCCGTGTTCATGAGCCCGCCGGCGGAGTCCTCCGGGTAGTGCAGCATGGACTCGATCTGCGCCTGTTCCGGACGATCCTTGGCTTGCAGCAGCGTGCGGCCGGTCTGCTCCGGTAGGTCCTGGATCAGATCGACCAGGTCGTCCAGCGCCAGCCCGCGGGCGGCGGCGATCAGGTCCTCCGGGTCCATCTCCAAGGCGAGCTGGGTACGGACCTCCTCGTGCAGGTGGACGAGAACCTTGCCCGCCCGTTCGCTCTCCACCATCTCCCAAACGGCAGTGCGCTCGCGCGGCGGCAGGGATTCCAGCAGCCCCGCGACCTTCGCCGGGTGGATCTTGTCCAGCATGCGCCCCACCCGCTTGAGTCTTCCGTGCTCCAATGCGTCGCGTAGCCGTGCGAGCTGGGAACGGGTTTCCGCCTCGGGCACGCCGCGCTCCTCGGCGACCTCGGCCTCCTGCGTGAAGATCCGGCGCAGATCCGCACTGACATGGGCCAGCACCGCCTGCTCTCTCTCATCTTCGATTTGCTGCCAAACGGCGGTCCGCAGTGTTGGATCGAGGGATTCGAGCAGGCTCGCAACCTTTGCGGGGTGCATTTCCCGAAGCAGCTTGCGTGCACGTTTGGGCTTGCCCTTCTCCAGGGCTTGGTGTACCAGCTCAATCTCGGTAAGCACCGGTCGTTGATCGCTTTCGCTCACGCTGAACCTCGTTGTTTTCCGCAAGTCCTGAAATCGCACGACTTCGGCGACAAACGGCATAACCGCTGTGGACAATTGCACGACGCCGGGCTCGGGACAAACCGGACGCTGGGTCCTCTGTTCTTGTTACCACGCTGCGTCGAGCTCGGAAGCCGTGAGGTAATCGCATTCAGCCCACAGCTCGGGGCGCTCAAACCTTCCCGTCGCGTGAATCCAACTCCGCTTCCAGCTGCCGTTTCACGTCGCCCGGAGAGCCGGTGTGTCTTGCCAGCAGATCATAGGCGACGGGGACGACGAACAGGGTGAACAAGGTGGCGGCGAGCACGCCCGACAGTATGACGGTTCCGATGACGATGCGGGTCTCGGTACCGGCCCCGGAGGAGAGCAGCAGCGGGATCGAGCCGGCCGCCGTGGTAATGCCGGTCATGACGATCGGGCGCAGACGCACGTCGGCGGCCTCCAGCAGTGCATCGCGGAGCTCCTTCCCCTGATCTCGAAGCTGATTGGCGAACTCGACGATGAGGATGCCGTTCTTGGCCGCCAGCCCAACCAACATGATCAGCCCGATTTCGCTGTAGATATTCATGCTCTGGCCCGTGAGCCAAAGCCCGAGCAAGGCACCGGCCATGGCCAGGGGTACTGTGACCATGATGACAAAGGGATGGACCCAGCTCTCGAATTGGGCCGCGAGCACCAGGAAGACGATGGCGACGCCCAGCGCAAAGACGAACAGGATGCCGCTGGTGCTGGCGCGGAAGTCCCGGGACTGCCCCTTGTAGTCCACCTG
>JAJDOL010000050.1 GCA_022340195.1 Chromatiaceae bacterium
GCCCTGTAAGTCTCAAACGGATTTCGTTAGAGAGCGGCGGCGGTGCGCAACGTCTCTGCCTTGTCGATCCGCTCCCATGTGAATTCCGGCTCGTCACGTCCGAAGTGTCCGTTGGCGGCCGTCTTGCGATAGATGGGGCGAAGCAGATCGAGCATCCGGATGATGCCCTTGGGACGTAGATCGAAGTGCTCGCGGATCAGGGACTCGATGCGCTCCTCGCCCATCGTGGCCGTCCCGAAGGTTTCTACATGCACCGAGACCGGCTTGGCAATACCGATGGCGTACGCGACCTGGACCTCGCACTTGTCCGCCAGACCCGCGGCGACGATGTTCTTCGCTACATAGCGGGCGGCATAGGCCGCGGAGCGGTCGACCTTGGAGGGATCCTTGCCCGAGAAGGCACCGCCACCGTGACGACCAACGCCGCCGTAGGTGTCGACGATGATCTTGCGTCCCGTGAGACCGCAGTCGCCCACCGGGCCGCCGATGACGAAGCGCCCGGTCGGGTTGACGAAATACTTGGTCTCGGCGGACAGCATGTGGGCCGGAAGTACGGGCTTGACGATGGTCTCCATCACCGCTTCCTTGAGATCGTCGTATCCGATCTCCTCGTCGTGCTGGGTAGAGAGCACCACGGCATCGATTGCCTTGGGTTTACCCTCTTCGTAGCGGACCGAGACCTGGGACTTGCAATCCGGGCGCAGCCAAGGCAGCTCGCCGGACTTGCGCGCCTGGGTCTGGCGCTTGGTAAGCAGGTGCGCGTACTGGATCGGCATGGGCATAAGGCCGGGGGTCTCGTTGGTGGCGTAGCCGTACATCAAGCCTTGATCGCCTGCGCCCTGGTCCAGATCCAGTCCGGTGCCCTCGTTTACGCCCTGCGCAATATCGGGGGACTGTTTGTCCAGGGCGATCAGGACGGCGCAGGCATTGCCATCGAAGCCCATGCGTCCGTCATCGTAACCGACGTCGCAGATGGTATCGCGTACCAAGCGTGTGTAGTCGACAGTCGCAGCACTTGTGATCTCGCCTGAGATCAGGGCCATGCCCGTGTTGACCAAGGTCTCGCAGGCGACACGGGAGTGAGGGTCTCCCGCCAGCAGGGCATCAAGGACGGCGTCCGAGATATTATCGGCCAGCTTGTCCGGGTGACCTTCGCCCACGGATTCGGATGTGACGATGTATTCGCGTGCCATTTGAAATTTCTCTGTGAAAAGACAACCCCGCAGCTCAGCGTCGTACGCGGCTTGGCGTTGTCAGTACTCAGGTATTAGCGTTCGGGTGGACGCCTGAAAACGGGCGGTGCGAATCAGCCGGGCTGCGGCATCCTGCACCTTTTGAACCGGGGTCAGCCGACAGGCTTGCGGAAATGCAGAATGCCCCAGCGCAAATAGCCTCGCTCGCCGGCTTCGACCCAATGCTCGAGTCCTGCAAGCATGCGCTCGATGTAGGCGTCGGAAACCTTGCCCACCAGGTCACCCCGTGCTCGCTCCAGCTCTTCTCGAACCCGCAAATAGTGAACCACCAGATTGTTGGTCAGCTTCAGGACCTCGAGCTCGTGGAGGCCATGGCGTGCCGCCGCCTCACGATAGAAGGCGATGGAGCCGAGCGAGTCGAGATGGATGCGGTCGAGCACCGGCTGCAGAACGCCCTCGGGGCAGTCATCCGCCTGCATGGGATCGGTGAAGATCAGCTCCGCGCCCGGGCGCAGTACCCGCGCGATCTCGCCGATCACCTGGTCGCGGTGCCCGCTGTGCAGAATGGCGTCCTGGGACCAAACCAGATCGAACGAGGCGTCCTCTGCCGGAATCGACTCGAAGCTGCCGTCCACCACGTCGATAGACTGGTCCAGCCTCAGCGCATGGTTCATCTCCCTGTTTCGCTCATTCTCTTTCTCGCTCAGGTTGAGCGCCGTCACCCGGCAGCCGTAGGTATTCGCCAGATATCTGGCTGCGCCCCCGTACCCCGCGCCGACATCGAGTACCCGGCTGTTCGGACCGAGCCCCTGGACGACCTGGTCCGCCATCCGCTGCACGGTGCGCCGGCTAGCGGTCACGATGGACTCGCCAGGAAACGCATAGAGGCCGATATGGATGTCCTCGCCGCCCCAGACGTGGAAGTAAAAGTTGTCGGCGTCGTCGCTGTTGTAGTACTGACGGGCGGTCTCGACGACTGGCGAGTAGCCTCGATTCATTCCTCCTCGCCCCCCTCGACGTAGCGCTTCTCGGCGACGTGGATGAAAAAATCCGGCTCCGTCTCACGGTATGTCTCTTTGAAATCACCATAGGTGGTGATGCGCTGAAACCCGACTTCCCGCAATAGGCGGCGGACATAGCCCTTGCGCAGCGGAAACATATTGAGATGAAAGACGTCGTTCCCAGAAAACTCGTAACGGAAACGGGCCAGTGACTCGTCCACGTGCTCGGGGGTGGCGCGAACGTTGTCGCCACAGTAGTAATAGTCGTGGCTGGGCTCGATCTGGTGATCCAAGATTGCGTCGTAGTTGCGTTGATCGAGAATCAGGATGCCATCGTGGCGCAAGGTCGCGTAGAACTCGGCCAACGCCTTGCGGCGGTCGTTCTCGTCGTGCAGGTGCGTGAAGGAGTTGCCCAAGCAGATCACGGCATCGTAGTAGTCGTGCACGTCTCTGTTCAGCCACCGCCAGTCCGCCTGCACGGTACGCAGGATGTGGTTCCGCGGGCGGGCATTCTCGAACGCCTTGGCGAGCATGACCGGATTGCCGTCGGCGCTGGTCACCTCGAAGCCGGCCTCCAGGAGCTGAACCGAGTGGAAGCCGGTGCCGGTAGCCACGTCCAACACCTTGTGGGCGCCGTGCTCCTCGAGCGCGCCGATGAAGAAATCGCCCTCGCTCTCGGCGCGGCGATCCCAGTCGATGAGCGAGTCCCACTTCTCCACGAACGAATGGACGTACTCGGCCTGGTAGTGGTTGGTGTCACGGACGGCAAGGGGATCGGTGCCGAAGTCCTGTCGAGTTTGGGTATGAGTCATGTCACCGCCTTTCCCATGTTGGGAGTCGTTTGGTGGCAAAGACGCGAGCGGACAAAGCAAACGCCTTTCCGGGGTGTGTTTGGAACCGCTCATGGGAGCGATCCCTCGATCTGTCTTTTCCGATCGGCGCGGATGTTGCGCCGAGATGTGCGGACCTGAATCCGCCTGAAACACGTACGATGTACGTGATTGATGTGGCGATCTGAAATCGCCGTGTTGATCGGCTCCGCAGGGAAGCCCGAACGCAAAGGCCGCCAACGGCTGCCTTTTTTATATGCTACCGAATCCGCAAAATATATCCACCGTGATTTGAGCTAGGCGTTGATGGACCTCATGATCAGCCCCTCCTGTGCATGCCATAACCCTTCCTTCAGCCGTCTCTCCTCAGGTCGATTTTCTCGGCCGACATACTCCTCTACACTTCCGTATTCCATTGAATTTGCGGTTGTCAAGCTGCTTCAAGCAAGGATCACGGAGAGGCTGCGTGGAAACCACGTTTGGGATCAATGCGCTATAGTTCTGAATAAGTACCGAAGGTCTTCGGATCAACTCGCAGTCAGCAACATCGACGAGGAGCGAAGCCATGACCGACATAAAACACAATTCTATCGCCTGTACCGGTAGGGATCACACGGACTGGTCCCTCTACTCCCTCGGAGGCGAAGCGGAATTGGAAGGGCTGGACCGAGATGCGGGTCACGATTATCTGCCGATGGATGTCTATGTCGACCCGAGAACAGTGGCGGAGCACTTCCAGGATTCTTCGATCCGGGCTCGGTGGCGGAGAATCCACCCAAGCGCCTACCACGCGCATTAACCTCTTTTCCCTCCTTGTGGATTTTATCCAGCTGGTCACCGCCTCAACGGGATCAGGGAGGTTCAGTACGGTTGTCGCACCGAAATTCCCACCTTGTAACGCGGCTGCACCTGCACCAACGCTTCGAGCCTTCGCCGTTTGCTGCACAAGACTCCCATTGCTCCGTTTCCTGGTCCTTCCGAACGGTCAATCCGCATGTCGTCTTCAAAGCACTTCCAGGCAGCGGCTGGGGAGGCTCGTGGGCGAACACCCGGCGGCTTGTGCTGTGCTGAAGGTACATTCGCCCTCCTAACGCGTGTTATCTGAATAAATGAGGTAGCCCATCATGAACTATCGAAGCCACACTCGAGAAGAGATCCGCGATGCCATCGCGAAAGGCGCCCAGGTTTGGACGCTGGATACCGGTCCGGACGGAGAAGACGACGTCCTGATCGGGAGCCGCGAGGACGTGTTTCAAGATATTTGCTCTTTTAATGACACCAACGAGCTTCCAGCTCACTGGCGCCTAATACCCTTCGATGAGCGTTCGCTAACCTGACCGCAACACATCCTGCCTTCGGCGGCCGTCGTATGAGCACCGCCGACCTGTGATGAGCCCCTCGCACGTTTCCCGAGTCGGACGGGCAACACACGGAGGTCTTTTTCTGTAGCGCCGGGTACTTCTGTACTTCGCCGAGGTACTTGGTCGAACCTTGGCGACGCCAGGTATTCACAATTCGATAACTTGCGCTAAACAGGCTCCGAGCGTTAAGGTAAATAAAAGAAAACGCCGTTCCGACGCCCGCCGGATTTCGGGTGAGCACCCGCCGGTCGGTCGGAACAAGCGACACTCGATCGTCGCAGATCATTTCCGTTCGGGCCTCGTCCCGGCACATCAGAGACGACAAACAGGGGTTTAACACTCCGAGCGGCTGTCAGGGGTTTGGCAATACGGCTTTCTCCAAACAAGGCGAACGGCACAGCCTTGCACGAAAATGCTGTTGTTGGTCGCTGCGAGACCGGCCTTGTTTTCGGCGTCGAGTTTGGTTTTCCGACGTTTCGCCCCGTCGTCGAGCACTACAGGAAGCCCCAACGCCATACCCTTTTCCGTCAGCGAGCCCTACGTCGTTCGCACGCCCGACCTTCGAGCCTTACCTCGTCTAACCTCCCATCGAATTAAAGGAGAAATCATCCATGTGCGGCTTCTGCGGCGAGATCCGCTTTGATGACCGACCAATCGACATCGGAGCGCTTGGCGCCGTCAACGCTACTCTGGAGCGACGCGGACCGGACGGCAGCGGAATGTTCCAGCAGGGACGGATCCTGCTCGGGCACCGACGCCTCAGCATTATCGATCTCAGCACCCATGCCAACCAGCCGATGGTAGACAGCGCACTCGGACTCGCGATCGTCTTCAACGGCTGCATTTACAACTACAAGGAGCTCCGTTCCGAGCTCGGCGCGATGGGCTACCGCTTTTTCTCCCACGGCGATACCGAGGTCGTACTGAAGGCCTTCCATGCCTGGGGCGCGCGGTGCGTGGACCGATTCCACGGCATGTTCGCCTTCGCGGTGGCAGAGCGCGACAGTGGCCGACTAACGCTGGTGCGCGACCGCCTCGGCATCAAGCCGCTGTATTACTCCGAGGTCCCCGGCGCGCTGCGCTTCGCCTCGACCTTGCCTGCGTTGTTGGCGGGTGGCGGCATCGATACCGATCTGGACCCGGTGGCATTGCACCACTATATGCACTTTCATGCCGTTGTGCCGGCGCCCTATACGATCCTGCAGGGAGTGCGTAAGCTGCCGCCGGGGACCATCCGAGTCGTCGAGCCAGACGGCCGCTTTCGCGAGGAGACTTACTGGGAGCCCAGGTTCGAGGCCAAAGCGGATGAGGTAAACCTGACCTTCGAGGATTGGCAGGACCGGGTGCTTGCGGCGCTGCGCACGGCCGTGGACCGGCGCTTGGTAGCCGACGTCGACGTCGGTGTCTTGCTTTCGGGCGGACTCGATTCCAGCCTGATCGTCGGCCTGTTGGCAGAGCAAGGGCAGACCGGTCTGAACACCTTCTCCGTGGGGTTCGAGAGCGTTGGCGACGAGGCCGGCGACGAGTTCCAATACTCGGACCTCGTCGCCCAACACTACGGTACCGAGCATCACAAGATCCACGTCGACTCCGCCAGCAAACTGCTGCCGAACCTGCCCGGCTGTATCCAGGCGATGGCCGAGCCCATGGTCAGCCACGACGCGATCGGCTTCTATCTGCTGTCGCAGGAGGTCGCCAAGCACGTCAAGGTGGTGCAGAGCGGCCAGGGTGCGGACGAGGTTTTCGCCGGCTATCATTGGTATCCGCCCATGCTCGAGAGCCAGAATCCGGCTTCCGACTACGCCGAAGTCTTCTGCGACCGGTCTCATCAGGAGTATCTACGCGCCGTGCACCCCCGCCTGCACGGGGAGGACTACAGCCGTACCTTCGTCCACGCCCATTTCGCCCGTGCGGGGGCCGAGAGCGCGGTAGACAAGGCATTGCGCATCGATCAACAGATCATGTTAGTGGACGATCCGGTCAAGCGTGTGGACAACATGACCATGGCCTGGGGATTGGAGGCGCGGGTGCCCTTCCTGGACCACGAGCTGGTGGA
>JAJDOL010000067.1 GCA_022340195.1 Chromatiaceae bacterium
GTGCCGTAGCCGGTGACCACGCCGTCGCCGGGCACCCGCGTGCCCTCCATCCCGAAGTCCACGCAGCGATGCTCGACGAAGGTGTCCCACTCCTCGAAGGAGCCCTCGTCGACCAACAGCTCGATGCGCTCGCGGGCCGTCAGCTTGCCCTTGCGGTGCTGCGCGGCGGTGCGCTTCTCACCGCCCCCGGCACGCGCCAGGGCGCGCGTTGCTTCCAACTTCTCGACGATTTCACGCATTTCGGCTACACCCGTGCACAGGACATTCCCGGCCTCGCATGGCAACAGGTCCGGAAAGGTCGCAAATCAAAGAACATCATCCAAGCAGGCGGCGGGGACTGATTGAGGGTCACCCAGGTCAAGGGCTACCTTGGCAAACGTGCGTACTTGTAGACAAGTCGTTAGAATCCCACACCACAAGCGCGTGATAATATTGCACTGCACAATCGCCTTTCAAATGAATCTTTTTGCCGTCGGCAGAAAAATAATCAATGCGATGCCCGTGAACCGGTTACCGTCGACACCTGCGAATGCAAGCCCGTGCGCGTCGGAGATTCGCGTCTTCTAAAAATCAGAAGATTCTGCTCGGCTCCTTAGGTGATGCCACCTGGATTTCGAGAAAGGCGCGACGCAAAGTGTCGCGCTGAGAGTACTGAACCACGGAAAGGAGCCAAATTGCGGTACAGGTCGCACGCCCGCATCCACGCGATTCTGACCGAGCACCCGGGCGAGCCACGCTCCGAGCGCACCTTCACCACGTCCGAAGACTTGCGCGCCGGGGCCTCGGGAACCTGGTTCCTGTCTCCCCTCGGCCTGGTGGTGGTATTGCTGGTGCTCGCCGCGAATCGAGCTCAGCGCAGTCCTGAATTTGTGTCGTGGCGCACTATGGCCCGGCTGATGAGTGACGTTATGCCCCACTCGAAAATGCAAGATTGTATCGACTACGACGCCGTTGCGGAGCTTTACGACCTTTACGCAGCGGCTACCTACGACTACGACTTCTTTCTGAGTCGCATCTCCCCTGGTATGCGAGTGCTCGAGCTCACCTCCGGCACTGGCCGCTTGTCAATTCCGCTGGCTAAAGCGGGAGCAGTCATAACTTGTGTAGATATTTCACAGGGAATGCTCTCTGTCCTCGAGCGCAAGCTCGAAAAGGGAGGGCTTCAAGCTAATCTGCTATGCGCAGATATACAGCATCTTGATTTCAATGAGGAATTTAAGATTGCTGTTCTTCCGTTCCAATCGTTTATGGAGTTGGTGGGGAAGGAGAAACAGCTGAATGCTCTTCGGTCGATCTATCAAGCGTTGATGCTCAACGGGCGATTCTATTGCACGATGCATAACCCGGCTGTGCGGCGATGCATGGTAGACGGAGTGGTCCGAGCCGTTGGTTCCTTTGAATCTGCTCGAGGACACATTGTGGTGACCGGGTTTGAGACGGGAGGCGATCCGGTTGTACGGCGCAGTCAGTTTATCGAACGCTTTGATGAAGCAGGGCATGCCGAAAGTCGGATTCTCCAACTCATGGAATTCGAGATGATTGATGAAGGCACATTTCGAGAAATGGCCGTCTCGGTAGGTTTCCACGTGACGGCTGTTTTCGGAGACTACACAGGGCGGAAATATGATGCAGAGACAAGTCCTGTAATGATATGGGAGCTAGAAAAATGTGAGGCCTGATCGGGAAGGGGCGGGTGATCGGGTCACGGCGACGAGCCGACAAGCGGCACAAGCCTCGATTTCCATGATCGAAGGTACCACTTACCTCTCATTGGCAATCGCCCGGTACCAGCTGAAATGGGATTTCTCGAGGAACTCTTCTTTTCTCTTCTCGCACTTGTCCCACTTGCCCACGCCGCCCCGCCACAGGATACGAAACCGGTTGCCGTAATCGTCTCCGAGGTTCGTGTCGACCGCTTTGTGGACCGGGTCGAAGCGTTGGGTACGCTCAGGGCCAACGAGTCGGTTTCGGTAACCGCCAACGTTACGGAGAGCATATCGGCCATTTTCTTCGACGACGGCCAACGTGTCGATGCCGGCCAAGTCCTGGTGGAGATGACGAGCGCCGAGGAGCATGCCCTGCTGGAGGAGGCTCGCGCGCGGGTAGCGGAGGCCGAGCGCCAATACGGTCGTGTGAAATCTCTGGTCGCCCAACGTTCCGCTTCCGAGTCTCTCCTGGACGAGCGCAAGCGCGACCTGGACACGGCACGCGCTCTGCTGGTGGCCATCGAGTCGCGGCTCGCCGACCGCCTGGTCAAGGCACCCTTCGCGGGCGTGCTCGGGCTGCGCAACATCAGCCCGGGGGCCTTGGTCGAGCCGGGGGATCTGATCACGACGCTCGACGACGACAGCGTGATGAAGCTCGACTTCGCCGTCCCGAGCGTCTTTCTACCCGACCTCAAACCCGGACTCGGCATCGCCGCAACGGCGCGGGCTTACGGGGACCGCCGCTTCGAGGGCGAAATCCGCAGTATCGATAGCCGGGTCGATCCGGTGACCCGCTCCATTCAGGTGCGAGCGCTCTTTCCCAACACGGACCGCACCCTCAAGCCGGGGATCCTGATGCGAGTGGCGCTGTTACGCAATCCGCGCGATGCGCTCGTCGTGCCCGAATCGGCACTGCTGCACCAGGGACAGGATCATTTCGTGATGATGGTGGACAAGGAAAACATCGCCGAGCAGCGCCAGATACGCATCGGCGCCCGCCGACCCGGCGAGGTGGAGATCGTCGACGGACTTGCCGCCGGTGACCGCGTCATAACACACGGGAACGACAAGGTTCGCCCCGGCCAGCCGGTCGTGATTCAAGCGGTTGACGACGGCTCAAAAAGCCTGCGGGAGATGCTGGAGTCGAGTCGGTGATCCTCTCCGATGTATCGATTACCCGGCCGGTCCTCGCATCGGTCCTGTCGCTGCTGCTGATCGCCTTCGGACTGGTTGCCTTCGAGCGCCTGCCGCTGCGCGAGTACCCGGATATCGACCCGCCCGTCGTTTCCATCGAGACCGTCTACCCCGGGGCTGCCGCCAACGTAGTGGAGACGCGCATTACCCAGCTCATCGAGGACCGGGTCTCGGGGGTCGAGGGGATCGAGACCATCGAATCCGTGAGCGAGGACGGACGCTCGGCCATCACCATCGAGTTCGCCATCGACCGCGACATCGACGGCGCCGCAAACGATGTGCGCGATCGCGTCTCCGGGATACTGGACCAGCTCCCGGTGGAAGCAGATCCGCCCGACATCCAGAAGGTCGACAGCAACGAAGACGTGATCATGTGGCTCAACCTGGTGAGCGATCGCCTGACAGTCCCGGAGCTCACTGACTTTGCGCGCCGCTATCTCGTCGATCGCTTCTCGGTTCTCGACGGCGTGGCCAGGGTGCGGGTCGGCGGCAACCAGACCTTCGCCATGCGCATCTGGCTCGACCGCAAGGCCTTGGCCGCCCGCGGTCTCACGGTCGCGGACGTGGAAAGCGCGCTGCGCGCCGAAAACGTGGAGCTGCCCGCTGGCAGCGTGGAGTCCCGCACGCGCCAGTTCAGCGTTCGCGTCGAGCGTGCATTCAGCATTCCCGAGCAGTTTGCCCGCCTGGTGATCACGCGCGGCGACGGCGGCTACTTGATCCGTCTCGGGGACGTGGCACGGGTAGAGCGCGGCACAGAGGAGGACCGCACCTTCTTCCGCGGCAACGGCGTGCCCATGGTGGGACTCGGGATCATCAAGCAGTCCACCGCCAATACGATCGCGGTAGCGGAAGCCGCCAAGGCGGAGATGGCGCGCCTGAACCCCACCCTGCCCGAAGGGATGGAAATCAAGCAGAGCTACGACACCTCCGTCTTCGTCAAGGGCGCAATCAAGGAAGTTTACAAGACCTTGGGCGTGGCCATTGTGCTGGTCATCCTCGTGATTTTTCTGTTCCTCGGGAGCCTGCGGGCCATGCTGGTCCCGGCAGTCACGGTGCCCGTCTCCCTGATCGCCACCTTCTTCGTGCTCTGGATACTCGGCTTCTCGGTCAATATCCTCACCCTTCTGGCCCTGGTGCTCGCGATCGGTCTCGTGGTGGACGACTCCATCGTTGTCCTGGAGAACGTGCACCGACGCATGGAGGAGCTGGGCGAGAGTCGGCTCGTCGCCGCTTTCCGCGGCACGCGGCAGGTGGGCTTTGCGGTCGTAGCGACGACAGTGGTACTGGTGGCGGTTTTCGTGCCCATTGCCTTCCTGGAGGGCGACGTGGGCCGGTTGTTCTCGGAGTTCGCGCTCACCATGGCCGCCGCCGTGTCCTTTTCGACCTTCGTGGCCCTATCCCTTTCGCCCATGCTGGCCTCCAAAATCCTGCCGCAGAATCACCGTCGTGCGCGTCTCAGCAATGGCGTCGACTGGGTCTTCCAAAAGGTCCGGCAGGGTTACGGTTCGGCCCTGCGCTTCTTCCTGCGTTTCAAGCTGCTGGTCGCGATTCTCTTCGCCGCAACGCTGGCCGGCGCCGTCTGGCTATACCAGCACATCCCGCAGGAGTACGCGCCGAAGGAAGATCGGGGTGCCTTTTTCGTATTGGTCAACGGACCGGAGGGGGCCTCCTACGCCTACATGAAGGAGTACATGGACGAGATCGAGCACCGCCTCCTTCCCTATGCCGAGAGCGGCGAGGCCCTCCGGGTACTGGTCCGAGCGCCGCGCAGCTTCAGCGGCGCCCAGATCTTCAACTCCGGCATCGTGATCTTGGTGCTCAACGACTTCGCATCACGCCGTTCGGCCTGGGCCATCATCGACGAGATCCGCGCCAAGCTCGGCGACCTCCCGGGGGTCAAGGCATTCCCCGTCATGCGCCAGGGTTTCGGAGCACGTATTCAAAAGCCGGTTCAGTTCGTCATCGGCGGCGGCACCTACGAGGAGCTCGCCCAGTGGCGGGACATTCTGCTGGCCCGCATCGACGCATCAAATCCCGGGCTCACCGGTATCGACTGGGATTACAAGGAAACCAAACCCCAGCTGCGGGTCGACATCGACTACGATCGGGCGGCAGACCTCGGCGTCACGGTCGGGGTTATAGGGCGCACCCTCGAGACCATGCTGGGGTCACGCAAGGTGACAACCTACATCGATGCCGGGGAGGAATACGACGTCATTCTCGAAGGTGAGCGCGACGCCCAGCGCACACCCGCAACACTCGACAATCTCTACGTCCGCTCCGAGCGCAGCGGGCAGCTGATCCCGCTCGCCAATCTCGTCAAGATCACCGAGGTCGCCGACTCGCGAAGCCTCAACCGCTACAACCGTGTCCGCGCCATCACCATCGAGGCCGACCTGACGGACGGTTTGGTCCTGGGCGATGCACTCGAATATCTGGAAGGCCTGGTACGAGACCATCTGCCGGAACGGGCCCAGGTGGACTACAAGGGGCAGTCCCGGGACTTCCGCGCCAGCACCAGCGGCATCCTGTTCGTCTTTGCGCTGGGCGTCGCCATCGTCTTCCTGGTGCTCGCGGCCCAATTCGAGAGCTGGGTCCATCCCTTTGTCATCATG
>JAJDOL010000097.1 GCA_022340195.1 Chromatiaceae bacterium
CGCCCGTTGCGTCCGGCGCCGGCGAACCAATCCGGTCCCCGGTCGAGGATGTCACGCACCCAGTACAGCGTCTCGACATTGTTCACCAGGGTGGGACGACCGAACAGCCCGACCTCGGCCACATAGGGGGGCCGCTGGCGCGGCAGCCCACGCTTGCCCTCGATGGACTCGATCATCGCCGACTCTTCCCCACAGATGTAGGCGCTGGCGCCGCGCCGGATCTCCAGCTCGAGCTGCGGCAGGAGACCGTCCGCCTCGAGACGGTCGAATTCCTCCTCCAGGACCTTGCGAATCGCGGGATACTCGTCGCGCACATAGAGGTAACAGGCCTCGGCCTCGATCGCCCAGGCGCCGATCAGCATGCCCTCGATGAAACGGTGGGGGTCGCGCTCCAGGTACCAGCGATCCTTGAAGGTACCTGGCTCGCCCTCGTCGCAGTTGACGGCCATCAGCCGCGGTGTCTCGTAACCGCGCACGATGCGCCACTTGCGCCCGGTGGGAAAACCGGCGCCTCCCAGACCACGCAGCTGTGATTGGTCCAGCGCCGAGATGATGTCCTCGGCCGCCCTCTGCCCGCTGAGGCACGCGCGCAGCAGGCGGTAGCCATCGTTGGCCACATAGGCATCGTAATCGATGAAGTCCGGTAGGGGGTCGGCTGTGCCCCCAGCCCGGATCGCATCCAATACCGAAGCGGGGGTGGCATCAGGCAAATGACTGTGACCCACAGCGACAGCAGGGGCCCCGTCGCATCGCCCCATGCAGGGTGCGCGCATCACGCGCACCTCGGGTCCCACCTGCGCGTTGAGCCTCAGCAGCAAGGTCCGGGCACCGGCCATCTCGCAGGAGATGCCGTCACATACCCGTATCGTGAGGGGCGGCGGCGGTGCCTCCACATCCCCAACCAGATCGAAATGGGCGTAGAAGCTGGCGACCTCGTAAACCTCGACCTGCGCCAGGCGCATCAAATCGGCCAGCGCCGCCACGTGCCGCGCCGCGAGATGTCCATATTGGTCTTGGATCAGGTGAAGATACTCGATGAGGAGATCCGGGCGCCTCGGTCTGTTCCCGAGAAGCGACTGAATCTCCGCCACGGCGCTCGGATCTACCTGCCGGCCTTTCGGTGTCTTGGCCGCGCTTTTCCTGCCGGCACCCGGATGGGCGCGTGTACCCACCGACGACCTGGAGTCTGTCATCGCCTGACCTCTGCTCGGTTGTCGGAAACTCAGGCTGTTGAATCTGCGAAAAGACCTGCTACCCCCTGAATTCTAGCTTCTCGTTTTGCCCCCTGCATCGCGGGAATGATCCGGCGTCCTTTTGAGAGGCGAGGAAACGGCTGGATGCTCGTCGGAGGATAAGGAGCCAACGGCTAATGGCCAGCCGCTTTTAATAAGAAAAACCCACGCCAAGCCGCCCCGAACGGCCATGACAGATTCACGGCGTACGGGCGACTTGGCGTGAGACGAAGGAGGATAGGCGCCGGCGCGCCGGCTATTAACCGTCGAGGACAGCCTTCAAGGTCGTGCCCAGCTCGGACGGCGACATCGACACGTGAATCCCGGCCTCCTTCATCGCCTCGATCTTCTCCTTCGCGCCTCCCTTGCCGCCGGCGATGATGGCACCCGCATGACCCATGCGACGTCCCGGAGGCGCCGTAAGGCCGGCGATGAAACCGACCGTGGGTTTCTTGATGCTTGAATTCGCCAGGAACTCGGCGGCTTCCTCCTCTGCCGTCCCACCGATCTCGCCGATCATGATGATGGACTCGGTCTTGGGATCGTTCAGGAAGAGGTCGAGGCAATCGATGAAGTTGGTACCGTTGACCGGATCGCCACCGATACCGATGCAGGTGGTCTGGCCGAGGCCCACGGCCGTGGTCTGGGCCACCGCCTCGTAGGTCAGGGTACCGGAGCGGGAAACCACGCCGACGCTCCCAGGTAGGTGAATGTGACCGGGCATGATACCGATCTTGCATTCACCGGGGGTGATGATGCCGGGGCAGTTCGGTCCGATCAGGCGGGTCTTGGATCCCTCCAGCACGCGTTTCACCTTCACCATGTCCGCTACCGGAACGCCCTCTGTGATGCAAACCACGAGCGGAATCTCCGCATCGACCGCCTCGAGGATGGCGTCCGCGGCGAATGGCGGTGGCACGTAGATGACCGAGGCGTCGGCACCGGTCGCGTCGACCGCTTGCGCTACCGTGTCGAAGACGGGAACGCCCAGGTGCGTCGTTCCGCCCTTTCCGGGGGTGACGCCGCCAACCATCTTGGTCCCGTAGGCGATCGCCTGCTCGGAGTGAAAGGTACCTTGGGAGCCGGTGAAGCCCTGGCAGATTACCTTGGTGTTTTTATCGACGAGAACTGACATTAGTGCGCCTCCTTCAAGGCCGCGACGACCTTCTTCGCGGCGTCGCCAAGACTGTCCGCTGAAACGATGTCCAACCCGGACTCGGCGAGGATCGCCTTGCCCTTGTCGACGTTGGTACCCTCCAGACGCACCACCAGGGGCACGTGAATATGCAGCTCCTTGGCCGCCGCCACAATACCGGTTGCGATGGTGTCGCAACGCATGATGCCGCCGAAGATGTTGACCAGAATACCCTTGACGTTGGGATCGGAGAGGATGATCTTGAACGCGGTGGTTACCCGCTCGGCCGTCGCGCCGCCACCCACATCCAGGAAGTTGGCCGGATCACTGCCCTCGAGCTTGATGATGTCCATGGTCGCCATGGCCAGTCCCGCGCCGTTGACCATGCAGCCGATGGCCCCGTCGAGCTTGATGTAGTTGAGCTCGTGCTGGCTCGCCTCCAGCTCCGCGGCATCCTCTTCGCTCTCGTCGCGCAGGCCGGCGACCTCTTTCTGGCGGAACAGGCCGTTGTTGTCGAAATTCATCTTCGCGTCCAGCGCGAGCAGGTCCCCGGCACCGGTAACAACCAATGGATTGATCTCGACCAGACTCGCGTCCAGCTCGGTGTAGGCCTTGTACATTCCCTGCAGGAACTTGACGGCTTGGCGGATCTGGCCGCCTTCCAGCCCCAGCCCGAAGGCGATCTTGCGCGCGTGGAAGGGCTGCAGGCCGGTCGCCGGATCGATGGCGACCTTTATGATCTTCTCCGGTGTCTCGGCGGCCACCTTCTCGATGTCCATGCCGCCCTCGGTGGAGGCCATGACGGTGACCCAGCTGGTCGCGCGGTCCAACAGAAAACTGAGGTAGAGCTCGCGCGCGATATCGCAACCCTCTTCGATATAAACCCGTTTGACCTCCTTGCCTCCGGGACCGGTCTGGTGGGTGACCAGGTTCATGCCGAGCATCTGGTCGGCGGTTGCCTTGACCTCGGGAAGTGACTTGACCACCTTGACGCCACCGCCCTTTCCGCGGCCGCCGGCATGGATCTGCGCCTTGACCACCCAGACCGGCCCCCCCAGTTCCTGACCGGCCACCTCCGCCTCGACAGGCGTGAACGCGACCCGGCCTCTTGGTACGGCTACGCCGAACTTGGCAAGCAGCCCTTTGGCTTGATATTCGTGAATATTCATTCGTTCGCCATCCTCGTGTGTCCACCCGAGTGCAGGGAAGAGGCCCCGGCTATTGGTATTGCAAATACCAGCTTCTTCCTCTGGCAAGCAATTCTAGGTCCCGAATCGCAGCTGCAGCTCCGGCGGCATAGGCTTGATGAGATTTTTCGTCTGTTGGTAACCGGGGATAGACAGTTCGCCGCTTCGCGGCAGTGCACAAAATACATTACCGGCATGGGCAAACGCCAGTCCAAGTTGTAATACCTTCCGAGCGCCGCGGCGCTCGGAACCGCCGGGAGCGATCCGGAAAGCCACGGAATCGGGTCTTGTGCGCACTGCAAACGAACGCATTTTCCGGCATTCCCGCGCGAGATACGACAGGCCCACCCGGACCCGAAACGAATCGACCGCGAGCCAGCCGGCGGCGACCATGCCTCTCTACCAGGCCGACATCCTGCTCACCCGCGCCCGGCTGTTCGGCTTGCGCGACCAGGAGGCCGACTACCCCTGGGGCTCACCCCAGGCCGACCTCGCCGAGGCCCGCCGCCTGATCGAGAAGCACGGCTACCACCGCCGCGACCAGGAGCTCGCCGACGCCGAAGCGGCTCTCGATAAACGTGAAACGTAGGTTGGGCCGACGCAGGAGGCCCAACAATCAACCGTTTGTGTGGATGGAGTCGTTGGGCCTCGCTCCTCGGTCCAACCTACGACGGATTCTTTCACAGTCTCGGCGCGTGGGAACGAGTCGGCAGGAACGCAACGGAATCCGGAGAGCTCACCGCAATCTGAGGCGAGAAAAGAGCCCCAGCTTCGGACGGACGCTGGGGTTAGCAAGCTCACGCCAGCCTTGGTTCTACCCTGACGGTGCTGGCTTGGGGGCCTTCGTCGCCTTGCTCCTCCACGAAACGCACGTCGGCACCCACCTCCAGCCTATCGAACAGGTTGTCGACAACGCTGTTGCGATGGAAGTAGATCGAGCGGCCGTCGGCGGTCTCGATACGGCCGTGGCCTTCCTCGATTTCTGACACCCGGCCCGGGACCGGTTCCGCGTGGGATTTGACCTGTTGGCGCCGGCGACGGGCGAAATCCTCGATTTTCCGGTCCATGGCGTCGAAGGCATCGCGAATGGCCACATAGATATCCTCGTGGGCCTGGTTCTGCTTCGGGTCTCGGCTCGCAACCAGCTCGTGACCTCCAACCGTGACATCGACGCGCACGTGGAACAGCTTGCCCTTGTGGTGATGCCGATGCTGGGATTCGAGCATCACCCGGCAGCTCATGATGCCCGGGTAAAAATGTTCCAAGTGCTGGATGCGTTCCTCGACCTTGGCTTGGATGGCCGGGGTGGCTTTGAAGTCGCGATAACTGATCTGAGGTTCCAGTCGCATGATTCACCTTCCCGTCGGTTCGTTTTGCATCCTCTCTACTTTAAGCAAAGCACACTAGCACGCTCATTCAAGCACCGATATCGATTGATCCGCAGCGAGCTCATCCTTGCCTTCGGCTTGGGACCACCAGCTCAGAGCAACCCGGCGCGCTCCAATCCGGCGATCTCAGCCGGGAGGGCGAACCTGGCGATATCCGGTATGCCCAAACGCGGGCGTATCCGGCGCGCGTCGTCCAGGGCCGCTCTTGCGCCCTTCTGATCGCCGATGGTGCTGCGCGCGATGGCCAAAACGACACGGGGCAGGAAGATCTTGTCGTCACACCGGCAGGACTTGTCGGCGACCTCGATCGCCTCGGTGACACGACCGAAGTTCAGCAGGCCGCGGGCAAGCAGCGCTCCCCAGGCGGCCAACCGATTGTCGCGCGGGCTGATTCCCATCCCTTGGCGCATGTGCTCGATGCCCTCCTCCTCACCGAGCTGCAGCAGAGCCGCACCCAGGGCCGCCCGAGCCTGCGCATTGCTGGGATCCAGCTCCACCGCCCGGCGCAACATGCCGATTCCGCGATGATGATCTCCCATGTCGGCCAGCGCGCACCCTACGTAGCCGAGTACGTCGGAATCCTGGCTATCGAGCATCACCGCCCTTTCAGCCGCGGTGAGCGCTTCCTCACGCCAACCTTCTCCGCTGACCAATCCCACCAGGTGCCCGATGGCCAGGACGAGCGCCAGATAGGCATGAGCAAAGGCCAGGTCCGGATCCCGCGCGATCGCCCGGCGCATCAGGTCCGCACATTCGCTGAAGCTCTCCTCGCTCCAGCCCTTCAGGCCCAGAATGGCATGTCCCTGGCGGTACAGGGCCCAGGCGCCGAGGTCGACGGGGCGCCGCTTGCGTAGAGTCGCAAGCTCGGCCCGGTTGAGCTCCGGCTCGATGCAGCCCACGACCTCGCGCACCACGTCTTCCTGGAGCTCGTCCAGCCGGTCGCGGGGAATCTCCTTGCGGTCCGCCCAGAGCAGGCGGTCGCTCACCGTTTCCAGCAGCTGAACAGAGACCCGAAGGCGGTTACCTGTTTCCCACACCGAGCCCTCCACCAGATAGTCGGCATCCAGCTCCTGACCGATCTGCCGGATGCTCAGCTCACGTCCGCGGTACTGGGCTGTCGAGTTGCGTGAAACAACGAGAAAGCCCGGGATGCGGGCCAGTTGGATGCTGATATCCTCGCCCACAACGTCCGCAATCCAGGCGACATTCTCGTTGCCCGGGCTGTGGGCGAAGGGCAGAACCGCGAGGGAGGGGCGGTCCGGATGAAGAGCAGGCGGGCGCGGAAACAGGCACGCGCCTCCAGCGTCCTCGCTCCCCGCGAGAATCCCGCCTGTGAGCAGCGCCCCATCCAGCATCTCGACCTCGGCCTCACCGCCGATCTCCTCCACTTGTTCCTGAACCTCGGCCACGAAGCGATACCCGCGGCGATTGAAGGTGGCGATGCAGCGCTGCGACTGGCCGGTATCACCAACCGCCTGACGAACCGCCTTGATACGACTGTTGAGGGTCGAGTCCGCGACGACCTTCCCCGCCCACAGCTCATCGAGAAGCTCCCGGCGACTGACGATGCGATCCCGGTGCCGTACCAGATAGAGCAGCAGGTCGAACACCTGGGGCTCGATTTGGCGAGGCTCGCCGTCACAGCGCAGCTCGAACAACTCGGTGTCGAGCTCGTACACGCCAAAGGCCATTCGCATCCGACAGGTCTCCGTCAACAGAAGCACACGAACAACCTAGCAGACAATCTGCACAAAATCTCAACAAAACCTCCCGCTCACCTGCAAGCAAAACGAGCCCGACCCAGCCAGACTTGCCACCGAGGCCGGGGAACAACACACCGGCAACGGATCAGGAATCTCGACATGAACGAACGTGCAATCTATCGCTACTGGCTCGTCACCGACATCTTCCTCGCCACCGGACTCTTGTTTTGGCCTCCGGCGCTGTACCTCGCCATGGCCGTAACTCTGCTGCACGGCGTGCACTTTCTGCTGCACTCGCCACAAGTTACCGCCTTCCCGATGCAGGTGCGCATCGGCTACCTGGGGCTGCTGATCATCGGCCAGGCGACCTTTTTCGGCTGGGTGAACTGGGTGCAGCTGGCCGGTACGACGGCCTTGTTGACCACGGGTTACTGCCCGCTGGCCCGAATCCTCTGCCTCATGCCCTGGAACCGGAACAGGGCGTTGAGCTGGAGGCTCTTTGCCACGGCGATCTTCTCGCCTCCCGTAGACGGCAGCATCCTGCAACTGGTGTCTGAAGACTAGGTATCCGGCACCGTCCCGAGCTGTCGATTTCCAACCCACTCTCCAAAGGAGAAATCTCATGCCAATGGTTAAAATCAATGTTATCGAGAACGTGTTCAGCGCCGAGCAAAAGCGCCAGATGATCGAAAAGGTCACGGACACTATGGTGTCGATCGAGGGCGAGGCCATGCGAGGCGTCACCTGGGTCCTGGTGGAGGAGATCCCGGAGGGACACTGGGGCATCGGTGGCCAAGGATTGACCAGCGCCGATGTACGCAAGCTGCAAGCGGGCGCTGGCTGAGGCCCGGGGACGAAGCCGTGGGCGCAAATTCCTGGATTTCCGCCCACGGCGTTTCTCGGCGCCTCGAGAGGAAGGCGCTGGTCCGTCGCTACCTCCAGGCAACTGCGACCCCCACCCTGCTTGGTTACCTGTACCTTGACCCCGATGCGCTCCACAAGGGTTCCCACGTGGGAGATTACGCCAACCTGGCATCCCAGACTGTCGAGGGCATCCAGACCGGCGATAGCCAAGTCCCGCAGGTGCTGGTTGGCATGCGCGACCAGCATGTCCAGGGTCAGTCCCTGGGCGAAGTTGCGGAACTTGCTCCCGTCCGCTGACCCGATCAGCTCCCGCATGGATTCCCACAGCTCCCACACTGCCTGTTGGCGCTCCAGCTCCGCCTGGATATTGGGGCTGGCGGCTCGCCTGCGGTCGTCCTCCTCGAGCCGGCCGTGCAGTCCGCCCCAGCGCTCCTGGGCGGCCTCGACCGCATCCGACCGCAGGAAGGCGGCGAAATCCCCCTGTGCGAGCAGGACGGAGCGGCGAAACTGGTCGAAGGTCAGCCCCAGGCGTGTCTGTATGACATCCAGGACCTAGGTCTTGGTACCGCTCGAGTCCTGGCCGCTCTCCAGATCCTCGAGCTCCATGGTCTGGGCCTGGAAACGGCCGCCGGCTCGTTGTCGCGCCCGGCGCACCGCGCAACAGGCGCGGCAACGGCGGCGCAGATCCGAGTCAGGCCGATCCAGGCGCACCGCGACCTCCAGATAAGGGTGGCGCTCGGGCGGCAGGCCAGGGTCGAATGAACAGGTCGCAAGCCTATTCTCCAGCTCCTCGATTTGACCGGCGCCCGTATCGGGTAAGCGCAGGATGTCCACGAAGCGCGGGACCCGCAATGCCGCGATGGCAACCAGCTCATCACCGGCCAGGTCCAGCTGAATCACTTGGTGGGGATAATGCCGCTCATCCAGGGAGAGGAGGATCGGTGAGCCGCTGTAGCGAATATGCTCATGCCGGCCGACCGCTTGTGCCAGGTACGAGCTTGGCGGGAGATCATGCGGCTAACGCGAACCAATCGTCGGCGACCCATCGCCCCCGGTCCTAAGGTATAGTTTCTGCCCATTGTCCCTTTATGCACTAAGGAGATTATGCCCCTAGATCCCCTCGCCAGCCTGCTCGCGGCCCAGGACTTCGCCTGGCGACGCGAGCCGGCATCTGTCGTTCCGCTTACCGATATCCAATGGCGCTCCGATGCGTGCGGTCCTGGCTCGATCCTGTTCTTCCAACGCCTGGACGACGACCGCAGCGACGCCGAGCTCTACCGGCGCTATCTGGCGGGTAGCGCATTCTCCGTGCTGGTCACCAACCGCAAGCTCGATTGCTTCGATGCCCTGCCGGGCAAGGGAATTTATGTTACCCATTCCGACGACTGGCCGGAGATCGTTCGGCGTTTTTGTGATCTCCTCTATCCCTTCGCTCCGGGCGTGAGTGACGTCATCGGAATAACCGGAACCAACGGCAAAACCACAACCGTCAAGTATTTGGAGTCGATGCTCGGCGCCCACGGGCGCCGGGTCCTTGCTGTCGGCACACTCGGTGTCTCGCTGAACGGACACCCCGTGGTGGAAACCGGCTTCACCTCCCCGCCACAGATCGAGCTGCGGCGCGTTTTACACGACCAACGGGGCCGATACGATGTTGTCCTCATGGAGGCGAGCAGCCACGCCCTGGACCAGGGTCGGCTCCACGGGATTGACTTCCGGAACGCGGGTTGGACCAACTTCTCCCGGGATCACCTGGACTATCACCGAGACCAGATCGCCTATTTCGCCGCCAAGGCGCGCATCCTCGATCTCATCCAAACCGGGGGGCAACTTTTTTGCACCAGCCCGGAAGTGGTCCGCCGCCTGCTGGAACAGAGGGCGTCTCCGGTCCCGGTCGAGCTCTTGCGTGCGGCAACCTTGGGTCCGGAGGCGATCGCGGCAAAACCCTTCCTGGCC
>JAJDOL010000109.1 GCA_022340195.1 Chromatiaceae bacterium
TTCATCCAATGGTCGATCGACGCGGATAAGACAAATCCGACGTCTCGAGCACATCGCTTACTCTGGTCTATTGATAGCGATAAGGTGGCACTGGAGAAAAGGTTTGATGGGTGCTATATCATCAGTACCGACGTTGACAAAGATCAGATGAATACATCTGACCTGGCGCCGATCGGGTGGACGCCGATCCGAAAGACCACATAGACATCGAGGATGCCACGCAACGCCAAAAGGTTACCGCCATGAATCGGCTTGGAGGTACAGGCGCGGGACCAGGGGCGGCGCCGAGGCGCAGGTGGGGATGGTGTGGGAGGTCGGGGACCTGGTGGAGACCCTACCGCCTGCAAATTGGTGGACTCAGTGGTGGACTGTTTCCCCGAAATGCTCTGCAAGCCGCCTAATTGCTGGATATTTGGCGGAGAGAGAGGGATTCGAACCCTCGATGGGCTATTAACCCATACTCCCTTAGCAGGGGAGCGCCTTCAGCCACTCGGCCATCTCTCCAAAAGAGGGTGCGGCTTTCCCCACAGACACGCGACCGTGGTCCGCCTTGTAAACAATTCCCGGCCAACAACTGCCCGTTCCCGGGAGTGAAAAGGCAGGTATCTTGATCTAATCGGTGGACGAGGATTATATCCCCGCCCACCGCGATCTACTACTCGGGAACAGAATCGGGTTCAGAACCGCCTTGCTGTGCAGCCTGCTCCGCCTGCTCGCGCTTTATGCGCTCGTAGATCTCTTCACGGTGCACCGCCACATCGCGGGGTGCGTTGACGCCGATGCGTACTTGATTCCCCTTGACTCCAAGGACGGTAACAGTCACTTCATCGCCAATCATCAGGGTTTCGCCAACCCTTCTCGTTAATATCAACATTGTCGTTTCTCCCTTCTTTCCTTATTCCAGAACGCCACATACCCACCGACGGATCACGCACATTCCTGCGTTCCAGAAGGAGGATAAGCCGCGGCCAACCAAGCACGGAATAGGACTTAGACTCCGCGCTTCTGAATTCTAACAATAGCTCAGACCACACCAAAGCGCTTTTTGTTACTATTTCCTTTCAGTTACCTTTCAGTTACTAGCGGAATTCGAACCCGTCGCCGCCGAATCGGCAAGGTGCAGATCGAAGGCATCGTGTAATGCCCGAACCCCGAGCTCGAGGTATTTTTCATCCACGACCACGGAGATTTTGATCTCCGAGGTCGAGATCATCCGGATGTTGATGCCCTCCTTCGCCAAGGCGGCGAACATCCTGCTGGCGATTCCGGCGTGAGAGCGCATACCTACACCTACCAAGGAGATTTTGACGATCTCATCATCACCCAAGACCTCCCGCGCCGCGAGGATCCGGGCGGCGGAGCCAAGGATCTCCCGCGCCCGTTCATAGTCGTTTCGGTGGACGGTAAAGGTGAAGTCCGTCGTAGCCTCATCGGCGGCGATGTTCTGTATGATCATGTCCACTTCGATATTGGCATCCGAGATCGGGCCCAGTATCTTGTGGGCAACGCCCGGCTGGTCGGGAACACCCAGGATGGTGAGCTTGGCCTCATCGCGATTAAAGGCAATGCCGGAGATGACGGCGTCTTCCACTGTTTCCTCCTCGAGACTGATCAGCGTGCCCTCCCCTGCTTCGAAGCTGGAAAGCACCCGCAAGGGAACTCGGTACTTTCCTGCAAATTCTACGGCCCGAATCTGCAGCACCTTGGAGCCCAAGCTGGCCATCTCCAGCATCTCCTCGAAGGTGATGCGGTCGAGCTTACGCGCCCGGGGCTCGATACGGGGATCGGTCGTGTAAACGCCGTCCACGTCCGTGTAGATTTGGCATTCGTCGGCGTTCAGGGCAGCCGCCATGGCCACAGCGGAGGTATCCGAGCCACCACGCCCCAGGGTGGTGATATTCCCTCCGTCGTCCACGCCCTGAAATCCGGCCACGACAACCACGCGCCCCGCGTCCAAATCGGCCTTGACGCGGACGCCGTCGATATCGCGGATACGCGCCTTGCAGTGGGCACTGTCCGTGCGAATATGAACCTGGCCCCCTGTGTAGGACTTGGCCGGGCAACCCAGGTTCTCCAAGGCCATGCTCAGCAAAGCGATGGTGACCTGCTCGCCCGTGGAAACCAGGACGTCCATCTCCCGCGGGTTGGGCCGCTCCTGAATTTTCCTCGCCAAGGCGATGAGGCGATCCGTTTCACCCGACATGGCCGAGACCACGACCACGACCTGATCTCCAAGGTCGCGCCAGGTCTTTACGCGTTCTGCGACGGCGTTGATCCGCTCGACACTGCCGACGGATGTTCCTCCGTATTTTTGGACGATCAAGGACATACAACTTCCCGTTAGATCTGATGCCGCTCAGCGGCAGAGAAGCTCAAAGCACATGTAAAAAGCCATGGACGCGGTAACGGAAGCGGGCCCCATCAAGCACGGCAGGTGCGCGCCAGCGCACTCGGCCCACTACGAGCCGTGCGCCACCCGCTCCCGCACCCAATCGTCCACCAACCCCAAAGCGTCCGGCAATCCCGCCGGATCATTTCCGCCGGCTTGAGCCATGTCCGGTCGTCCGCCGCCCTTGCCTCCCACCCTTGCGGCGGCTGCCTTGACCAGATCACCCGCCTTCAGGCGGTCGGTAAGATCCTTGGTGATACCCGCAACCAGACTCACCTTGCCATCCGTCTCCGCCGCCAGAAGAACGACCGCCGAGCCGAGCTTTCCCTTGAGCTGGTCCAGGGTATCGCGCAGGCTCTTGGCGTCCGCTCCATCGAGCTTCGCCGCCAGCACCTTGACGCCGCCGACCTCCACCGCCTGCGCGGCCAGGTCCCGACCTGCGCTGCTCGCCAGCTTGGCCTTGATCTCACTGAGCTCTTTCTCCAGCCGCTTGGAGCGCTCCAGGAGCTGGACGACCTTGTCGTTCAGGTCCTCGCGCGTGCCCTTCACCAGGCTCGCGATTCGCAACAGCTGGTCCTCGTCCGCCTCCACGGCGTCTAGCGCACGCTCACCGCTAACGGCCTCGATGCGCCTCACCCCGGAGGCAATACCGGTCTCGGCAACTATCTTGACCAAGCCGATGTCTCCCAGGGCACGCACATGGGTGCCGCCACAAAGCTCCGTGGAAAAATCCCCCATACGCAGTACCCGAACCTGCTCTGCGTACTTCTCGCCGAACAGGGCCATAGCCCCGGAGCCCTTGGCGTCGTCGAGGGACATGATCCGGGTCTCCACCAGGTGGTTCTCACGGATCTGGTGGTTAACCAAGCGCTCGATCTGAAGGAGCTGCTCGCGACTGACCGGTTCGAAATGGGAGAAATCGAAGCGCAGGCGCTCCGGCCCCACAAGGGAACCCTTTTGCTGTACGTGGTCCCCCAGTATCTCGCGCAGAGCGGCATGGAGCAGATGTGTGGCCGAGTGGTTGAGCGCGATCAAACGTCGGCGATTCGCGTCCACGCGGGCATCCACACGATCGCCGACCTGGAGCTCTCCCTCCTGGACGCGGGCGATGTGACCAATAACGTCAGCGCCTTGCTTCTGGGTGTCGAGAATCTGCACGCGCACACCCGTGCGCACAAGCTCGCCGGTATCGCCAACCTGGCCACCGGCCTCGGCGTAAAAGGGGGTGACGCCGAGCACAACCACGCCCTCCTGCCCCTCGGATAGGTTGTCCTGAGACTCGCCGTCCCGATAGATAGCGACCACCGTTGCCTGATCGACGAGCTGCTCGTAGCCGGTAAAGTCGGTCTCCCCTTCCAGATCGAGGGCCGGTCCTTGGACCGCGCCGAACCGGCTCGCCGCTCGGGCGCGCTCCTTCTGCCGCTCCATAGCCTGCTCGAAGCCCGCCATGTCGAGGCTCAACCCCCGCTCGCGGGCGACGTCGGCCGTGAGGTCCGTGGGAAACCCGTAGGTGTCGTAGAGCTTAAACACGATCTCGCCGGAGATGCGGTCACCTTGAATCCCTTCGACGGCCTGTTCCAGGATGCGCATACCCTGCTCCAGGGTCTCGGCGAAGCGCTCCTCCTCCACCTTGAGCACGCGCTCGACCTGCGCCTCGGCGGAGCGAATCTCCGGGTAGGCATCGCCCATCTGCTCCACCAGTGTCGCCACCAGGCGATAGAAGAATGGTTCATCGCGCCCGAGCTGATAGCCGTGGCGGACAGCGCGCCGGACGATACGGCGCAGAACATAACCTCGACCCTCGTTGCTCGGGGTGATGCCGTCGGTAATCAAGAAGGTGGCGGAGCGTATATGATCCGCAATGACCCGTAGCGACTTGTTCTCGCGGTTCATACAGCCGGTCAGCGCCGCCGCGGCGTCGATCAGGGTGCGGAAGAGATCGATCTCATAGTTGTTGTGCGTACCCTGCATGACCGCCGCTAGGCGCTCCAGTCCCATGCCCGTGTCCACCGAGGGGCGCGGTAGAGGGGTGAGTCTCCCCTCGACATCGCGATCGTACTGCATGAACACCAGGTTCCATATCTCCACGAAGCGGTCCCCGTCCTGATCAGGGGTTCCAGGAGGACCACCAGGTATCTCCGGACCATGGTCGTAAAAGATCTCCGAGCAGGGTCCGCACGGACCTGTCTCCCCCATGGACCAGAAGTTATCCTTCTCGCCGCAGCGTGAAAAACGCTGGGGACTCACGCCGACATCGTCCAGCCAGATACGTTCGGCGGCCTGGTCCTCCTTGTAGACAGTGATCCACAGGCGTTCCTCGGGCAGGGCCAGCACCCGGGTCAGATAGTCCCACGCATAGCGAATCGCGTCCGGCTTGAAATAGTCACCGAAGCTGAAGTTGCCCAGCATCTCGAAAAAGGTGTGATGACGCGCCGTATAACCTACGTTCTCCAGGTCATTGTGCTTGCCCCCGGCACGCACGCATTTTTGTGAGCTGACGGCACGCCTGTAGGGCCGCTTCTCCCGGCCCAGAAACACCTCCTTGAACTGCACCATCCCCGCGTTGGTGAAAAGCAAGGTGGGGTCGTTAGCGGGCACCAGTGGACTGCTGGGTACAATTTGGTGCTCGCGCTCGGCGAAGTAACGGAGAAAGCTGGCTCGAAGCTCTGCGCTGCTCTTCATGGGACAAGCTCTTAGTGGACACTCGGGGACGTTCGGCGCTCGGGATTCGGCTTTGAAGCGGCGATCTCCGCCCCAATCGCGAACGATTTCCGTCAAGGGACCGATTGACCAAGGATACGGCTTGATCGGTCCGGATCAGAAGTCGTCCTTACCGTTCAGGAAGCGGGCGATCAACTCCACGGGAAATCCCCGGTTCTCCAGGAATCGGGCGCGCCGCGCGCGCTCCTTGACATCGGCAGCAAGCGCACGGCCGAACCGCTTGTCGTGAGCCGCGCACATAGAATCCAACCATTCCCGCGGCGACCTTTCGAGGTAGGGCTCGATTACCTGATCCACAAGCCCTCTTTGGCGCAGCTCCAGGCGGATACGGATTGGCCCAAAGCCTTTGCGGACGCGTTCCGCAACATAGGCTTCTGCCATGCGCTCTTCTCGCAGAAGACCCCGGTCGACGAGGTCTTCGAGGACCCGGTCGACGTCCGTCTCGGCATGACCACGTGCGCACAGCTTGCGCCGAAGCTCCAAGCGGCTGTGCTCTCTCGCTGTCAACAGCCTGAGTGCATCCCGCGGAATGTCCGATTCCAGGGTCAGGCCTCCTCGGGTTGTGCCGCCGCTTCGCCCTCTTTGCTCTGGGGCAGGAGCAGCGCACGTATCTTCGCCTCTATCTCAGCAGACATGTCCCGGTTTTCCTTGAGGAAGCCGCGCACATTATCCTTACCCTGCCCGATACGGTTGCCGTCGTAGCTGTACCAGGCCCCCGATTTCTCGATAACACCCTGCTGCACGCCCAGATCGATGATCTCACCCTCGCGGGAGATACCCTCACCATAAAGGATGTCGAAGTGGACCTGTTTGAAGGGCGGTGCCACCTTGTTCTTTACAACCTTGACCTTGGTTTCATTGCCTATGACCTCATCACCCTTCTTGATGCTACCGGTACGGCGAATGTCGAGCCGAATAGAGGCATAGAACTTGAGGGCGTTACCACCGGTCGTGGTCTCTGGATTGCCGAACATGACCCCGATCTTCATCCGGATCTGATTGATGAAGATGACGACGCAGTTGGAGCGCTTGATATTCGCCGTGAGCTTGCGCAAGGCTTGGGACATGAGTCTCGCCTGAAGGCCCACGTGGGAATCGCCCATCTCGCCCTCGATCTCGGCCTTGGGGGTAAGGGCCGCCACCGAGTCGACCACCACCACATCCACGGCTCCCGATCGCACCAGCATATCGGTGATTTCCAGCGCCTGCTCACCCGTATCTGGCTGCGAGACCAGCAGTTCGTCCATGTTCACCCCCAACTTTTCGGCATAGAGGGGGTCGAGGGCGTGCTCGGCGTCGACAAAGGCTGCAGTCCCCCCCTCCTTTTGGGCCTCGGCAACCACATGGAGGGTGAGGGTAGTCTTGCCCGATGACTCCGGACCATAGACCTCGACCACCCGTCCTTTGGGCACACCGCCGATTCCCAAGGCCACGTCCAGTCCGAGCGAGCCCGTAGAGATGGCCTCCAGGTTGCGCACCGCACCCGCGTCTCCCATGCGCATGACAGAGCCTTTTCCGAACTGTTTTTCTATTTGGCTTAGCGCGGCTGCCAACGCCTTCTTGCGATTGTCGTCCATCTGATCTCCGAATCCGCCCCACGTACCGATGGGGACGGGTTGCGCCTGCGGCGCCTGTCGACAGGAATGCCGGAATGGCGACGCGACTCAACGCGCCACCCTGAAGCCCCGCATTATTCCATAGGACGGAGGTGCCGTCATGATAACAGTGGCCATCTGTGCTCCACCCTGTACCGGGGGCGCTCTCCCGACTGGGCGACAACGAGCGCAAACTCCGAAACCGGCCAGGCAACCGGATGCCCGAGATCCCGTGCAGGCAGCGGCCCCGCCTTCCGGGCGAGGGTCACGTGCGGCTTGAAACGACGTCGCTCGGGGAGAAATCCACAATCCAGCAGACCTTCCCGAAGCGCATGCAGCAGATCCAGAAGCGGTTGCGGTCGCTCCGATGCGCCACACCAGAGGATACCCGCCTTGGGAAAGCAGCCAAAGCGGTCCAGACTCAAAACAAAGGGGGAGGCCTGGATTCCGGCTGCCACCTGTTCGGCACAGACACGGCGTTTCAGATGCAGATCGCCGAGAAAGACCAAGGTGATATGGAGATCCTCGGGATGCGTCTTACGACCCTGCCCGGCGGGCAGCTCGCCTTGAATCCTGGCCAGCGCCTCCCGTTGCCGCGCGTGGGGCCAAAGGGCGAAGAACAGACGCTCAGTCAATGCCCTGGAGCAGCTCCAGCAGACGCTCCAACGCCAGATGCACCGACTGGTGCCGAACCTCCTCCCGATTTCCCGCGAACTGAACGCGCTGCACCTGCGGCGCCTGATCGTCTAGCACCCAGGCGAAGCAGACAGTGCCTACCGGCTTGTCTTCAGAGCCTCCGTCCGGGCCGGCGATCCCCGTGACCGCCACCGCCACGCCAGCCCGACTGTGGCCCAACGCACCGCGAGCCATCTCGAGGGCCACCTCCTCGCTGACAGCGCCGTGGTCGGCAAGCGCAGCGGCTGACACATCCAGCAGATCCTGCTTGGCACTGTTGCTGTAGGTAACGAAGCCACGGTCGAACCAGGCGCTGCTTCCGGGGACATCCGTCACTACCTTTGCAACCCAGCCGCCGGTACAGGACTCGGCCGTGGCGAGCATCAAGCGGGCCGCCTGTAGCCGCTGCCCAAGCGCCAAGGCCAGTCTGTCCAGTCGTTCAGTCATAAGGGAAGTCTCCCTCAGTCGTTGCCTGTACGCAAGCCGGGCATCGCTTTACAGCGAATCGGGCCGAGCTTTATGCCGACTTGACAAGAGCCAAGGCGAATACACACAGTTCCCCACCAACCCTCCATGACCTTATAACGGAGAGAAAACCCGATGACAGATCTGGAAATCCATTGTGAGCACAAACCATCCCCCGCGAAGCTGGAGGTCCTGCATGTGGACCACTGGCCGGTGTGGAAGGGGGAAGTCGGCAGATTTCCATGGCGTTATGAACAGACAGAGACCTGTTATGTGCTACGTGGCCGTTTCGTGGTAACGCCCGACGGCGGGGAGCCGAGAGAGTACCTGCGCGGTGACCTCATCAGCTTTCCCGCGGGACTCGTCTGTACCTGGGAGATTCTGGAGCCCGTCGAGAAGCACTATAAACTCGACTAGGGTTTCATCAGCTCCAACACATCCGTCAAGATCCCCAAAGGGACTCGGATGCCGTGATCGCGCGACAGCCTTTCGACCACCGCTTCGGCTCCCGCGGGTCGACCTTCCATTCCCTCGATCAAGGCGGTCAGGTCCTCCACGAGAGCCCAGGGATAGATGATCCAGCGCCATTGCCTGATCGCACGAGCGAAGTAGTCCGGGACGAACGGCGAAACCGTCTTGTGATGCAGCACCAGGGTACGCAGCTCCGATGGCTCACCTCGGCCGCGGATGTGCTCCAAGGCCGCGGTAAAGCTGTCGCCGGTATCCGTAATGTCGTCCACGACCAAGACACGCTGCCCTTCTACATCGGCGGCGAGCGGATAGCGTATCCGCGCAATTGCCTGCTTCTCGGTACCTTTGTAGTGCTCCACTTTGAACTCGGTCAGGTTCAGGTTTCCCAAATAGTCGGACAGCAGACGACCGGGAACCCAACCGCCGCGACCAAGTGCGACGATGATGTCGGGCGCAAAACCATCGGCGCGCACGCGCACCGCCAGATCCCGGGCAAGACGCCGAACCTCGTCCCAACCAACCAGCTCACAGCGCATATGCTTTCCCATCTGCCCTTCCGAAAAACGCTGTCTCCTGTCAAATCCTCTTGGTCAGCTAAATCAAAAGCAAGCCAATCAGGTGCCGGCGCCGAATGCGACGGCACTCGCGTTACCAGTGGAATTGGACTAAGGAGTACTCGCCGGGATTCCCTGGCTCACGAGCGCAGGATCAATCCCGCGAGACAAGCGGCGCCGTAGCCGTTGTCGATGTTAACGACACCCACACCGCCCGCACAGCTGTTGAGCATTCCCAGCAGAGCCGCAAGGCCCCCGAAGCTGGCGCCATAACCGATGCTGGTGGGAACGGCCACGACGGGGCTGTCAACCAGCCCGGCCACGACACTCGCCAGCGCCCCCTCCATTCCTGCAACCACGATCAACGCCCGCGCCTTTCTCAGCACCGGCAGGTGGGGCAGAAGCCGATGCAAGCCGGCGACGCCCACGTCCCTGATGTGCTCGACGCGGGCGCCGAACAGGCAGGCGGTTTCGAACGCCTCCTCCGCCACCGGTGCGTCGGCCGTCCCGGCCGTGACAATCGCCAGGGTGCCATCCGGCGCCGGTACCGGCTCACGCTGCAGCACGATGGTGCGTCCAACGGCGTTGTAGCGCAGATCCGGATGCAGGTCGGAAACCGCGGCGAAGAGGTCGGAGCCCGCCCGCGTGGCCAACAGATTGTGCGAGCGCTCGCGGATCATGTAACCCAAAATCTCGCGCACCTGCTCCTTTGTCTTCCCCTGACAGAATACGACCTCCGGATAACCCTGGCGCAGCTCCCGATGATTGTCCACCTTGGCTTCAATCAGCTCGCCGTAGGGCAAATCCCTGAGCAGGTCCATCGCGTCCGGCACCGGCAGCTCGCCGCTGCGCACCGCCTCCAGCAGCTCGGCGAGACGGTCGCGGTTCAAGACGGCTCGACCCTCACGCCAGGATGAAGGCGATGCTCGGCTCCCTGGGTAGCAGAATCAGTGGATGGGCTTTCGTCAGACGCCGCCGCTTCGCCCGAAACGGAGCGGGCTCCTCCGGAGCCCGCCGGATTCATACTCCCCAGACGGTAGCCGAACAGGTCCATGGTAACGTGCCGAAAGCCCAATATCCGCAGGGTCTTCACGACGGTATCGGCCTGTTCGAGCAGCTGCAGGCGCTGCTCGGGGGCCACCTCGATACGCGCCAAATCGCCGTGCATACGCACCCTGAGCCAGCTGTAGCCCAGTGTCCTCAGAAAACGCTCCGCTTCCTCCACGCGGTGAAGGTCCTCCATGGTGAAACGCTGACCGACCGGTAGACGGGTAAGCAGGCAGGCGTTGGTCGGCTTGTTCCAGTTGGGCAAGCCCAGGAGCTCCGACAGGCGGCGGATGTCCGACTTGGTGATCTTGCACTCGAGCAGCGGGCTGTCGATATCCAGCTCCCTCAATGCGCGCAGACCTGGGCGAAAATCACCCAGGTCGTCCAGGTTGCTGCCGTCGAGTACCTTTTCGAACCCGGCCTCCCGCGCGGCGCCCAGCAGCCGTTTATAAAGCGCGTACTTGCAGAGATAGCAGCGCTCCGGCGGGTTGGCCTCGAGACCGTCCGGCATATCGAGCTCCACCAATTCGTGGCGCACCCCGAGCTGGGCGCTGAGGATCAGGGTGTCGGCGGCCTCCTGGCGCTCCATGTAGGGTGTCACGGCCGTCAGCGCCAGGACCCGATCGCCTAACACCTCTTTGGCTGCCGCCAGCAACAAGGTGCTGTCGGTACCTCCGGAAAAGCCGACCGCAGCCGCCTTCATCCCGCGCAGCCGATCGAGCAGCCGCTCGTAGATATCAACCGCCATCGTTCTCCTCCAGGATCCGCTCCAGCTCGCGGTAGACCTTTCGCAACGGTAGATCCCGCGCAAGCGCAATGGCCCGGCAGGCCTCGTACTCCGGCTTGGCGCGTCGGGTCCCGTCCGGCTGCAATGCGACCTTCACGTCCACCGGACCATAGGGGGTCTCGAGGTGGCGAATGCTTCGCTCCAGGACGGTTCGGGACACCGAGCTCCGGCGCACGCCCAGCGTAGTGGTCTCCATAAACAGGAGTCTTGTCATTGTCTGTTCGTCTCGTCCCTCGCACAGGACGCTTACCAGGATACCGGGTCGCCCTTTTTTCATCACCAGTGGAGTGATCCAGGTATCCTTTGCACCGCTGCTCAACAGTCGATCCATCAGATGCGGATAGAGCTCCGGGCTCATGTCGTCGATGTTGCATTCGAGCAGCGAAAGCACCTCGCGACGCGCCGGCCGGGGATCCACAGCCAGCACGCGGAGCAGGTTAGGCACGGGCCCATCACGACGACCAACCCCATAACCGACCCGACGCGCTACCATACTCGCCTGCGGCTCAAAACGCTCGGCGGCGGTGGTCAGGATGGCTGCACCGGTTGGCGTTGTGGCCTCGAAGGGTACGCCGCCACGATGGGTGGGCACGTCTCTCAGCAGCTCCTGGGTCGCAGGTGCCGGTACCGGAAAACGGCCGTGGCTACAATCCACAAATCCCGAACCCAGCTCTACCGCCGAGGCGATCACCGTCGGCCAGCCCAGCTGCTCCAGGCAGATGGCCGCGCCCACGACGTCGACCAATGCGTCGACGGCGCCGACCTCATGGAAGTGCACCTCCTCGATCGGAATTCCGTGGACCCGCGCCTCGGCCGCGGCCAGGCGCTCGAACACCCGCAAGCTGAACGCCTCGACCCGGCGCCCGAGGCCGCAACGTCCTATCAGCTCTCGCACCGCGGGCAGATGGCGCGCGGGTCTCCCGGCGTCGGCATCGATCAGCACCTCGGCACGGGTGCCCGCGATGCCACCGCGGCTGTCCGGTCCGATGCGCAGCGCAAAGCCCTCTAAAGCCAGTCGCTCGAGCCCGGTGCGCAGCTGAGTCTCCTCGACCCCGAGGTCGAGCAAGGCCCCGAGGTTCATGTCACCGCTGATGCCGGCGAAGCAGTCATAGAACAGGCTGGTCATGGTGGCTATGGATTCTGCATGGGAAGGAGCCTGTCCGAGCCGCGCGCTCGCGGCGCGTGGTCGCAGGACCGAGGCAGGTTTTTCACACGATTGGGGCGGATACCGGGCCTAATCAACGAAGTCGGGCGGGAAATCTGGCCGCAATCCGCGATGCCGCGGTAGAGCAGTCGTATATCGGGCAGTGCTCCTTGCTAGCAGTATAGCCCCGAACGATGAGGTGCGAACCAGGTGCCCCGGCGCAGCAGCACCCAGCCGATCCTCCTTTTTCGTTGGCGATAAGCGATCGGAGCGATATCCTAACGAGGAAGCGATTTGGAAACCGCCAGATGACACAACTACTCAGCGTTTCACGCGCCGCCCGCCTAGCCGGCGTCTCCCGCTCCGAGCTGCAGAAGCGTATCCGACGGGGCGAGATCACCACCTTCGAAGGCGAAATCGCCGTCAGCGACCTGTTGCGGGTCTATCCGGAGGTGAACCTGGAGCAAAGCGGCGATCTCGAGCGAGTGGAGCGCATCAAAGCCAATGCACTGCCCAAGAGTCATCTGGCGGATAGTGCGCTTCCCAGCCCGCAGGTACTGATCTCACGGCTCAAATCCGTGAGCAAGGTTTTGGTGCAAAAGGCCGCCGCCCTGGAGAATGCCGAGGCCATTCTGGCAGAGCTCGACGCTCGTCTCGCCATTATGGTCGAGTCCGCCGATTCCGACACGGCCGTCTGCACCCGGGAGATCCAGGCGTGGCTGAACGCGGAGCGCCATAAGCTCACACAGCGACCCGACGCCGAGTTCCAGGCACAAATCTTCGCCAAGGACACTTTTCTCCGCATCATGGCAGCCAATGTCAAGGTCATTCCCAGCGGTCACGACTTCTTTGTCGAGGGCACCGAATCCATTCTCGATGCCTCGGTGCAGGCAGGCCTCAACCTTGCCTACGGCTGCTCCAGCGGCAACTGTGGTACCTGCAAGGCCAGGGTCGTCAGCGGAGAGGTGTTCAAAACCCGCGAGCACGACTATGTGCTCAGCGCGCGCGAGCAGCAGATGGGCTATATCCTCACCTGCTCCCACACCGCTGTAACCGACCTGGTGCTCGAAGCGGCGGAGGCCATGTCGGTGGATGACCTGCCGGAGCAGGAGATCCGCGCCAGCGTACACAGGGTCGAGCGGATCGGCGAAGACCTTATTCAGCTTCAGGTGCAGACACCCCGCACTCAAACACTGCGCTTCATGGCGGGCCAGCGTGCGCGCCTGACCCTGGAGGACGGCGCCAGTGCCGAGCTCCCGATCGCCAGCTGCCCGTGCAACGGGCGCAACCTCCACTTCTTTGTGCGACTGATATCAGACAATCCATTCTCGCAAGCGGTTTTCGGCAACCTGGGTCACGGATACCTGGTCACGATTAAAGGCCCGACGGGCCGTTTTGTGCTCGAGGACGACGCCCCGGACCCGGCTGTCTTCGTGGCATTCGGCGACGGCATCGCCCCGATCAAGAGCATGCTCGAGCACGCCGTCTCCATCGACGTCATCGAGTCCATCCACTTCTACTGGGCGGTCTCCGAGCTCGAGAGTCGGCACCAGACTAAATGGTGTCGCGCCATGCGGGAGTCTCTGGACAATTTCGCCTATACACCGCTGCTGGACGCTCGGACCGAGGACGTGCTCGCCGTGGTCGCGTCGGACCGTCGCGAACCGGATGCGAGGCGGTATTATGTCGCCGGACCCGGTTCTCAGGTCCGGAAAGTCGCCGACGGGCTCACGCGGCTGGGTATCTCGACCGATCGTCTCTTCGTCGAAGCGCTGGATTGAGCCCCTTGTCGCGAGCCGAGGGTCTGCAGCGAAGGGAAGGGCATTCGTCCGACACAGGCCCAGGGCCGGCCATTCAGGATCCTCGCGTGCGAAGAAATCTTCCGATGATTCGACCTGGCCTTCCAATCGTCCTGATTCTGGCGCTCGGCTGTTCGCTCGCCGCCAGGGGAGAAATTTACCGCTGGACCGACGCGGGTGGACGCTCGCAGTTCGGCGACCGCCCACCTCCGGAATCCGCTATGGATGTGCAGGCGCTCTCCGACAGGTACGGGGAGGAAAAAACACCCTTCAGCTTCGAGATCATTCCGGTCGGCTATGACATGGACCCTGAAACCCGCGTCAAGGTGGAGGTCGCGGTCTCGAAAATCCACGAAATCCTGGGCTCGCGACTCGGGCTGAAATTCCGTCGGGACCCGAGCTTCACGATTCGCATCTTCAAGGACAAGGAATCCTACGCCGGCTATCGTGAGGGTCCGCCCCTCGCCGGACTCGCGTCCGGGTATTATTCACCGGCGCGCAACGAGGCTGTAACCTGGCGACATCACAACTTCGAGAAGATGCTCGAGGTTATCACCCATGAGGCCAACCACGCGCTGATCCACCATCGCTTGGGTGAGGTTCCACCCTGGCTCAACGAGGGCCTGTCCGAATACTTCGAGCGCATGGAGGTCTTCGGTCAAGCGGTGGTAATCCACCCCAATGAACAATGGGACCAGGTTGTCAAGCAGAAGGTACGCGACGGCAGCATCAAACCGCTGCGCGACTACCTGGGCCTCTCCCAGCAAGGCTGGCAGATTCACAACTTCAGGACCAACGACGCGTACGCCCAGGCCTGGTCGCTCATCCACTTCCTGATGTCGACACCCGATGGGACGCGCCTGCTCGGGCACCTGATAAACACCCTCGATCGCGTCGGTGCGCAAGCGTTCTCCGGGGCGGCCACCCTCGACGCCGACTACGAAGGTGGCCTCGACGCCTTGGAGACCCGTTGGCTGGCATGGGTGCTCGGCCCGAAGCGGTCGCACTATTACTGATCGAAGCGACGGACCACAAAGCGCACCGCGCGAACTACGCACACCCACGAAGGGTAGAACACAACGGCAAGACCGGATGCACGATGAGCCACGCCCGTGGCTGTTGTAGAATGCCTCCTTCACCGCCAGCCCGACCGACACTTGGGGTGCGCGCAGATCCCCTACACGATTAGCGACATCGGGATAGAGCACTATGAAAAGAGTCTTGATACCGCTGCTTATGCTATGGATGGTGGCAGCCGTTGCCGAAGAAACGGTCAGCGTCTATCAGCTCACCGGAGCGATCCAATGTAGCGAAGGCACGGGTATTCCGCCCGAGGAGGCTGCGGACCTGTTGCGCGGACAGGGTGTAAAAGTAGTCTCCGCGGAACGTCGCACGCTTCCGCAGGATGTCGCAAACAGCTGTGGTGCCCCCACGGGAGAGGCGAACGTGATGAAGGTCGTCGCCGTCGATTGGTCCGCCTTCCTGTCAGAAAACCCGGATGCAGGCGGCTACGGAATCTGGGTGTTCGACGAAAACACAGTCCAAATCTACAAGTACGACGGCACCCTGCGATGTGGTATGGGGCGCGAGATTTCACTGAAAGAGATGACAAAGGAGCTGGAATCTTCAGGCATCGATGTAGTGACGAGCCGCAAGGGCGAGGACGGTTTGACGCATATCAACGTTTGCGGCGCCTCCACCGGTTCGACGAACGTCTACGTCATCGACAGGGGTTCCCTTCCAGCCGCCGAGCGACTCGGTTTTCGGTTGTTGGTTACGCGTGAATTGACGCAGCGGATCAAGCCCGCGGGTACCAAGCCGCGACAAATGGGCATGGCCGCCCCCTCGCTACCGCAGGACCCCGAGAAGCCGCGGGAACCAGATCCGACCCCTCTGTTGTGGTGATCGGGGCACAATTCGGACGGTCCCGGCTACCTTTCCGCCGCCTTTGATCCGGTAGTCCGACGGGCTCGTCCGTATCGGGCATCCCGGCGGACGCGACCGCGCAAGCCAACGCGCCACGAAGGCACGCAACGTTTCAATTCAGATCCCCCGCAAACCAACCTATGCCCAGATTCCCCAACGCATTGCAGGCCTGGAAATCGGACGCATTTCCTAACACGCTGAAAGACGAGATCGAGGCAATGGACCCCGGGATCTTGCCTCTGCAGAAGGGGTGCACCCGCGGCGGAGTTGCCGATGATACGGACATCACGGCAACCGTATACAAGGGCTCCGATGACCCGGACTCCATCCTCGTGGATGTGGGAATCTTCTTCACCGAGATCACCGCTGCTTGTAGCTGTGGCGACGAGCCGGATACGATCAACAACTTTTGCCGGCTCCGGATCCGCATCGACAAGGCGTCTGCGGCAGCCGAGGTCTACGTCGTTCCAGATTAGAGCACCAAGGCTGTACAATGGCGCCCGCAAAATGGATACCCGCAAATTTCGGTTCTAGATATTATGAAGAACAAGCTTAAGCGGTTTACGACATCGCTGTTACCCGTCGCAAGCAACCGCCAGGGCGAGTGCAACCGTTGCGGGGAGTGCTGCAGACTGCCCTTCCCCTGCCCGTTCCTGCGTTACGACGAGAAAGGCTTGAGTTACTGCAGCGTCTATCTATTGCGCCCGCCAAGCTGTCGCAAGTACCCCCGCACCGTATCGGAGAATATGACGCCCGAGACATGCGGCTATTATTTCGTCCCCGCCAAGGAGCTTGTCACCGCCGACGAAAGCGTGTGATCGGGCTCCGTTCGAGCCGCCCGCGCCCAAGGGTGATGCGCGAGCCCGAATCGGGGAAGCCCTGTCGAATCAGACCGCGGACTGCCGGTCGGCCTAGGCCAGCTTTCTTGGTGGCCCTGGCCCTGGCGTTGTTCCTTCCCTTCGCCGGGCTTCCAGCCAGAGGATCGCCGACAAAGTCTCCGACTTCACCGCAATCGCAATCGACACCGCTCCCGGAAGCCCCGGGCGGGCTCGGGCGCTTGTCACCCTCGTCGATCACCTCCGGGATGCTCGAGAAAAAGATCGACGAGGTCGCCGACGCTGCCGACCTGGGCGATTCCGAAAAAGCCAAGCTAACGGAGCTCTATCGGAAGGCACTGAGCAGCCTGGAGACATCCAAGTCCTACCAAGCGACATCGACTGCCTACGCGCGGGCACTGGAAACGGCGCCGGAACAGACGAAGGAGATCCGCGACCGACTCGAAGCCCGTCCAAAAGAGCCTGAGATCGAGCCGCTGCCGCCCGGTCTCTCGGTCAAGGAGATCGAGCAGCGTCTCGCCAAGGAGCAGGCGGATAGCGCTGCCGTCGAGGCAAAGTTGAGCGAAATGGAAAAGGAGCTGGAGAGCTGGTCCCGGCGTCCCACCGAGACGCGCGATCGCATTACCGAGGCAAAAGGCGAGCTCGAAGAGCTGAACGCCGAGATCGGCCGAACGGCACCAAGCGACGAGTCGCCGCTCCTCGCTGAAGCCCAACGCTGGGCGCTAGAAACTCGGCAGCGGGAGCTGCGCGCGGAAATTCTGATGCTGGATCAGGACCTCTTGAGCTTCGCGGCGCGGGAGGCCCTGCTGACAGCTCAGAGGGACAAATCTGCTCGTGATCTCAATATGCTGCGCGCCAGGCAACGACATCTGGAGGAGGAGCTTGATTTGCGTCGCGGCGCGGAGGCGGAGCAGGCCCGGATCGAAACAGAGGCGGCCAAGCGCAAAGCTGCCGGCAAGCACCCGCTCCTCGAGAACCTGGCTGAACAGAACACAATCGTCACGGGCGAGCTCAGCGAGCTCACCGCCGCCCTCGACGGAATCGACGACCAGCAGGCGGAGGTCGTCGAGGAAACCAAGCGCATCGCCGACGAGTTTCGTAGCGCACGCCAGCGCCTGGAAATCGCCGGCCTAACGCATGCCCTGGGCCAGCTGCTCATCGACAGGCGCCAAAAGCTACCCGACCATCGCGCCTACCTCAGAGAGGAGCGCAAACGCGAGCACCTCATTGCCGAGGCCACCCTGCGCCAGATTCGCTACGACGAGGAACGTCAGCGTCTGAGCGATTTGGCGTCCTATGTCGACAACCTGACCCTGAACTTGGAGAAACCCGTGTCCGACGACTTGGTCGACGGCCTACGGGAGCTGGCGCAGCAACGTAAGGATTTACTCGACAAAGCCGCGGCCGCCGACGATTCCTACCTGCGCCGCCTGGGCGATCTGGACTATGCCTCCTCCCAGCTCATGGAAACCGTCGAGCGCTACGACGATTATCTGTCCGAGCGCCTGCTGTGGGTGCGAAGCGCGACGCCCCTGAGCCTGGCCACATTGAACGACGTGCCGGCAGCACTCGTGTGGCTGGTCTCGCCACGCAATTGGCTGCAAGCCACTCGCGTACTCTTCCACGAGGCGACCAACTCACCCGCCATCTGGGTGCTGATCTTGACCGTGCTGCCGATACTGCGGCAATCGCGATCGCTGCGGGCGGCGATCTTGGCCACCGCTCTGCCCCTGCGCCGCGTGCGTACGGACAGCATCTCCTACACCCTGAAGGGTATCGGCCTCAGCCTACTGCTCGCCCTCCCCTGGCCCCTGCTGCTTGCTACTCTGGGTTGGCAACTGGATTCCTCGCTGGAAGCAACGGCATTCACCAAGGCAATCGGTCAGGGTGCGCTCGCCGTCGCCTTTGCCTTGTTTTCGCTCCGCATCTTCCGGCTGCTTTGCATACCCGGAGGCGTCGCCGATAGACACTTCCGCTGGTCGAGTCAGACATTGCGAACCTTCAGGCGCAACTTCGGTTGGGCGATTTGGGCTCTGATCCCGCTCGGATTCATAGCGGCCACGACCCACAGGCACGAGCACCTGCTCTACGCGGGAAGCCTGGGCCGAATCGCCCTGCTCGTGCTCATGGTGGGATTCGCCGTCTTCACGGCACGCCTGATCCACCCCAAGACCGGGGTCCTCTCTCACTATCTGGCGGCAAAGCCGGCGGGCTGGATCAACCGCCTGAGTCCGCTTTGGTATCCCCTCATCGTGGCCACGCCCCTTGCCCTCGCGGTGCTCGCATTGCTCGGCTACGTCTATACGGCGGGCACGCTCCTGCGCTCCCTCGTCAGCGAGCTTTGGCTCATTCTCGGACTCACCGTGATCCACCAGGTGATCGTACGCTGGCTCGTACTGACACGACGACGTCTGGCACTGCGAACGGCGGTCGAGCGCCAGACATCACGGACCCAGGAGGCTCAGCAGACGGGATCCGACGGCCAAACCTCTGTGCTGCAGACCGACAAAGCCGAGGTAGACCTGGCCAATCTGGACGAGCGCACCCGAGCCCTCGTGAACAGCCTGGTTTTCGCGGCCGCAGTGGTAGGACTGTGGGGCATCTACTCCGAGGTGCTGCCGGCCCTCGCCGTCTTCGAGGACATTTCGCTTTGGAGCTACACGGGCGTCGTGGACGGCCAGAAGCGAGTGATACCTGTCACCTTGGCCGACATCGGCTCGACCTTGATCATTACCATCGTCGCCACGGTGGCAGCCAAGAATCTGCCCGCCCTCATGGAGATTCTGCTACTGCAGCGTATGTCCATTTCCTCCGGCAGCCGCTACACGGTCAAGACCCTTACCGTTTACGGCATAGTCACAAGCGCCGCCCTCATGGTCTTCAGCACGTTGGGGCTCTCCTGGTCCCAGGTACAATGGCTCGTGGCCGCCCTTGGCGTGGGCATAGGCTTCGGGTTGCAGGAGATAGTCGCCAACTTCATCAGCGGACTCATCATCCTCTTCGAGCGCCCAATCCGGGTGGGAGACGTCGTCACCGTCGGCGACACCACAGGCGCGGTCTCCCAGATCCAAATCCGCGCGACAACCATTCGCAACTGGGACAAGCAGGAGCTGCTGGTACCGAACAAGGAGCTGATTACCGGCCGGCTGCTCAACTGGTCCCTATCCGATCAGATGAACCGGATCGTCATCACAGTCGGAGTCGACTATGATGCCGATATTCCACGCGCGCTCGAGCTCCTGCGCACCGCTGCAGAGGAGAACGAGCGCATCCTCGAGGACCCGGCGCCCCTTATCACCTTCGAGGGCTTCGGAGACAATTCCCTCACCCTGGTCCTGCGCTGCTATCTGGACTCGCTGGAGAATCGGCTGGCGGTCACCAGCGATCTGCATCAGAGCATCAATGACAAGCTCAAGTCGGCAGGCATCTCCATTGCCTTCCCCCAACGGGACGTCCACCTGAGCACCGCGGAGCCGCTGGACGTGCGGGTGCACCGGGGCAATATGGACACCTAGCGCTCATGGCGCGAAGCGCCGAAGCGTACAGCAACACCCCGGAGCGGCGTCACCAGTGGACATATCGAGGTTCCCAAGGAGGCCCCCGATGAGGATGGCGCCTTGGAGGCGACAGCGCAACCGGCTGTCGCAAATACCCGACCCTGGTCGATTCTGTTACCATGCCGCGGCCCTCGCATCAGGAACAGCTTATGGCCTCGTGGTCCCCTCAGAATGCGGAATCCTCCCTACCGGATACGGTTGCCGCGATCGACCTGGGCTCGAACAGCTTTCACATGATTGTTGCCCGGATTGCGAGTGGGGACCTTCAGGTCATCGACCGCCTCAAGGAGATGGTCCGGCTGGGCGAGGGCCTCACTGCAGACAAGTTTCTGCGCCCCGAGGTGGCCGATCGGGCTCTGGCCTGCCTGGAGCGCTTCGGCCAGCGCCTGCGCGGTATGCCGCCGGGCAGCGTGCGCGCGGTGGGCACCAACACCCTGCGTCAGGTACGCCCGGAGTCTCGATTTTTGGAGCAGGCGGAGCTGGCGCTCGGGCATTCGATCGACGTGATCGCCGGGCGCGAGGAAGCGCGGATCATCTATTTGGGCGTCGCCAACGGTCTGGCGGCGGGGGATGAGCGACGCCTCGTAGTGGATATTGGCGGCGGCAGCACCGAGCTCATTGTCGGCGAGGGAGTCACTCCCCGCTTGCGCGAGAGCCTGCACATGGGATGCGTGTGCATGTCGCGGCAGCAGCTTGCGGACGGCAAGATCACCGCCAAGCGCATGGACCAGGCAGAGCTTACCGGCGCGCTGGAGATCCGCCCGGTGCGCGAGCTCTTCCGCCGCTCCGGCTGGAAAAATGCAGTGGGCAGCTCAGGCACGGTCAAGTCCATCGCCGCTGTAGTCGAGGCCCAGGGTTGGTCCACGGACGGTATCTCCGCCGACTCCCTCGACGAGCTGAGGGATGCCCTGATCGGATTCGGCAATTCCGAGGCTATCGATCTCAAAGGCCTGACCGAGGAGCGCAAACCAGTGTTCGCCGGCGGCGTTGCCGTGCTGCGCTCCGTATTCGCCACCCTTGGCGTGGAGCACATGCAGGTCTCGGACGAGGCTCTGCGCGAGGGCCTCATCTACGAGATGATGGGGCGCATCCGACACGAGGACGTTCGCGAACGCACCGTCAGCGCCCTGTGCCAACGCTTCGGCGTGGACGAGGATCATGCCGATCGGATCAAGGCCACCGCCCTTACCCTCTTCGGACAGGTGGCCCAACCCTGGAATCTGATGAATCCCGACTACCCGAGCATGCTGGGTTGGGCGGCGCGCCTCCACGAGGTCGGACTCGTGATCGGACATAGTCAATACCAGAAGCATGGTGCCTATCTGCTGCGCAACGCGGATCTGTCCGGTTTCACGCGCCAGGAACAGTCCGTGCTCGCTGCCCTGGTACTTGGCCACCGCCGCAAGTTCCCGATCCAAGAATTCTTGGCCCTCGCCAAGCCGATGCGGGACAGCTCACGATACCTGTGTGTCATCCTCCGCTTGGCGGTATTGATGCACCGCGGCCGGTCTCCCACCACCAAGCCCTACCCCATGGTCGACCCGGACGGCATGCGATTGGTGCTCAGGTTCCCGGACGACTGGCTGTCGCACCATCCCCAGACCCAGTTGGAGCTGGAGCAGGAGGCGGAACGTCTACTGGCGGCCGACTTCAGGCTGGAGTTCGGGTAAAGAGGCTCGCGCGTATTTTTTTGCTTCATCCTGTTAGAATCGAACGACTGACGCGGGGCCCCGCATCAGATCCTGAATAACTCACGCGCCGCCGCACCCAGCTTTGATCGGCGGCCATTCTAAGAAATCCCGTGGAGGATCAACAGCATGTCTGCACTTTTTTCCGACGAGTGGATGAAACAACTCATGGAAGCCTGGAACGCCGAGCCCGACGTCAAGGACAAGCTCGCCGACATCAACTTCAACTCCGTCATTTGCTGCGGATTCAAGGGCGAGGACAATCCGCGCGGAGTCTTCGTGGTTGAAAACGGCGTGTGCGTGCGCGCCGGAAGCTGGAACGGCGAGTCCGCCGATTGGGATATGCGCGCCACCATGGACGATTGGCTCAAGTGGGTCAAGAAGGGCATCGGCATGATGGGACTGGGAACCGCCTATGCCACCGGCAAGCTCAAGTTCAAGGAGGGGGATTACAAAGCCATGATCAAAGATCCGCGCATGGCCGGTCCCTTTGTCAAGAGCTTCGGCCTGATGCAGCAAGTGGGGGCGGACGAGCTCGGCTGATCCTGGGGCGCCGAACGAACAAAGCCCGCAGCGCCGCGGGCTTTGTTTCGTCTGCGGATCCCCCGCCCTTCCCCCCCCCTTGTGACAGTTTTCCAGCCGATCCCCGCCGCCGAGACGGCCGTCACGTCCTGCGCCGAGCTTGGATTCAACCGGATCGCCCGGCTGTTGCTCCGATACGGACTGACGCTGATCCGGCAACCGGCGGATACGCCCATACCCGGCAGCTTTTGGGGCGAGCCCGAGGCGGGCCTGATCGGTCGAAGCCTTTTTGCAAGGGACGACACCCCGGTGCATTCCGCTCTCCACGAGGCCAGCCACTGGATCGGCATGGACGAGTCAAGGCGCGCAAACCTGCACACGAACGCCGGTGGGGACCTGGCGGAGGAAAACGCCGTCTGCTATCTGCAGGCCATTCTGGCGGACCGAATTGCGGGCTTCGGGAAGGAGCGATTGTTCGCGGAAATGGATGCCTGGGGCTACAGCTTCCGGCTCGGCTCCGCCGCGGCCTGGTACGAACGCGACGCGGACGATGCTAGACAGTGGCTTCTGGTCCAAGGACTGATCGACGAACGGGGGCGACCCACCTGGCGAGTGCGCCGCTAAAACGCCCGGGGAAATTCCGGGGATCGCATACTCGAAGGTCCCCTATAATGCGAAGAGGTTCTTTTGTAACTGGAGGTCCTCGATGTCGGAACACACTCGGACGCTCTGTTGCCTTGTCGCGGCTCTCGGTGTCGGTCTTTCTGCGCAGGCTTTGGCCTGGACGCCATACGGCTATGGACCTTACGGCCCCGGATACCAGGGTGACTATCCCGAGGTCCAGCCACCGGAACAGCCCCCTGGAACGACGGCCTTGGAGCCGGATTTTCCCCCACCACCCTATCCCCCCGGCGATCACCCTGGCCAGGCCGGTTACCCCTATGGCGTCGAGACACCGGAGGCCGCTTACGGGTATGCCCCTCCGGGTCATCCGCCGCCCGCCCCCACCTACCCGGGGTACGGACCTCAACCCGGCCCCTCCTGGGCCTACCCGGGCGCCGGAGCGCGGGGCTTTGGACGGCCACCGGGATTCCGGATCTCCCGCACAACCTCGAACGATGCCTATTTGCTCACCGTCGATCTCGATGGGATGGGTCCCGAAGAGGTTCAGATACGCACCCAGGGACAGTCGATCGTTATTAGCCGTGCGCACTCGGCTCAGGAGCTTCAGAAGGACAGCTTCGACGACGGCCGCGGCTTCGTGCGCAGCTTCAGCTACTCATCCGGCACCAGCAGCCGGCGCCTGTCCGTCCCCAGGGACGCCGACCTGAGCGCGATGAGCCGAGAGGACGGTGAAGGCCGCATCCAGATCCGCATCCCACGACAGGGTCGTTGAACCCGGCTGACGGCAGCACGACGGAACGGGAGGGGTCTGACATGCTTCGCAGCCCGCTCCATCAATCGAGCCCCGAGGATTCATATGACCCAAGAGTTCGCCACCGCGCAAGACGCCGAGGACGCCTTCTACGACGCCATCGATGAACGTGACGCCGAGCAGCTGCGTGCCGTCTGGGAGGACTCGGACGATATCGCCTGCCTGCTCCCCATGCAGCCGATGCTGCATGGCGCCACAGTCCACGACGCCTTCCGACCCCTGACCGACGGGGAGATACGGGTCGAAATCCAGGTCCGCCACATCCGCTGGCTGGAGGCCGGCGAGATCGCTTTCCATTGGGTGGAGGAGCTGGTCAAAACACCCGGAAATCCACCCCAGCCGGCCATCTACGCGCTGAACATTTACCGCCGAGGCGAGAGCGGCTGGCATCTGCTGATCCATCAGAATTCGCCGTCCCCAGCGCCGCCGGGGGCCACGCCGCCGCCCGGCATGGTTCCATCCCGATAACCAAATGCGCGTGCACCTTCAAGCATTAGGCTGCAGGCTCAACGAAGCGGAGCTTCAGACCTGGGCCCGGCAGCTGCAACAACAAGGCCATCTGGTGACGGCCGATCAGTCCGCGGCCGATCTTGTCGTGATCAACACCTGCGCGGTAACGGCTGAGGCGGTGCGCAAGTCCCGCAAGCTGCTGCGCCGCGCCCGGCGCTCCAATCCGCGGGCAAAACTGGTGGTCAGCGGCTGTTTTGCCTCCCTGGAGGGCGACACGCTAGCCCGCGAGCAGGGTATCGATCTGCTGGTACATAATGGGGACAAGGAGCGTTTGGTGGAGATCGCCGCGCACGAGCTCGACCTCGAGTCCATGCCCGTCAGCGCCATCGCGTCGGATACCAATCCCCTGTTCGCACGCGGTCGCCAGCGTGCCTTCGTCAAGGTACAGGACGGCTGCCGCTACCGCTGTACCTTCTGTATCGTGACCTTGGCCCGGGGCGCGGAACGAAGCCGTCCGATACCCGAGGTGGTGGACGAGATCAACCGGCTGTGCGCGGACGGGGTCAAGGAGATCGTGCTCACGGGCGTCCATCTCGGGGGCTATGGCAGCGACAGCAAGAGCGACCTGCCGGCCCTGATACGCGCAATCCTCACCGGCACGGATGTGGGTCGCGTGCGCATGGGCTCCTTGGAGCCCTGGGATCTGCCTGAAGACTTCTGGGTTCTGTTCGAGGACCACCGGCTGATGCCGCACCTCCATCTGCCGCTGCAGAGCGGCTCGGACACCGTACTGCGGCGCATGGCACGCCGCTGCAGGACCGAGCATTTCGCACGCCTGGTCACGGAAGCACGGCAACAGGTGGCGGACTTTAATGTGACGACCGACATCATCGTCGGCTTTCCGGGCGAGTCGCCGGTCGAGTGGGAGGAAACCCTGGCCTTCGTGGAATCCGTAGGTTTTGGTCATGTGCACGTCTTCCCCTACTCGCCGCGGCGGGGCACCAAGGCGGCGGATCTACCCGATCAGATCCCAAACGAGACGAAGAGGGACCGCAGCCGCCGGATGCAGGAGCTCGGACAGAGAATGAAGCGTGAAACCCTCGCCGGCTACATCGACCGCTGTCTGCCGGTTCTGGTCGAAGGTCGCTACGGCGGCGCGCCCGAAGGCGGCTGGTTCGGCTACACCCCCAATTATCTCCCGGTCAGAGTCGCTGTCGACAAGAAGAACGATCCGGGAAACCGAATCCTCGAGGTCAAGCTGGAGGCGGTGCACCAGGACGGGAAGAGTCTGGTCGGAAGCCTGTAGCTGATTGGCGTCCACTACGCTATTCAGGATACGGGATCTCATGATGCAGACGCACGCTCCTTGGCATACCCGATCCGTAGATCAGACCATCTCGGAGCTCGAGGTAACGGCGGACGGCCTGAGCACGGACGAGGCACGCCGTCGGCTCGCCGAATCCGGTCCCAACGAGCTCCCGCAAGCCGAAGGGACGACGCCCTGGCAGATCCTGATCGCCCAGTTCAAGAACGTCCTCATCCTCATCCTCTTGGTCGCCACGGCTCTCTCCGCCTTCCTCGGGGAGCTGTTGGAATCGGCCGTGATCGCGGTCATCGTGCTGTTCGCGATCGTACTGGGATTCATCCAGGAGTTTCGTGCCGAGCGCGCCATGGAAGCCCTGCGCCGTATGGCTGCCCCCACGGCCACGGTCTTGCGAGACGGACATGAGCGAGACATCCCGTCACGGGAGCTGGTACCGGGCGACCTCATCCTGATCGCGTCCGGCAGCCGTATTCCCGCCGACGCGCGGCTCATCGAGGCAGCTAGCCTCAAGCTCAACGAGGCGGCGCTCACGGGCGAATCCGTACCGGTCGAGAAGCACACACAGACCCTATCGGATCCGGGTCTCGCCGTCGGAGACAGGCGCAACCTGGTGTTTTCCGGAACCGATGTCGCCTACGGCCGCGGTCGGGCGGTGATCGTGGCAACCGGGACGGATACCGAATTCGGACAGATCACCGGCATGCTGCAAGGTGTGCCGGAGCATCGCACTCCGCTCCAGGAGAGTCTGGACAAGGTAGGCCGGGTGCTCGCGATCGCAGCGGCAATCGTGGTGATACTCATCGCCTCCTTCGGGGTGATGCGGGGCGAGCCCTTGCTCGAAATGTTCATTTTCGGCGTAGCACTGGCGGTGGCTGTGGTACCCGAGGCTTTGCCGGCGGTGGTTACCATCTCCTTGGCAATCGGCGTGCAGCGCATGGTCAAGCGCAACGCCCTGGTGAGACACCTGCCGACAGTGGAAACCCTCGGCAGCACGGCGGTTATTTGCTCCGACAAGACCGGAACCCTCACCCGCGACGAAATGACCGTGCGCGAGATCTGGATCGACGGCAGGTCCTTCGACGTGACCGGGAGCGGCTATGAACCGACCGGCAAGATCGAGATCCCTGCCGGTGGCGAATCGGAGCGCGAGGGCCTGGAACGGCTTTTGACCGGCTCCGCCCTGGCCTGCGACGCCCACCTGGAGCTGGAAGAAGGTATCTGGAAGCTCTACGGTGACCCCACGGAGGGGGCATTGATCGTGGCCGCCGCCAAGGCCGGCCTGGACAAGGAGGCCCTGCAGGGCGCCATGCCGCGCATCGGCGAGATCCCATTCAGCTCCGAGCGCAAGCGCATGACCACCCTGCACCGCACCGAAGGCAGCACGGTGGCCTATGCCAAGGGCGCCGCCGAGGTAATCCTGAATGCCTGCGACCGTTACGCCGGGACAGGGGACCCTTCAGTCCTGGATCAAGGGGTTCGCTCGCGTATCGAGGCTGCGGCCCAAACCATGGCACAAAAGGCCCTGCGGGTTCTCGCGGTCGCCTCCAAGCCGGACGCCGAGATCGAGACAGCCGAGCAGGGTATGATCTTCCTGGGTCTACTGGGGATGATCGACCCGCCACGTACCGAGGCCAAAGACGCGATCGCCAAGTGCGAGCAGGCAGGAATCAAGCCCGTCATGATCACAGGAGATCATCCGGAGACGGCACAGGCCATCGCTCGGGAGCTGGGCATACTCCAAGGAGGGCGGGTGGTGGTTGGTCGAGAGCTCGACGCCATGAGCGATGCGGAGCTGGAGGCCAGTGTGGCGGAGATCGAGGTCTATGCCCGGGTCTCCCCCGAGCACAAGCTGCGGGTGGTAACCGCCTGGCAGCAGCGGAACCGCATCTGCGCGATGACCGGCGACGGCGTCAACGACGCCCCGGCCCTGAAGAAGGCCGACATCGGCGTGGCCATGGGCATCACAGGCACGGATGTGAGCCGCGAGGCGGCGGACATGACCCTGACGGATGACAACTTCGCCTCCATCGTAGGCGCCGTGGAAGAAGGCCGGGGCATCTTCAGCAACATCAAAAAATACCTGATGTATCTGCTGTCATCCAATATCGGCGAGATCGGCCTCATGGCGGTCGCCACCCTGGCAGGCCTTCCCCTACCGCTCTCCGCGGTCCAGATCCTCTATGTGAATCTGGCGACCGACGGCCTGCCGGCCCTGGCCTTGTCCTTCGACCCCCCGGAAAATGACCTGATGGACCGACCGCCCCGGGATCCCAAAACCGGTATCTTCACCCGCCCCGTGGTAACCCTCATGCTGGTCGGCGGTCTCTGGTCGACCGCGGTCAACATCGGACTCTTCACCTGGGCACTGGAGAGCGGACGCGAGCTCTCTCACGCGATGACCCTCACCTTTCTCTCGCTGGTGCTGATCCAGTTTTTCAAGGCCTACAATTTCAGGTCCGACCGGCAGTCGATTCTTTATCGCCCGTTTGCGAACAAGTGGCTGAACCTCGCCATCCTCTGGGAGCTGATGTTGCTTGCCCTGATCGTCTATGTCCCGGTACTGGAGGAGGCATTCGGAACCTACGACGTGCCGCTGAACGATTGGCTGCTGGTAGTAAGCCTGGCCTTGTCCGTGGTACCCGTGCTGGAGTTGACCAAGTGGTTGATCCGCCGATTCGTGCCGCTGGAACAGGTTGGGGAGCTGCATCCGGGTGCGGGATCGAGATAACTCATAGAAGGCTGGGTTGGGCTTGCGAAACCCAGCAGTCGAGGGATTGCGGAGTCGACTGCGCTGGGTTTCGTTCCTCAACCCAGCCTACCTAATAAAATCCGACTGAGCTCGAAGCACCGCCATCAACCGAAATCGCTGTTCAGAATGTCGGACGTTCGCCGACAAAGCTCTCGCCCATAGTCGGTCCACAAACCCTGACCCCAGTAGCGGTAGCAGCTTGTCTGCGAGCTCATCAGGTGGTAAAGGGCGTTGCGATAGCGATGCTCGTTCGTGGGCACGCCGGGCACCAGCACTTTCTCGTTGAACAGGGCGCTGACCTCCTCCATGGGGCCCAGCAGGTTTTCATAGCCGCGCACCCAGGATAGGTCGTTGGTCCAGCTGCCGCCCTCCATATGGAAGCGGTGATCGGACTGCTTGATCTCTTCGATCACCTTTTCCAGCCGCTCCGGACCGTCGCCTGGGCTCATCTGCTCCCAAATCTTTTTGTGGAACAGGGGCTGGATCTGCGGCAGATCGGATTCCTTGATCCCCGCGGCGAACAGGTGCTCCAAGTACTCGCTCCCATTCATCAGGGGCACGTCGGAGCCGCTGGCGTCCCGCGATGCTTCCATGAACTTCCCCGGGAACTCGTTCATCATGACGCCGCCGTTCTCCCCGTCGGCGATCTGGGTGACAAGGGGCGGTACGGACTTGCCCGCCAGCTCGAGCCGATTCAACCCCTGGGCCTCGTACCAGGGCTGCATCTGCGCGACCAACTTGGTATCCGAGCCCTGGGTCTTGACGATGGCGATGATGCTCGCCGTCTCTCCCCGAGAGCTGGTGCAGACCAGCCGGTGGGGCAAATGCGGGCGCTCGGGGTGCCAGCCGTTCTCGGGCTGCTCCACCGTGTGCTCCTGGACCAGGACCCACTGGTAGCCGCAGTCCTTCAGCGTCTTGACGTATTCGTAGGCGACATCCGGATGATTGGGCAAAGCCATCTCCGAGGGCGAGAATCCGCGCACCCGCTCCAGCGCCTCCCAGCCGAAGATCGCGGCGAAGTGGTGCTGAAAGGCACGCACATGGAGACGGAAATCCTGGACAGGTGTGGAGGGAGCGACCGCATGGCCCCAGGGCATGCCGAGCCACTCGGTGGTCCAGTAATAGTCCGGATTACAGGTGATGGTCTTGAGGGCGTCGATGACATCGTTCTGGCCCATGTGACGCAATCCGTGCAACAGGGTACCCGAGTACTCCAGCATGACCCGGGGCGACTTGCCCTCTCCCACCAGTTGCGGGATGAACTCGCCCATGCGCTTGTAGCACCAGGCAAAGGCCGGGGCATTGTAGTTATCCCCGATGTCCTGGTGCTCCATCATGTACTGCAGATTGCTGATGATGGCGGCCGTGCGCAGGTCGTCACCCCCGGCGGGAATCAGGGGTTGATGCTGGTGCAGGGCAATGGCGGTAGCGGCGCGGATGGAGCCGAAATCCACGCCACCTCGGTCCTTGAACAGGACCTTATCGGCACCGGCGGCGATCGCCTGTTCCACCTCGGCCTCGTTGCCGGATACGTTCGGAACTCCTTCGACATACTCTGGTAGTTGATTCACGATTCTCGTTCTCTTTGTTAAGGGACTGTGTTTAATTCCGCCGGATAGGCCGAGGTACCGAGCCCATCAAGCCTATCGCTTTAGTCGATGGGTATCGCTACCCACTGCCGATCCCCTGCGTTAATCGCCTAAACGGGAGCTTACCCGGTTCAGGGCCTCCCATGACGCCGTGAGATCGATGTCGGAGCGTGGCACCCAGGCCTCACCCCAATAGAAATTGCAGCTGGTCTCCGCCCGCAGCAGTTGCCAGGTAGCCTCCTCCAGATCCCGTCGGAGACCCTCATCGTTCCCGAGACCCTGGTCCGAGACCCTCCGCTCGACCTGGTGAAGTGCCGTGCTGAGCTCCGCGACGGCCCCGAGGGTCGCCTTCTGTCTTTCCGATCCGGTCCATTGGATGAAGTCGCGCCCATCGTGCCAACCGGTGTTCCAGGCCCCGGTACGAACGCGCACCTCGCCGTGAGCGCCGTGCACGTTGAGATAGTCGCTGATAAATGTCGGGGATACCGCGGACTGGCCGGCGCGAACCCGCTCGAGGAGCGGCAGATAAAAGGCACTCCAGAAGTTGGCACCCTCCGTGGTGTTACGGAACCAGCCGCCGTTCTCGCCGTCTGTGCAGGTGGTCACCAGCGGCGCGAAATCGCACCACTTGGTGCGCTCTGCGACCTCGTGGTTGAACCAGCCCACATCCATTCCGGCCTCCTGGGCATTGGACAGGTCCCGATCGCGAACAACGACGACAATCTCCTCCTCGCCATGGCGCGCGATATGGGGCCTGTAGCGCAGCTCCTGCCAGCTCATGGGCGTGATCGGCTCCACGTGCTCGCTGTCCACCAGCACATAGCGGTATCCGAATGACCTGAGCAATGGAATGAGCTCCATGGAAAAACCCATCTCCGGTGGCCAGAAGCCCTGGAAGCGCGGACGCCATAAGACATGGCGTGCAATGCCGAGCCAGCGTTCCAGGTGCAGGTGCCGATCCGCCTCCGGGATCAGGGGTAATACCGGGTGATAAAATCCCGTTCCCAGAATTTCGAACAGGTCCTGATTCTGGAAATGCCACAGCATGGCGCCACAGTCGACGACGCCGTAAACGCGCTGCTGAAACTCCGGATCGTTCAGGGTCTCTAACAGGGTCCCGGACAGGGACAAATGAACCCGAGCCACATCCTCGAAGCCCCAGAGACTCCGGGGGATCCGGTCCAGGGCATAGAGAATCTCCTTGGCCTCCCAGTTTCCGTCGTTCAACAAATCCTGCAAGTTGTTCGGTGGCTGATGCAGATTCAGCACCAGTGCGTGATGGGCGATCATCCGGGGTCCTCGCGGTAAAGGAATCGGCGCGCAGAGAATACCAGAATTTCGTTCTTGGTTGATCTGAGCGCGCCGCGCCAGCACTATTTGGGGAATACGATGCAATAGCGAGCTTCGCGCATGCCACAAATTCTCATCGATCCCGAGTCCAAGTCCCTCGACGAGCGTTTCGCCCTGATCAAGACCCCGCGCAGGAACCGAGCCCGTTATCCGGAGGCCTGCGTCACCCCGGTTGCGGGCGAGCAGGAGGCCCGAGCTGGAGCAGAGCCGGAGCGGGACCTCCATCCCGCGCTGGTCTACGGCCCTTCCAAATCCTCCGAGGGGCAGCGCATCTACTATTTGGTTCGCTGGCTCGACTGAGCGCGTCATCGCGATGGCGGTTTCAGACGCCAGCTCGCAACGGCGCGGAAAACCGGTGCTCGCGGTCCGGGGACTGGCCAAGTCCTATCACGACGGTCGGACCGAGCATGCGGTGCTCCAGGACCTGGAGCTCGATGTCGCCCGCGGCGAGTGCCTGGCCCTACTCGGACGCAGCGGCTCGGGCAAGTCGACCCTGCTGAATCTGCTAGCGGGCATCGATCGACCGGACCGCGGCGAGGTACGGATTCTCGGCGAGCCGGTGTCGCACCTGAACGAGCCCGCTCTCACCCTGTTTCGGCGCCGCCACATCGGTTTCATCTACCAGTTTTTCAACCTGGTGCCTACGCTGAGGGTAGCCGAGAACCTCGCGCTGCCGCTGGAGCTGAACGGCGTCGACGACGTGCGTGCTCGAGCACGCGTCTCCGAGCTGCTGACGCGGGTAGACCTGGCGGATCGTGCGACGGCCTTCCCCGACCAGCTGTCGGGCGGAGAGCAGCAGCGGGTAGCCATCGCCCGCGCCTTGGTACACCAGCCCGCGATCGTGCTGGCGGACGAGCCAACCGGTAACCTGGACGCCGCCACGGGCGAGCAGATACTGGAGCTGCTCACGGAGCTGTTCCGCGAGCAGGGTCAAACCCTGATCCTCGTGACCCACAGCCTGGCTGTCTCACGCATCGCAAATCGGGTCCTTTCGATCGACGGGGGCCGAATAACCGAGGACGCCGCGCAGCTTTCCTGGTGATGCCGATCCTCCTGCGCTCAAGCCTGCGCTACCTCATCAAACACCCCTGGCAGTCCTGGCTGTCGGTGATCGGAATCGCCCTCGGCGTGGCCGTCGTCGTCGCCGTAGATGTGGCCAACGAGAGCGCACGCACGGCATTCAGGCTTTCGGTCGAGCGCGTGGCCGGAAAGGCCACGCACCAAATCGAGAGCGCCTCGGGGAGCATTGCCGATTCCCATTATGTTCGGCTGCGACTGGATCTGGGGCTACGCCCCGCCGCTCCGGTCGTCGAGGGAACCGTGCGCATCGGGGGGCGCACCTTTGCCCTCCTCGGCATCGACATTTTCGCGTCCGAGGCCTTGCGCCGGGGCCAAACGGAAATCGACGCAGGCGCCTTTCCCGATTTCCTGACGCTCCCAGGCGCCCTGTTGCTGACCGACGAGGACGCTCGTGAACTTGGTGTCGCACCGGGCGCGAAGCTGGAGCTGGAGGCCGGCGGGCAGCCACGGCAGGGAAAGCTGGTCGGGACGCTCGGTGACCGCGACGCGACACTGCAAGGTCTTGCAATCGCGGACATCGCCACGGCACAGGAACTGCTCGGGCGATTGGGCACCATCGACCGGATCGATCTCATCCTCGACGACAACCAGGTTCAAGAGATCTCGGCACGATTGCCCGCCGGACTGCGCCTGACTGCGGCGCAAAGCCGAAGCGATGCTCTGAGCCAGATGACCAGGGCCTTCCATTCCAACCTGACCGCCATGAGCCTGCTCGCGGTGCTGGTCGGCGGGTTCATCGTCTACAACACCATGACCTTCGCAGTGCTGCGCCGCCGCCCCTTGCTCGGCACCTACCGTGCCCTGGGTGTGACTCGCACACAGCTCTTCGTGCTGGTGCTCGGCGAGGCTCTGGCATTCGGTCTGATTGGCGCCTTGATCGGTGTCTCGGCCGGGGTCTTCGTCGGATGGGGGCTGGTACAACTGGTGACCCGCACCATCAACGATCTCTATTTCACCTTGACCGTGAGCAAGCTGTTTGTCTCGCCCTGGTCACTCATCAGAGGGGCTGGGCTCGGGGTCTCGGTAACCCTGGTCGCCGCTTTGGGTCCGGCGGCAGAGGCGGCCGCCGCCCAGCCGCAGGACGTATTGCGCCATAGTTTGGTGGAGGAAAAGGGACAGCGGCTGCTTCCCTGGCTCGCCCTGGCCGGGATCAGTCTCATAGCCGCCGGTCTCGGCCTGCTGAAGTTTCCCACTCATTCCCTCGGCGTCGGATTCATCACCCTCTTTTTTGTCGTAGTAGGATTCAGCCTCTGTATCCCACTGGTGCTGAGGGGTTTCGGCGCCCTGATGGCACCTCTTCTGAGCGGTCTCGCGGGCTCCCAGGGGCGACTAGCCGCGCGCGGCATCTCCGCTTCAATTACCCGCACCGGCGTCGCCGTTGCGGCCCTGACTGTGGCGGTATCCGCAACCGTGGGGGTAAGCATCATGATCGACAGCTTCCGCGGAAGCCTTGCCGCCTGGTTGGATCACACCCTCTCGAGCGACATCTACGTCACCGCCCCCGCGACCTCACCTGGAAAGAGCGGCAGCGACCTGCCCTCCGGGATCGACAGGGACATTCTGGCAATTCCCGGTGTCGCCGGCATCAGCAAGGGCCGAAGCCGACGGGTCGACACCCAAGCGGGTCCTGCCTCGCTATTGGCACTGGAATCCTCCAACCGAAGCCATCGGGGCTTCAGGTTCAGCGAAAAGACAGCGGACCTGTGGCAAGGATTCGAGGCTGGTGAGCTGGTACTGATCTCCGAGCCCTACGCCTACCACAACCAGAAGGAGGTCGGCGATCGGGTGCGCGTCTTCACCACCAAGGGCTGGCAAGAGCTCGAGATTGGCGGCATCTTCAAGGACTATGGCTCGGACAGCGGCATGCTGGTTCTTCCCCGGTGGCGCTATGCCGAGCTCTGGAACGACCCTGGCTACTCGACGATCGGGGTCGTGCTCACCCCGGATACGGACCTGGATTCCGCACTCGAGAAACTGCAGGCTCTGACAAGCGGGTACGGGGAGGCAATACAGGTTCGCGCCAACCGCAGCATACGGGAGCAATCGCTGGAGATATTCGACCGCACATTCGTCATCACGCAGGTGCTGCGCATGCTCGCGATCGGCGTCGCCTTCGTCGGGGTTCTAAGCGCGCTCATGGCGTTGCAGCTCGAACGTGCCCGCGAGCATGCCATTCTGCGTGCTACCGGCGTCACCCGCGGCCAGCTCCTGGGTTTGATCCTACTCCAGACATCCACGCTAGGCCTAGCGGCCGGGCTTCTGGCCATTCCGCTGGGGTGGATCACCGGCGGCCTCCTGATCCAGGTTATCAACCTGCGCTCCTTCGGCTGGACAATGGACATGGTGGTACCCGAATCGGCGCTGCTCCTGGGGTTGGGGCTGGGCTGGATCGCCGCGCTGATCGCAGGGCTTTATCCCGCGCTCAAGGTGATGCGTAGCGACCCTGCCACGGCGTTGCGCGAAGAGTAAGAGGCCGGCATACAAAAACAGGGGTACAACATGAGCGGCATCTACCATGCGGCTCGGAAACTGTTGCTATGTACATGCTGCTGTCTGGGACTTGTCTTTTTTTCGCCCACCTGCTGTGTTGCGCAAAGGGTTACATAGCTGGCTATGCGCCCCTTTGCGTGCCTTGCAGACAGACGAAAATCCTGCGCAATCTCGGTAACTTTTTTTCGTCAATCCGCCCTGGGCCAATCGAATCGCTCGATGAAAGACCAGAAAATAACGGGGCCGTCGGCCCGGTTTCTGTTGATTGATGTCAGTATCCAGCCGAGCTCATTGCATCGGCGCAGGCATGACAGGCAGAGGTGGGGGTTCCGGCATTGTGGGCATCGGCGGAGGCTCGGGCATCCGCGAACGCCGCGGCATAGCTGGCATCGGCGGTGGTTCGGGCATAGGAGCTATTTCAGGCAGAGGCGGCCCTTCCACTGTCGGCCGGCGTACAAAGCCTGGAAAGTCCGGGTTGGTCCAACCTTCCTCAGCCAGCTTTTCCGCCGGGGGGCGCAGGCGGGAAGTGAAATCGAGCACCGCCGATTCCTCACGCGGAGAGAAGCCCTCGATCTGCTTTACCATCTTCGCATCCGCATTCTGTCGCCTATTGGTGCGAATCAGGTGAAACTGGCGCGCCAAATAATTGAAATGCTGCCCGCCAACGGCCGGAATATGCTCTTTCGGTTTGCCCTCGCCGTTCTTGCCATGGCACTTAACGCAGTTTTCCTCGTAGAGTTGCTTGCCAAGCTCCAAATCGTTCCCGGGTCCGACACCGTTTCTGGGCGTCATAGGAAGCTCGGCAACATACGCGGCCACGTCGGCGACCTGCTGTGGACCGCCCAAGGTCTTGGGCATGGAAAAGGGATACATGAGTGGATTGTCCCGGTTGCGCGCCCGAATGTCCGCCAATTGCTTTATGATAACGGTACGCTGCTGGCCCGCGATCTGGGGGTAATTTCCATCCGAGGTTCCCCAACCCTCGGGGCCATGACAGACGGTGCAGATCAAATAGGCTTCTCGTCCGTTGTCCAGGTTGGGCTCCAGGGCTATGATCTCGTCGTACTCTGCCTGCGCGATCTCCGTGGGGGTTGCAGCGGACAGGGAACCAGCCGCAATCCCACCTAGGACAAGCGCGACCGAGCAGACCAATCTCCTCGTTCTCATCACCACCTCCAGCTACCGGGAGCCGCACTCGGCGAAATCCACCGTACGGCCGCAATTTTGTTATCTTTCGGCACGGCAGGTTAGTCCGAAGCCCTGCAACTGTGCAACCCCCGTCCCATTTTAGGGCTCACCACGCAAGTCCCGACGAATCCGCGATTCGTCCCCTGCGATCCGTCAGCCTTTGTTGAAAGTCCTGGTCGCGACATTCAGGTGAAAGATAGCCTTGTGCAGATCGCCGAGGCTCAACATGCCCACTAGGGTTCCGTTGTGCGCCACCGGTATGCGACGGAAGCGGTTGCGCACCATGACGGACGCCGCTCGAAGTACGTGGGCGTCCGGAGCCACCGTGATGGGATTGCGTGTCATCAGGTCGCTGACCGAGAGGTCCAGCACGTCCTTGTACTTGGCCATCTGCGCGTCCAGGTCCACATTACCCATGCCTTCCTCCATCAGATTCTCGAGCGTCGGAAACAGGCAGTGCAATACATCCTTCTCCGAAATGATGCCTACGAGCTTTCCATCGTCCTCAACCACCGGGATACCGGGAATCCGGTAAAGACACATCACGGAGGCGACCTCCATGACCTTGGCATCTGCGCTGACCGAACGTATGGAGCGGTTCATAACTTCTTGAACTTGCATGGGAAAGGGATCTCCTCTGAAAACGACCGGGCACAAGCCCGCTCTCTGATCGACTCCCGGCGACAGGGCTCCGGCAGCCGCTGCTTGACTCTTTGCCGATTATAGCCGCTCCTGCGCGACGGCATTGAAGATCAGAACGGAATTGACGCGATGCGCCTAGAGCGCCAACCAGGGTCCGGGAACATCCTGACCCGCCACCCGCAGTCGGAGGTCCAGGTCGGAGGACACCTGGAGCAGGGTCTCGCGCACGCGACGAGGATGGTTGTTCTTTTCGCTGACATGGGCGATCAACAGGTGGCGCAATCCCTTCAAGGACAGGCGATCCAGTAGCTCGGCCGCCTGCCGGTTGCTGAGGTGACCGTAGCTACCACCCACCCGCGCCTGCAACGAGGGCGGATAGGGACCGGCACGCAGCATGTCGGTGTCGTGGTTACACTCGAGCATCAAGGCGTCGCACTCTCGAAGCAGGTCCCGGGCGTGCGTTGTGACGTGGCCCGTGTCCGTCAACATGCCCAGACGTACGCCGGCGGATTCGAAGACGAACTGGCAAGGCTCCCGCGCATCGTGGGGCACCGGAAAAGGAGATACGCTGAGATCGCCGACGCGAAAGCCTCGCTGGTGTGCCGAGAACAGGTGCAACGCAGGTACTACGCCGCCTCCAGCTTGGCGCCAAGTACCGGGCGTGCTCCAGACCTCGATGCCGTAGCGCTGCGCCAATGTCCCAACCCCGCGTACGTGATCTCCATGCTCGTGGGTAACCAGGATGGCGTCCAAATCCTTTGCCGAGACGCCTACATTCCGCAAACGCCGTTCCGCCTCTCGCGCCCCGAAACCGCAGTCTACCAGCAGCCGGGTTCCACCTGCTTCTATAAGCGTCGCGTTGCCCTTGCTGCCGCTACCCAGGGAGAGGAATCGCATCGGCTCAAGGCGCCGCGACGCCGGAAGAGTCCCGCCATTTGCAGCGTGAGCGAAGAAGGCGCAGCGTCCGACGGCTCATTGACCACGCACCATCCGCGAGACCGCCTAATCCTACGGCAGCGAAACTCAGCGGATTTGCTCGTTCAACAACCGCAAGATACGCTCCGCGGTTGCAGAGGACGCCGGTCGGCCCACCTGATCGCGCACCACGACACGCGTCTGGGTACCGTCACCGCTGAGCTTGACCTGGTATTGGGCGACACTTTTCTCGTCATCGTCGCGCCAGAACGCGAGCTTCGAACCCCAGCCCTTCTTCTTTTCACCCTTTGACGGATCGTCGTAACGGACATAGTAGATTCCCTGGGTACGGTCTCTGTCCTCCACCGCGAAACCGATGCGATCCAGGGCCACGCCGGTCAAGCGCCAGGCACGCCGGTACTCATCTGAGATGATCAGCGTGCTTTCGCCACCTGGACCCGTTGTAAGCTGCGATTTGGTCCTATCCGCGGCCTGCTGTTGTTGCGCGGCCAATCCGCCGGCCTGTTGTTCCGGGACACCGAGATAGACCAAGAGACGGCGCAGCATCGCCGCCTCCTTGGCCGGATCCGCAGGGGCAGGCTCCCAAACGGTAGAAGAGTCTTCACCGGCAGCATTACTGCGGAATCGCTCCTCCATCGCTCGATGCGTCAGGTAGAGGTCGGTCGTCCCTGCATCCAGGCCCGGCTCTATACGGACGCGATACTGATCACGCAAGGATGTGGCATAGAGGCCTTCCGCGACCTTACGCAGCATATTGGTAACGAAGTCCTGACGTATCTCGGCCCGATTCTCGAGCCAATCTGTCTTCATGATACCGGTAGTCGGGTCCTCTTCCACCAGCAGAATACCCTGGGAGCGCCAAAAGCCCACGACCTTCGGCCATACCTCCTGGGGAGATGCATCGATCTCGAGCCAACGATTGTTGCCTTCGCGGCGCAGCTTGACGTTTTTTACCTCCGGCAGGACTTCGTTACTGCCCGCGATACGTTGGCGTTTCGAGCGCTCACCCACATACTCCGAATAAGTGGTGGTTCCGCCGAGTGGTGGAACATCCATGGCATCGTCGAAGCTTCCGGCAGTCAGATCCGGCGGTATCTCCAGGTTGTCCGATGCCTCGCGTTGCTTCTTATATTGAAGACGCTGATCGGGCAGGTAGTCGTCGAGATTCGGTGTACTGCCGCATGCGGGCAGCAGCAGGATACTCGTGACAAGGATTGCAGGGACTATGGCATTCTGCATAGGGATCGCTCGTACGTTGTCGGGCGGCCTGCCAGGCGATTGCTGGAGAATGATAGACCAGGGTGCGCCGGATTTTCGTTCGTATTCAAGGCGTAGCAGCCACCGCATAGCGGGCTATGTGGCGGCCGGCACAACGCGGAAGACGGACGAAAAGACCTGCAGATTGGTATGTCATTTGGCAGAAAACGCCTCAGCTGGACTCGCCGAAGGCATGGCATTTAGATGACGCCCACCTGCTCTAGCGCGGCACGCACGACTGGTTGCGCGTCCTCGGTTAACCAGGTGAGCGGAAGCCTGATCCCCCGCGGTGACAAGCCCATCTCCGCCATCGCCCATTTCACGGGTATCGGATTGGACTGGACGAACAGATTGCGGTGCAGGATATCGAGGCGCTCGTTAACCGCGAGCGCTTCTTCGCGCCGACCGCAGAGTGCCGCGGCACACATCTGTTGCATTAGCCGGGGTGCGACATTCGCCGTCACCGATATATCACCGTGACCGCCCTGTAGGATGAATTCGCAGGCAGTGGCATCGTCGCCACTGAGCAGGTCGAATTCCTCCGCACACAGCGACTTCAGGCGGACAAGCCGATTCAGATCTCCGGTGGCCTCTTTGATGCCCACGATGTTCCGGATCCGAGATAAACGTGCGGCAGTCTCAGGCAACATGTCGCAAGCGGTCCGGCCAGGTACATTGTACAGGATCTGCGGGATGTCCACGGCCTCGGCGACGGCCTTGTGATGCAGGTAAAGCCCTTCCTGCGTCGGCTTGTTGTAATAAGGCGTTACCAACAAGGCAGCGTCCGCCCCGGCCAGCTTTGCGCAACCTGTCAGGTTGATGGCCTCGGTCGTGGAGTTCGCGCCCGTTCCAGCGATCACCGGGATTCGCCCGGCGGCGAGTGCCACGAAGCGGCGAAGGAGGGCACAATGCTCCTCTTCGTCCAGCGTTGCAGACTCCCCCGTGGTGCCGACGGCAACGATTGCCGAGGTGCCGGCCTCCACGTGGAAATCGACCAGCCGACTCAAAGAGTCCTCGTCGATCCGCCCGTCTTCGTGCATGGGCGTTATCAGGGCAACGATACTGCCGCGAAACATATGGGCGTGCCTCCAACGTTCGAAAATTTTGCATATTATCTTGCCGTTATGGATTTATTCAAGAAAAGCTTCACGGGCTTCGAGGGGTGCGGGAGCCCATGCTAAACTCAGCCCAACTCAGCCGCTCACAGGACCCGTTGCATCTCAAAACCATGGCCACGCAGAAGACATACCTCGTAATCTCTGCCCTCGGCGAGGATCACCCGGGCATCGTCAACGCCCTTTCCAAGGCCATCCTCGAGCACGGATGCAACATCGAGGACAGCCGTATGACTGTTCTCGGAGGAGAGTTCGCGGCCATTCTTCTGGTAGAGGGCAAGTGGAACACCTTGGCGAAGGTCGAGAACGCCCTGCCGGAGATTGAACGGCAGCTAGGGATGAACATCCTATCCAAACGCACAGGGGAGCGAAGCGCCGGAGCCAATCTCTTGCCCTATGCGGTGGACGTGATTTCCATGGACCACCCAGGAATCGTCAACAACCTGGCCGGGTTTTTCGCAGAGCGCAACATCAATATCGAAGACATGAACACCAGCACCTATGCCGCCGCCCATACCGGAACCTCCATGTTCGCCGTGCACATGACCGTCGGAATTCCAGCGGACCTGCATATCGCAGGACTGCGTGAGGAGTTTATGGATTACTGTGACGGACTGAATCTGGACGCGGTACTCGAACCGCTGAAGGGATAGATTTTGACAGCAGAATTTGGGAGCTGATATCCAATGAGCCCACCCATCGGCGACCCGGTGCCCGATCTCGAGCTCACGACTACCAATGATAAGACCCTGAAGTTGTCAGATTTTCGTGGCAGCAACCTGGTACTTTTTTTCTATCCGAAGGCAAGCACGCCCGGTTGCACGACCGAGGGACAGGATTTTCGAGACGCCGCTGCCGCCTTCGAGGCGGCGTCCACGAAAATTCTGGGTGCATCCCGCGACGGACTAAAAGCCCAGGAGAATTTCAAAGCCAAGCATTCCTTCCCCTTCGATCTGGTCTCCGACAAGGACGAGATCCTTTGCGGGGTGTTTGACGTCATCAAGCTCAAGAAGATGTACGGCCGGGAGTCTTTGGGCATCGAACGCAGCACCTTCCTGATCGACAAAGATGGCGTACTGCGCCGAGAGTGGCGAAAGGTCAAGGTCAAGGGTCATGTAGACGAGGTCCTCGCGGCTGCACAGGAGCTGAGTACGTGAGCACAGCGTCTCCCAGACGATGACCACTCGGAGCCATCCGGCAATGGAAGAATAACTCGGACGGCCAACTGTTTCTCGGTCCTGATACCCTCAGCGCCAATTGGCACCCCGGAAAAACGGGTCGGAGGAGAGCCGCGCCCTGATGATCAAACGCAATACCGACAAGCCCTGTCTCTTCGTCTTGGATACCAACGTGCTTATGCACGACCCCACATCTATATTCCGCTTCCACGAACATGACATTTTTCTGCCAATGGCGGTGCTCGAGGAGCTCGACAAGGGCAAAAAGGGGATGTCGGAGGTCGCACGAAACGTCCGACAGGCCAGCCGCTTTCTCGACCAACTCATGAGCGGCGCCGATAAGGACGAGATCGATGCCGGACTACCCATAACACCTTTCACGGAGAACAGCGGGGCCCACGTTATCCAAGCAAATGGCCACCTGTTCTTCCAAACGACGCCAATTGACCTCGACCTCCCGAAATCGCTACCGGGCAGCAACCCGGACAACAACATTCTGGGTACTGCCCAGGCCCTTCAGAGAAACCGTCAGGATCGCACTGTCATCATCGTCTCCAAGGACATCAACCTACGCATCAAGGCTGCCGTTCTCGGGATTGCAGCGGAGGACTACTCCAACGACCAGGTACTGGACGATGTATCCCTTCTGTACACGGGCCAGCAGGAGCTACCGGAGGGCTTCTGGAGCTACCACGACAAAGCGGTAGAGTCCTGGAATGAAGAAGGCCGCACCTTCTACAAAATAAACGGGCCGGACGTCACTGACTGGTACCCGAGCCAATGCCTCTGTTGGGGAGGTGACGAGGGCTTCGAGGCCGTCGTTCGCGAGAAGAGCTTGCCCGAAGAGGCGATCATCGAATTGGCTGAGGATTTTCGCTCGCCCCGGCACAACGTCTGGGGCATTACGGCGCGCAATCGGGAGCAGAACTTCGCGCTCAATATGCTCATGGACCCGACGCTGGACTTCGTCACCCTTCTTGGAGCCGCAGGAACCGGCAAGACCCTGCTAGCCCTGGCCGCGGGTCTGTCGCAAGTGCTGGACCGCAACATCTACCGTGAAATCATCATGACCCGGGTGACAGTGCCCGTCGGGGAGGATATCGGCTTCCTGCCGGGAACCGAGGAGGAGAAGATGACCCCCTGGATGGGCGCTCTGATGGACAACCTGGAGGTTCTTACCCAAACCGAGGGCGGGGAGTGGGGCCGGGCGGCAACCAACGATCTGTTGCGCAACCGTATCCGCATCTCCTCCCTCAACTTCATGCGCGGACGCACCTTCCTGCGCAAGTACATCATCCTGGACGAGGCCCAGAATCTCACGGCCAAGCAGATGAAGACGCTCATCACCCGGGCGGGTCCCGGTACGAAAATCGTCTGCCTCGGTAACATCTCGCAGATCGACACGCCCTACCTCACGGAGACCACCTCCGGACTCACGTACGTCGTCGATCGCTTCAAGGACTGGAAGCACGGCGGGCACATTACCCTGGTTCGAGGCGAGCGTTCGCGTTTGGCGGATTTTGCTTCCGAGCGGCTGTGACCGAGAAAAATCTCAGCCATCGGCTCGTCCTCGCGTGCAATGATCCCCGGCGAATCGAAGGCCTGACAGCGGCTCAGCTCGTTCATCTGCCGGGAATGCACGCCGAGACCCATCTCCATCTGATGGACCGCGGCGCATTCAGGTTGCCCGCATCCCCGTTCAAGGATGTGATCTCTTGATCCAATTGCTTGGAACAAGGGCCCTAATCTGCTATTAACGCAAAGTGACAATCCAAGAAGGGGAGCCATGCCCGATGGGCGCCGAGACGACCAAACCTGCGCCGGAAGCCCTTGTCGACCGCTTCGGCAGACGGATTAACTATCTTCGTATCTCCGTCACGGATCGTTGCGATTTCCGTTGCGTCTATTGTATGGAGCCAAACCAGCGCTTCTTCCCCGGCGACCAGATACTGAGCCTCGCCGAAGTAGCCCAGGTCGCCCAGACTTTTGTGGACCTCGGAGTCCGCAAGATTCGCCTTACCGGAGGAGAGCCCCTGGTACGCCGTAACATTCTGCCGCTCATGCGCTCGATCGCATCCCTGCCTGGACTCGGTGAGCTGGTAATCACCACCAACGGCTCCCAGCTCGAGGAGATGGCCCAGCAAATCCGAGCGGCAGGCGTTAAGCGCATCAATATCAGCCTGGACAGCCTGCAACCTGAGCGTTTCCGGCACATAACCCGCAAGGGGAATCTTGGCCGTGTACTTCGCGGCATCGATGCTGCCGTCGCCGCGCGATTCGAACGAATAAAGCTCAACGCCGTCATCCTCAAGCACAGAAATCACGATGAAATCCTCGACCTTGTGCAGTTGGCGGTAGACAAGGGGATCAACATCAGCTTCATCGAAGAGATGCCCGTAGGGCAAATCGCGGAGCATGACAGAGCCGAGTCGTTCTATTCGAGCGATTGCATCCGTACCGACATCCAATCGCGATTCGAGCTGGTGCCCACTACCGAGACGACCGGTGGGCCTGCACGCTATTTCCGAATTCCCGGGACCGAGACGCGGGTGGGATTCATTTCCCCCCACAGCCATACGTTCTGCGCTGACTGCAATCGAGTGCGAGTCACTGCCGAGGGACGGCTGTTGCTGTGCCTCGGGCAGGAGCACTCCCTGGATCTGCGCCGAATCCTGCGCGAGCACCCTGGAGATCAAGTGAAACTGGACCAAGCAATCCGCGATGCCATGCAGATAAAGCCCGAAGGCCATGAGTTCGACCTAAGAGCCGACTCTGTTCTGGTCCGTCACATGAACGTAACTGGAGGGTGAGCCGAAACCTTTGGTCCAGTGGACCAACGCGGTTCGGCGAACTCCCTTCATGGAGGAAGGGCCGGGAGGTCCACCATGGATCGTTTCGACAACCGGCAACGATGTCGATCATGTCCGGCGGCTGAAAATTGACCGTTTGGCGTTATATAATATCGAGTATTAGAGAACCTTTATATTTCAGGAGAGCCAATATGCCCACTTACGATTACCGCTGTGACACCAACGGCCAAGTGTTGGAGGTCAGCCACCGCATGAACGAGAGCCTATCCACCTGGGGTGAGCTTTGCGAACGCGCTGGCATCGAACCGGCCGACACACCAGCGGACGCCCCTGTCCACCGTTTAGCGACGGGGGGCAATGTCATCTCCAGCTCGAATCTCGGCAGCGGCACGGCCCCGGCCTGCAGTACGGGGGCCTGTTGCCCATCCGGCATGTGTGGGCTTGATTAATTCGATCTCCACGCCCCGAGCCCCGCTCGTTTTGATCGCTTCTTACGCGCCGCGCCGGCAGCTATCTAGCCCTGCTCTGTATCTGCCGGCGCGCCTCTCATGCGAACAAGAATCCCGCGTGGTCGGGCGTTTATTTTTTCGCGAATCGCCTAATCCGACTCGTGGACAAATGGCGCGCCGAGTCCATCGAGCTTGAACAGGTCGAAGACCCGGTGGCCGTTCACGTCCAGCACCCGTAAGTCGTCCGTCTCGTGCAGATCGTTGACGACCGTCTGGAAGTGACCACCGTAACGTTCCTTCACCTCATCCAACGGCAACTCGTAGGCCAGGAACTTTTCTATCCCTTTGGCCTTGAGCTTGGCGAGAAAGACGTCGTCATCCGGTTTTTCGTGAGAGGAAAGGACCAATATGGGTCCGCTTCCGGTAATGAGCATCACGGCCTTCATGGTTATCGCCCCCTTGCGTTTGTCGACTCTGCCTAGTTCTATTATGGGCCAACCTGCGGTTTTCGTGGTTGCGACTGGTTAAAGGAAGCTCAGGATTGGTCCCAGGCGGGTCCAAAGCCCCGGTCGACGGGGACCCGATGGCGCCCAGAACAGCCTCGACTTTCTTCCTGTTTCCATCACGATAAATGGTGAGCTCCACCCGATCGCCGATGTTGTATTGCTCCAAGCGATCGATCAGCTCCCCGACAGCGGCCACGGAGTGACCATCGACAGCCAGTATCACGTCCCCGACTATGACGCCACCATCCGCGGTCACACGAGTCCCACGCACACCTGCTCTGTGGGCAGAGGAACCCGTCTGAACCCGCAACACCAGTACCCCGACGATGCCCATCTCATCGAGCAGACGCCCGCTTATGTCGTCGTCTGCTGTGATGCCCAACGTCGGCCGGATGTATCGACCGTGCTCGATCAGGTGCGGTACGACGCGGTTGACCGTGTCGACAGGGACTGCGAAACCGATTCCGGCGAAAGCGCCAGAGGGACTATAGATTGCCGTATTGATGCCGATGAGGCGTCCGGCGCTATCTATCAGCGGCCCACCGGAGTTGCCGGGATTGATGGCCGCGTCTGTTTGGATCAGGTGCTCGACGACGCGTCCGTCCTCGGATTGGATTGAGCGGTCCAAGGCCGATATGACGCCGGTCGTCAAGGTGTAATCCAGGCCGAACGGATTTCCAATTGCGAACACTTTTTGCCCTACACGAAGATCGTAGCTGGTACCGATAGGCACCGGTCTAGGCCGGGAAATCGGCACGTTGATGCGCAGCACTGCCAAATCGTGATCAGGACTGGCGCCCACCATTACCGCGTCGTAGCTGCGCTGGTCCCACAAACGCACGTGCGCGGACTGCACCCCTTCGATCACGTGGTAGTTGGTCACCAGATGACCTTGTTGGTCCCAGATGAATCCCGAGCCGGTCCCCCGCGGTACCTCGGTGACGTTACGCGTCCACAGGTCGAGTACGCGGCGCGTGGTGGTGATGTAGACGACCGACGCGTTGGTTGCCTCGAAAACCGCAATTGTCGTCTGCTCATCCGCCGCGAGATCTCCCCGCGGTGTGATCTCGCGCGGCTCCGCGCGATAGTCGATCAAAAGGTTCTCTACCCAGGGTCGCAACGCCAGCGCAACCAGGAGAAAGATTGCGAACCAAAAAAGGAATCGGGACAGGGTAAACGAACGCATCGAATTAGTTTAAAGATCCCCGAACGACATTGAATCTCCGGATCCCATAGAGCCTGATCCAATTGTTGGTGGCAAGACCATCTATTCGGATTGGGATTGGGACGACGCAGGGGAGCAATCAAGGTGATACGCGACGCGCGTTGATACCAGGGTATCGCACATCTCCCCGTTCATTCGCCGGGGAAACGCTCTCCGAGGCTCAATTCGGTGCAGATGCGGAAGCCGCCTCCGAATCCGGCGGCGGCGTCGGGTCGTGACGCGGCCATGCGCTGAGGATTGCCTGCACCAATGTCGCAAGCGGAATAGCAAAAAACACACCCCAAAAACCCCATAGACCCCCAAACACGAGTATGGCTACGATGATTGCTACCGGATGAAGATTGACGACTTCGGAAAACAGCAGGGGCACCAGGACATTTCCGTCCAGGGCCTGAATAAGGAAGTAAGCCCCTGCCAGCCAGGCGAACTGGGAGGTCCATCCCCACTGGAACCAGGCGATAAGCAGTACGGGTACCGTCACCACAGAGGCCCCGATGTAAGGTATGACCACCGACAGCCCAACCAACATGCTCAGCAACATGGCATAGTTGAGCTCGAAGGCGTGAAATGTCGCGTAACTAACTGACCAAACTAGAAGAATCTCCCAGAACTTGCCACGCACATAGTTCGATATCTGACGATCGACGTCCCGCCATACGGTTCCGGCTATCCTACGGTGCTTGGGCAGGTAGCGCATGAACCACGCGATGATCAGATCCTGATCCTTGAGGAAAAAAAACACCAGCAGCGGCACCAAAATAACGTAGACAAGCAAGGTGATTACGCCCACAACCGAGGCTAGGGACCAGGAGAGCACCTGCTGACCGAAATTGGCGATCTCGGCACGAACATTACCGATTATTTCCTGAATCTGCTCGGTGGAGACAATGTCGGGGTAGCGTGCCGGAAGCCCCATTACCGCCTTTTGCCCCTCTGAGATCATGACGGGTAGCTGCTGTACCAGATCCGTCACCTGACGAGACACCAGCGGCATGACACCGAACAAAACCAGACCGACGAAAACGATGAAACAGCCATAGACGACGAGAACGCCCGCGAGACGGGGCCATCCATGGCGCGACAGAAAGGAGACTAGTCCCTCCAGGAGATAGGCGATGACGATGCTGGCCAGCACCGGGCCCAGCATGTTCCCCATAGTAAGCACCACAGCGAATCCGATCAGCAGGAAGACCGACAGGAAGACGATCTGCGGATCGGAGAAGTAGCGGCGGAACCAATTTGTAAGTACCTGCATGAGGCAAAGAATCAAACGTCTTGCGGTTCTTGTTCTTCCCGGTACCTGGCGTATTGTCGGACAAAGAGAGCCTCCAGGTCGTCGATAACCTCGCTTGCCGGTCGCCCCTGCAATACGTGCGCGCCCATCAATGAAGAGGTATCGTTCAGCATCGCACCGCGATCGAGCATGAAATAACTGCTCGAGAGTCGCTTGATCGCACCGACCACGCTCTCCTTGGGCGGACGTGGAATGAGGTCCGGCTCCAGCGGACCCTGCGTTTCCTGCGGTTGCGCGGCACGTCGCGCAACCAAAAACTCGGCGAAGGCCTGCAGCGCACTTTGATCCTCCGGCGTCAGGGAACGATAGAGTCTGGCCAATCGCCGCTCGCCATCACGACCTCGCCCCGACATCCGACTCACCGGTTCAACCTCTGTATATCATTCACCCTGGGTATCACAATAGCTGCGGGCGAAATCGAGCAATTCTTCCATGACCCGCAGGCGGAATTTTTGTTTCTGGTGAACAAACGAGAAAGGTCTGTCGAGGGGCGGATCCAGATTCAACTCGACCAGCGTATTCAGCCGAAGCTCCTTCTGAATGGTAGCCCGGGAGACCACCGACACGCCCATACCCGCCTCCACGGCACCCTTCACTGCTTCCGGGCTGCCCAGCTCCATCGCGATCTTCAAAGAAGCGCTACAATGCTGCAGCTGGTGGAGGTAATCGTTGATGACCTCGCGCGTTCCGGACCCCTCCTCCCTGCAGATGAAGGGATACTCCAGCAACTCGGAGAACTCGACCTCGCCCTTTCCCTCCATGGGGTGACCTGGCGGAACTATTGCCACTAGCTGATCGCGCTTGCAGGTCTCTACCACCAAATTCTTGTTGCTGACTGCGGATTCCACAACGCCCAGATCGATCGTGTTGTTCTCGACCATGGAGACGATGCCGTCGCTGTTGGATACCTTCAAATGGATGGTGACCTCCGGGTACTTCTCCTTAAAGTCCCCGAGCAGGGTCGGGAGCATGTATTCGGCAATGGTTGTGCTCGCGCCGATGGTAAGCGCACCGCTGATCTCTCCGGTCATCTCGCGGACGGCGTTCTCCATTTCCGCGTATTGCTCGAAGATCCGATCGGCGTACTCGAACACCTTCTTGCCTGCTTCGGTCAGGCTGATGCGGTTGTGGGTGCGGTCGAAGAGCCGGGTGTTGAAGTGCTCCTCCAGCTGGCGTACCTGAAAGGTCACAGCCGGTTGAGTCATATGCAGCGTTTCTGCGGCCTTGGTGAAGCTCAGGAGCCGAGCGACCGTATGAAAAACCTGCAGTCTCCGGTCCGCCATGAGGACAAGCCTCGCTAGATGCGCAAATAAAAAATCTTTATACCATAAAAAACCAAGCCCGAGGAAGGTGGCGGCCGATTTGGCCGTCCGGTCAAGCGCTGCGTTCGTGGACTCGATCCGAGCAGCGCCGAATTAGAACACTTGCGACGCTGTTTCATTTAGCGCCGACGTGGGCACCGGAAGGCTGCGATTCGTTGCGCTCGCGGTCACCTCCACGGACTCTACGCGTCTGAATACAGGGCCGCCGGCAAAAGAAAACGCCGCCCAATCGGGCGGCGTTGACTGTTAATATCCTGCGCTCTGATCAAATGTACAGACAGATATCGCTTTCTCCGGCGAACTCGAAGAAGGCGGCAGCGCCCGCGTACTCGACGCCGTCGATAAACTCGGCCTGGTCCATATCAAAAAGATCGACTGTCATCTGGCAGGCGATCAGCTTGACCTCTGCCTCGATGCAGAGCTCACGCAGCTCGTCGATGCTGGCTACGCCCTTTGCGCTCATTTTCTTCTTCATCATGGACGTGACCATGCCCTGCATGCCGGGCAGCGTCATACCCAATACGGGAAACCACTTGTCCATTCCCATGGGCATGGGCATTCCAGGGTTTCCGAGTGGTGTAACCTCCAACGACAGCTTTCTTTTCAGTAGCTGGAGCCCATAAAAGGTAAAGAAAATCTGAGTTTCATACCCCAATGCCGACGCGGTAGACGCCAGGATGAATGGAGGATAGGCCCAGTCCAGCGAACCTTTTGTAGCAATGATGGCCAGTTTCTTCTCGTCCATTGGGCGCTCCGTATCTATGCCGGTGAGTGGATGGTGGATCGGCGAAGCGCAGATCAGGCCTTTTTGATCAGGAAGTGGAACTTACCGCCCTCTTCCTTCGACTCCAACAACTCGTTTCCCGTCTGCTTGGAGAAGGCGTCGAAGTCCTTTACGGAGCCCGGATCGGTAGCGATGATGTGCAGAATCTGCCCCGTATCCATACCCGAAAGGGTCTTTTTCGCGCGCAGGATAGGTAGTGGGCAATTCAGGCCGCTAGCGTCGAGCTCTTGATCGAAATCTGCCATAGCATAATCTCCAAGCGTTCTGGTGTTTTAGAATATGAGAAAACTCAGGAGTTCTGTTTTATAGGCGAAATTCGGGGAAAAGGCAAGTCTCTCGCGCCCGACGCTTCACATCGCGATCCGGCTCACGATCTCGTAGCCTCCTCTCGCCCAACCTATGATTCCACCACGCAAATTGACCACATTGTCGAATCCCTGCTGCATCAGATAGGAACAGGCGTGGTAGGAACGGGCTCCACTGCGGCAATAGAGAATCAGGTCCTTGTCTCTCGGCAGATCACCGATTCGCGCAGGAATCAGATGCATCGGCAGATGTGCAGCATCCGGAATCGCGCCACCGGCGACTTCCCCCGGGGTTCGAATATCGAACAAGTGCACATCATCGCCCGCAGCCATCCGCGACTGCAGGGTCGCCGAATCGATCTCTTTAACCACGCATGAAGCCTATTCAGTATCTTGGAATTTCAGTATATTAATAGGTTTTGGCATGCTCCTCAATGCCCAACCAGATCCCGACTCGGCGCCCCCGAAACCGCTTGAACCACGACAACCCCTGTAACCTCTGGAAAGATTTGTCCTTTTTTTCGATAGATGCACACACGAGCCTAGACATACCATGGAGCTGCTCCCGATCTTCCTGGATGTAAGGAACAAGCCTTGCCTGGTGGTGGGCGGCGGGGAAACCGCAATACGCAAGATCGTCAGTCTACGGCGCGCCGGCGCCTCCGTGCGCGTCGTCGCGCCGCGGCTCCACGAGCGGTTCGACGAGCTAGCGTCCGCCGGTGATATAGAGCACCGGCAACGCCTGTTTGAAGACGATGATCTACACGGGGTCGCTCTGGCCATTGCAGCCACGGATGACCGCGCCGTAAACCAACGCATCTCCCGCATCGCTAAGGCACGCGGTATCCCCGTGAATGTCGTTGATCAACCCGACGAGTGCAGCTTCATCATGCCCTCGGTCATCGACCGATCCCCGGTCCTGGTGGCCGTTTCCACATCCGCAACCTCACCCGTGCTGGCTCGCCTATTGCGATCCCGGCTCGAGTCCCTGATACCAACAGGATATGGGCGCCTGGGAGCGCTTTGCGCGCGCTACCGCGATACGGTCAAGGCCCGATTCGCCGACAGGCGCGACCGCCGCCGGTTCTGGGACCGGGTGCTCCAAGGCTCCGTGGCCGAATGGGTGTTTTCGGGCAATTTGGACGAGGCGGACGCCGCCATGGAGCGCGAGCTCGCGGCCGAGCCCGATGAGTGCATGGGCGAGGTTTATCTCGTAGGGGCCGGTCCCGGCGATCCCGATCTGCTTACCTTTCGCGCCCTGCGCCTGATGCAACAGGCCGATGTGGTCGTGTATGATCGGCTCGTAGCCAAGGCTATCCTGGACATGGTGCGACGGGATGCCAAGCGTGTTTACGTGGGCAAGGAGCGCAACAACCACGCCATGCGCCAAGAGGAAATCAACCGCCTACTTGCGGATCTGGCCAAGGCAGGGCACCGCGTCGTACGCCTGAAAGGTGGCGATCCATTTATCTTCGGACGCGGCGGCGAGGAGATCGATACCCTGGCGGAGCAGCGAATCCCTTTTCAGGTCGTACCCGGCATCACGGCCGCATCCGGCTGCGCCACCTACAGCGGCATCCCACTCACCCATCGAGACTACGCCCAGTCCGTTACCTTTGTCACCGGACACCTGAAGGACGGCACCATCGATCTCAACTGGGAACAGCTCGCACAGGCAAACCAGACGGTCGTATTCTACATGGGGCTGGTTGGGCTTCCGGTAATCGTCGAGAAGCTGATGGCATCCGGCGTCTCATCGGACATGCCCATCGCCCTGGTACAACAGGGGACGACCCAGAAGCAACGGGTTTATACCGGTACCCTCGCCAACATCCTGGATATCGTCGAAAGGGATCCGCCCAAGCCCCCGACGCTGATCATGGTCGGCGAGGTTGTGCGCCTGAGGGAGAAGCTGAGCTGGTTCCGAGCGCCGCGGAATTCCGAGCAGGGCGCCACAACGCCGATCCTACCCGCAAGCTGACACCAGTCGAGCGATCTGCGATCTGTGCTCACCATCGCGAACGGTTCAAATAAACGGCATCGAACAGGGCCTCTAATCCATTGATATAAGGCGAGCCATGATCGTCCTTGCGCCTCTGGTCGCGATGCTTTTCCGCCACAAAGCGCAGGGCACGAAATACGATCGTCAAATTCGGATCAGTCATCAGGAGACTCGGGTCGTTGTCTGTCAGCACGAGGTTGATCAGAAACATCGGGCATCCCGCGCGATCCCGAGCTGCAGCTGTCTCTTGACCTCCCCCCACAGGGCCCGATAGGCCTTTGCGGCAACGTTTAACGGCGCGTAGGCGGGCAATGGCATACGGTGGACACCCATCCGCTCCACGTCCGCAGCATAGGGAATATAGGTGTGGAGTATGCCCGGATATTGCTCCGGCAGGCGCTCCATGAGATCCAGATGCAACCGCTTGCGGCGGTCTACCATGGTGAACACGGGCATTACACGCAAACCGCCGAGCGGCGCGCGACCCTTCAAAAACTCTATGAGCTGTCCCAGCGTCCGCTCCGAAAGAGTGGTAGGGATCATTGGCACCAGGATGGCGTCGGAGGCGCGGAAGATGTTCTCCGAGACCAGAGAGATGCTGGGCGGACAGTCGAGGAAGACGTAATCGTATTCCTCGGACAGGGGCTCGAGCAGCCGCAAGAGCTGCTTTGTGGGTTTCTTCGAATCCTCGAGCACCAGATCCATATTGCGGAACGAAAAGTCCGCGGGCAACAGGTCCAGGTTCTCGAAATCAGTCCCCTTCACCACCGAGTCGAGATCACGCTTGCCCTTTACCAGGGCCTTGCCTCCGCCCTTGACCCTGGGTTTTACACGAAAATAATAGGTGGCGGCCCCCTGGGGATCCAGATCCCACACAAGTGTGCGATTTCCCTCCTCCGCGGCCAGATAGGCGGTATTGATAGCGGTCGCCGTCTTTCCCACACCACCCTTGATGTTATAGACACCGATGATCTTCAAGATCCCTGGCCTCGTTTCTCGAAGCCCGCGTCGCTTCTGCCTTTTTCAGAGGAAAACCGTTATTGTTCATAATGTTATAGTTCGAGCGCCTACCCTCGTCTACGTTTCTTCTGCTATAGTTCAGCTCGTATTTCCCCCTTGCCAGATCGGTCCACGGTCGGACCGAGCGGACCCGCCCGGCGCTGCAACGCCGGACAGACCCTAACCAACAGCAGTCGAGTCGCTGATATGGCTAAAGCCAAGAGTACTCGGGAAAGTCGCCGAGTGCGATTCACCCGAACCTTCGTCCGCGAGGTGGCTAGCGGAAAACGCCCCGGCCGGTGGACCGATACTGAATCCCCGCTGAAGGTCAAGAGCGTTGCTGGTGGCGCCCAATATTATTAAGAAGAATTGAGACGAGAGTCTTGGAGCCGATCCTAATGCCCATGCATCGCCGGCGCCTCGCGCGCGGGTTGCTTTCTCTCGTCCTCCTGCTTTGGCTCGGAATCATCCCGGTGGTAGGTGAGCCCGCACCTTGGACTCGTGGCGAGCTGATCGATGTCGGCGGCCATCTGCTGCACATCCATTGCCAGGGCGAGGGTATGCCGGTTGTGGTGCTCGATGCCGGTCTTGGGGGTGCATCCAGCGACTGGCGCAAGGTGCAACCGGAGCTGGCGAAGAGCAACCGCACGTGCATCTACGACCGCGCCGGCTATGGACACAGTGACAGCGGGCCCCTTCCCCGCACCAGCGCCCGCATCGCCGCGGAGCTGCGTACCCTCCTGCTGCGGGCGGAGCTGCCGCCACCCTACCTCCTGGCCGGCCACTCCTTCGGCGGCTTCAACGTGCGCCTGTTCGCCGGTCTCTTCCCCGACGAGACCGCAGGCGTCGTTCTGGTTGATTCCCCGCACGAAGCCCAGGCCGACGCCCTGTTCGAGGAGGGGATACTCGGATTCCTCGACCCGCAGGGCTGGCTGCGCTCCCTCTGGTCCCCCGAACTGCTGTCGTCCCTGCCCGAGGAGTCCGCAGCCATTGCCGAAATGCTGGGAATGCCGGCGAAGACCTGGTACACGATACTCAACGAGGCATCTGCGTTCGACGCCAGCGCTCAGGAGCTTGCGGCAACACCGATGCCCGCGGACATACCTGTGGGTGTGCTGATGCATGGGCGCAGCATCTTTCCCGAGGGCGTGATCGGCGACGGACTCGAGCGGGACTGGCTGCGCGCGAATCGGGAGCTGGTGCGGGCACAACGTCGGGGATATTTCGCCATCGCCCCACAGAGCGGTCACCTCATACACGTCGAGCAGCCGGAGCTTATCGTGGAGATGGTGCGAAAGGTGCTGGAGATGGGGGGTGGACCCAACTGACCCGCCACCTACATAAGCTGTCGGTGGCGACCTCGTCGGATACGGCGTGCGAGACCAACCAAAGCCGTTATCCGTCTCCGAGGGCGGGGCGAGCGCGTCGAGCGGCCATTGGCAGGGTGACGATCGGGATGACGGCAGCACGCTTGGCGGCATGCTGAATCAGAGGTGATGGGGACCGCAAGCGGAACGCTTGACGGCCAGAGAAAGAAGAGGTTCGGAACCATGCCAATCCATACGCTGGCGGCCCGGCACGCCCGCTATCGGCCCAACCACACCGCGGTCGTGTTCGACGGCCGTCGCTACACCCACCTTGAATTCAATGCGAGGGTAAACCGTCTGGCCAATGCGCTGGGGGCGCTGAGGCTGCGTCGGGGCGACAAGGTGGCGACGATTCTCGACAACTCACTCGAGTTGCTCGAGATCTATCAGGCAGTTGCCAAGACCGGAATGGTGGTCGTTCCGTTGAGCCCGCTGCTGCGCGGCAACTCACTGGTCACGCTGGTGAACGACGCGGACTCTGTTGCGGTAATTACGATGCGCAGCATGGTGGAGCACTTCGATGCGGTGCGCGAGCGCATCGAGGTGCCAGCAGATCGGTTCATCCTCACCGATGCCGCCGATGTTCCCGGGTATCGCGGCTATTACGCTCTTACCGCCGCCTCCTCCGAGTCCGAGCCGCCGTGGGTCGAGGTCAGCGACGATGATCCCTACAACATCATCTACAGCTCGGGGACCACTGGTGATCCCAAGGGCATCGTCCACACCCACTACGTGCGCATGGCCTACTGCACCGGCTTTGCCTCCTCCTACCGCATCAAGCCGGAGAGCGTGATCCTGCATTCCGGATCGCTCGTGTTCAACGGCTCCTTCCTCACCCTGATGCCGGCCTTTTATCTGGGCGCAACCTACGTGCTCATGCCGGGCTTCGATGCGCGCAAGATGCTCGATCTGATGCGCGCCGAAAAGGTGACGCACGTCATGGCTGTGCCCTCGCAGATCATCGCTCTGCTCGCCGAGAACGATTTCGACGCGGAGCATCTGCCGGATCTGGAGATGATCTGCTCGGTCGGGGCTCCGCTGCATCTGCGGCACAAGCAAGCGCTGGCGCGCCGTCTGCCCAACCGCTTCTACGAGCTCTACGGACTCACCGAGGGATTTGTCACCATCCTGGATCGTGACGACTTTCCGGCCAAGCCCGGCTCCGTGGGGGTCCCGCCACCGCTCTATGAGATGCGGATCGTCGACGCCGAGGACCGCGATCTTCCTGCGGGCAAGGTCGGCGAGATCGTCGGCCGTGGCCCGATCACCATGCCGGGCTACTACAAGCGCCCGGATCTGACCGCGAATGCCCTCCGCAACGGGTGGCTGCACACCGGCGATCTCGGCTACGTGGATGAGGACGGCTTCCTTTATCTCGTCGATCGCAAGAAGGACCTGATCATATCCGGCGGCGTCAACGTTTACCCGCGGGATATCGAAGAGGTCGTGATCCAGCATCCGGCGGTCACCGATGTTGCCGTGTTCGGGGTACCCGATGTGCACTGGGGCGAGAGTCCGGTTGCCGCCGTGCAACTGGACCCGTTGGCGAGCACGAGTGCCGAGGAAGTGCGGAACTGGGTGAACGAGCGGGTAGGAGCTCGATTCCAGAGGGTGCGTGAGGTCGTCGTCTTGGACGCGTTTCCACTCAGCGTTGCCGGTAAGACGCTGCGCCGTGTGATTCGTGAGAACTACCTGGCGGGTTGATGGGCAACCATCGCGATACCAACGGGATTCACCTCCACTACCTGGACTATCCCGGCGATGGACCGACGCTGATCCTGATGCACGGGCTCACGGCCAATGCCCATTCGTTCGCCGGTCTGATCCGGGCCGGGCTGAGTCCGCAGTTGCCCGTTCTGGCCGTCGATCTGCGGGGCCGCGGTCTCAGCGACTGTCCCGCCGGGCCTTATGGGATCCCGGATCACGTCAACGACATCGTGGGCATGATGGATGCGCTTGGCATTGAGCAAGCGGTTGTGGGCGGGCATTCCTACGGAGGGCTCCTCACTTGATTACATGCCGGCGCACCACGCCGACAGGGTTGTCAAATGTGTCGTCATGGACGCCCCGGCGCACCTTCACACTTTCGAAACTGGAGCCCCGATGAAGCAACTTCTCGGCAATACCGATTCGCTGCAACTCTTTCCGCTCGCCTACCCGTGGGCGTGGGATATGTATCTGGAAAACATGGACAACCATTGGACTCCGCGCGAGATTTCGGTGGCTAACGATGTCGCGTTGTGGCGTTCCGACAGGCTATCCGAGCAAGAGCGCCATTTATTCCTGTCCGTCATGGCGCAGCTGACTACCTTCGATGTGCAACGTGGCGACGAGAGCGCCGAATCGCTGCAAGGCATTATCGACCCGCCGGAGATCAAGCACTATCTCAAGCGACTAGCCGACGAAGAGGCCCTGCACACATGGGCATACCAGTTCATCATCGAGAACATGGGGCTTGATCCGGAGGACATCTATTCGCGCTATGCGCGTGTACCGGAAATGAAAGCCCGTGTCGATCTCGCCACTGAGCTATCGAGCAGAGCCAAGCGCGCGTGGGCAAAACGCGTTTTCACACCGGAGGCCGCGCTGTCTGTCCGCGAGAAGCAGGAGATCCTGTTCGCGATTATCTTCTGGTTTCTGTGTTTCGAGGGAATCTGGTTTGTCATGGGTCTTTCCGGTCCGATTCAAAACCTCGCACGCCACGGCAAGTTCACCGGCGCCGCCGAGCAGTTTCAGTACATCCTCAGAGACGAATTTCAGCACATTCGCTTCGGCATCCATCTCATCAACGTGTACATCGAGCAATACCCGGAGTGCATGTCGACAAGCTTTGTCATGGCCATCGGACGACTCTTTCAGGAGACGATCCGGCTCGAAGACAACTACATGCGGCATTGCCTCCCCTCGCCGATCGTCGGGTACAACGCCGACGATCACATCGAGACAGCGAAGTGGTACGCCAACCAACGGGCAAACAGCATCGGCCTGGCGCCCGTCTACCAGCGAGCAGAGCATCGGTTCCCATGGATGTCCGAGCAAGTCTCGATGCGCAAGGAGAAGAACTTCTTCGAGACGCGCCCCACCGAGTACCGCACCGGAGGGGCCTTGAGTTGGGACGATTGAGCGGCGCTGTTTCTCGACCGCTGCGGCGTCCAGAACCCCGTGGTCATCGTCGGCGAAGAAGGTATCGTGGGTGTTGAATTGCTGATCGATGTACCGAACGAGATCGTGCAGTTCTACGCCCTCACGTCCGGGACTAAGGGCTGCGGACGCCAGATTGTCGATGCTGAGGTCGGCGCGTAACTTCTCAAAAAGTAGGGGAAGTTATATCAAGGGGTTAAGAGGATAAGTTAGAATTCTTAAAAAGAGTTCGCCATAGTCTGTCCTGATTAGCAACGAGTTTCAGCCATCCGAATCCACTGCTCGGGGCGCAGGCCGCTCGTGACTGCAGCGACCAGCAGTCGGTTGGGCAGGGCATGGAGGTTGAAACGCCGATTGAAGCGATAGGCGATGGCGCCGAGATAGCGCTCGGCATACTTGCTGAAGCCGAAGGCATGATACGCACCGCTCAGGCTGGTTTTGACGTTGCCGAGGATCGTGTTCACCCGGTGGAACATGGGCAGTTCCTTAGGTTTGCGATCGACAACGATGGTGGGCTAATGCGCACAGCCGGCATCGGTGACGCCAGCGAAGCAGGCCAGGCCATCGGAGAGGACGGTGCTCTGTGGGCTCAGCGTGGCGCTGGCCCACGCGGCGATCGCCTTACGGGTGAAGCCTGGCAGCTGCGTAAACTTGGCGCGTAGCGGGTGGGTGGCCTTCTTCATCGAGCGCGACTGCGGCGAGGAAGGGCACCTTGTTCTCCGAGTCGCGTCCGGCGGTACCCTCGTCGACCTGGACGGTTCCGCATAGCACGTAGCCGGCCTTGCGCTCAAGCATGGCCTGTATCAGCTTGTGGTGAATGAGCCAGGCGGTGGGATAGCTCACCCCCAGTTGTCGCTTCAGGGTCAGGGCCGAGAGTCCGCTCTTCGCTTGATTGATGAGGTAAATGGCCAGAAACCGGACCGTCAGCGCCAGCTTGGTAACCTCAAACAGTGTGCCGGCAATCAACGAGGTCTGATGGTGACAGGCGTTGCACTGGAAAGTCTTGCGCGCTCTGGCTCCCAGCACGCAGTGGGCCTTGGCGCCACAGCGCGGGCAGCGAAAGCCCTGCGGCCAACGCGAGCGCTCCAGCGCCGCCTCGCACTGCGCCTCAGTCCCAAACTGATGAGTCCCCTCCGAAAAGTCCCCCAGGACGTGAGGTCTGCGGGAGGTGTCTGGTAAAATAGAGCCGAGCACCCGAGCATCCACCGGAGCACCTGCGAGCATGTTCCGAGCCAGCCCGAACTGCAGCCAGATCGACCTTTTCAGCAACGTCGAACAGTTTCTGCGTCAGCGT
>JAJDOL010000119.1 GCA_022340195.1 Chromatiaceae bacterium
TGAGCCAAGGCACGTCGAGCAACCAGCCGGCGACCTCGGGAGAAAGAGGCCGTACGGCGTTCGCGAGAACGACGACCTTGGGCCTACCGATGTCGGAAAGCAGGTCCAGAAAGATGCTGAACACGAAGACGGTCACCAGGACGGGGATCAAGGTGACCATGCCTGTGAAGGTGTTGCGTTTGAATTCCATCCTTCTCTCTCGCTATTTCGAGCTTCTTTTCAGACTTCGCCGGTGAGTGAAACAGTGTCCAGCGACACTCGACTCTCGACTTTGTAGTTGCTCGCGGTTTTGATCGTTACTACGAATAAGGTAGGGTCACCTGTCACGGCGAACGGGAGAATCGGCATCGGATTTTTCGTAGGATCCATCGAGTTTCCCGAACACCGCCTCGCTCGCTTCGGCCGCTGCGGCGAAGTTTGAATTCGCAGCGACGAGACCCGACCATCAAGCAATTGAGCGGATTAATCGATATTCGCCCCGGGCCGAGAGGAACCAAGCACGCATGCCACCGCTCCCCCCGTTAACCGATTCCGTCTCGACTGACGACAGGTCCGAGCTATCGTCACGAAAGAAGGTGGTGATCAACGGTCTGTTGATCACCACTCTCTGGGTCGCATTTGCCGGTTACGAGGATCCAATGTCGTGGATCATCGGTTTTCCAACGGTGATTGCAGCGACCTGGTCCCGCAACAATTTGTCGCCACGGCGGAACGGGGGCATCTCCATAGCCGGTATTCTTCGGCTGCTTCCGGTGTTCCTCTGGGAGTCGTTCAAGGGAGGATTCGATGTCGCGCGCCGGGTCCTTCGACTTCGTCTGGAAATTAATCCCGGGCTCTTCGACTACAGGTTGAATCTAAGCTCGACGTCGGCCCGCGTCTTATTTGTCGACTTGGTGAGTTTGCTGCCCGGCACGCTCAGCGCCGATATTCGCGGCGACCTGATGCGAATCCATGCCTTGGACCTGGACCAGGATTCGGTCACCGAGCTCGGGCGGCTGGAGCGGCGAGTGGCCGCAGTTTTTGGCCAATCCTTGCCAGATAAGGCGGTTTGAGGCACTGTGAACGCGATTCTCGCCGCTTTCGCGTTGGTTCTTCTGCTCGCCCTGGGGGCCGGATTGATTCGCGTGTTGCTGGGTCCGACACCCTCCGACCGGTTGATGGCCGCCCAGCTCATGGGGACGGCGGGGATCGCCATCCTACTGCTGCTCGCCCCGGTGGTCCGCGTACCGGCCCTCGTCGACGTCGCCCTGGTATTCGCGCTCCTTGCCGCTGTGGCAGTGGCCGCCTTTACACGCCGACGTCAGACCGCTCAGGACGGCGAATGAGCTCAGCTGACTGGTTGTCATCGGGTCTGATTGTCCTCGGGCTCTTCTTCTTCCTCGCAGGAACGGTGGGCCTGTTGCGCTTGCCGGATCCCTTGAGCCGGCTCCACGCGCTGACAAAGGCCGACAACCTCGGGTTGCTGCTGGTCTCCACCGGTCTTCTGGTGCAGGATCCAGACCTTCTGTTGGGGCTCAAGCTCGCATTGGTCTGGCTGTTGGTGTCGGCGGCGGGCGCCACCGGCGCCCACCTGATTGCCAAACGGGCGGTACGCGGCGACGGGGAGGATGCACGATGAGCGAAGTCCTCCTGGCCTTTGATCTCCTGCTCTCGATGACCCTCATCACCCTGGCGCTCGCCGCCTTGACCAGTCGGGAGCCTCGTCGAGCCGTGATCTTGTTCATCGCCTTTGGACTCCTACTCGCCCTGGTCTGGGCGCGTCTGCGCGCTCCCGACGTGGCGCTCGCCGAGGCTGCCATCGGCGCCGGCCTGGCGGGGGCGCTGATGCTGGCGGCCGCCCGTCGCGCCTCGCATCGGCTTCCGGACCGAGACGAGCCGGTACGGCAAACCGGGGACGAAGACCCATGACACTCCGACATCTGGTCCTTCTGAGCACCCTGGCCGCCATCGGAGCCGCCTTGGCATGGGTGTTTTGGGATGCGGTCACGGTGCAGACGTCGGGTCGGCTTGCGGATCTGGCCCTGGATCGAGTCCCCGAGAGTGGGGTGTCGAATCCCGTCACCGCCGTTTTGCTCAACTTCCGTGCCTACGATACCCTCTTGGAACTCGCCGTTTTGATGGCGGCTATCCTGGGTATCTGGTCCACCGGCCCGGCGGTACCGGGCTTTCTGCCGGCGGGGGAAGTACTTGAAAAACTCGCCTCCGCGATTGTACCGCTGCTGATTCTGAGCGCAGGCTACTTGCTCTGGGTCGGCGGCCATGCCCCGGGAGGAGCCTTTCAGGCGGGGGCGCTGCTCGGCGCGGCCGGCGTGATCCTGCGCTTGTCCGGCCGGCCGGATGCTGGCCTGCCGCCGCTGACCTGGCTGCGAGTGGGGATTATTCTTGGGGTCATGGCATTCGCTGCCGCTGCCCTGGTCCTGATGGCTGCCGGCTACGGATTCCTGACCTTCCCGCCAGCCGTTGCGAAGTGGGTGATTCTCGCGATCGAGACCGCAGCCACTTTAGCGATCGGCGCGACCCTCGCGGCGGCCTATCTCGCGGGCGAGCCAGCAGGCGCGCGCCCGTAATCGCAGGCAGCCGGATAAACAAGCCTTGGCTACACAGCTCCTCTTCGGCCTCGTAGGCATCGTCCTGTTCCTGCTCGGCGTCTGGTCCTTCTTAATCCACCAACCCCTCCTGCGCAAACTGATCGCGCTCAACGTGATGGGTGCCGGGGTCTTCCACGTGCTGGTCGCCGTAGCCTACCGCGGCCTGGAGAAGGCCCCGGATCCCGTTCCCCACGCCCTGGTGCTGACCGGCATCGTGGTGGCGGTAAGCGCGACGGCTTTGGCCCTGACCCTGGGCCAGCGCTTGGAACGCCGGGATGATTGACTGGCTCGCGCTCGCCGTGGCGCTCCCGCTCCTGGGATCGGTGCTCGCGGCAGCGCTACCCTCCCGCTCGCCCGGTATCGGCACGGCAACCGGGCTGCTTACGACCACTGCGGTCCTTTCCGTCGGTTTTCTGATCGCACGCGGCGGTGTGCTGCGCTCCGACCTCGGGGATTGGGGGGCGCCACTGGGGATTGCGTTGCAGGCAGACGGGCTGTCGGCGGCACTCCTAGTGATGGCCAATCTGGTCGCACTGGGGATCAGTGCCTACGCACTGGGCTATTTTCCGCCGGGCTTGCGCCGTCACTTCTGGCCGCTGTGGCTCCTGCTTTGGTCGGCGCTCAACGCGCTCTTTATGGCGGCGGACGTCTTCAACATCTACGTCACTCTGGAGCTGCTGGGAATCGCCGCCGCGGCGCTGGGCGCGTTGACGGGAGGACAGGCAGCGATCGCGGCGAACATCCGCTATCTGCTGGTAGGACTCCTGGGGTCCATGACCTACCTGCTCGGCGTCGCGATTCTCTATACCGGCCTGGGAACCCTGGACTTGGGACTGGCGGCCGAGTCTCTCACCCCCGGGCCGCTCGCCTGGACGGCGGGCGCCCTGATGCTGGGCGGACTCCTGCTCAAGGCCGCCCTATTTCCGCTGCACTTCTGGCTGCCACCGGCCCATGCACAGGCGCCGGCTCCGGTTAGCGCAGCGCTCTCCGCGTTGGTGGTCAAGGCCGCCTTCTATCTGATCCTGCGGCTGTGGATCGATCTCTTCGCCCCGGTGGTCGGGCCGGGGCCCGGTATCCTGTTGGGCGCGCTTGGGGCCGGAGGCGTAATCTGGGGCTCGTGGCGTGCCTTCCGTGCCGAGCGTTTGAAGCTGCTTGCCGCTTACTCCACCGTCGCGCAGATCGGGTATCTTTTTCTGTTCTTTCCGCTCATGGCCGCAGCCGCACCTCCCAGACGACAAGAGCTCTTGGGGGCCCTGTTGCTGCTGGCGCTGACCCACGGCTTCGCCAAGGCCGGGCTCTTTCTCTCCGCCGGACTGCTGCAAAAACACGCTGGGCATGATCGCATTGCCGAGCTGGGTCCTGCGATTCGGTCACTGCCCGCAGTGGCCTTTGCCATGGGCCTTGCCGGTGTTGCGCTGGTCGGGCTACCGCCGAGCGGCACCTTCATCGCCAAGTGGATCCTCCTCGTGGAGTCCTTTACGACCAGGCAATGGTGGTGGGCCCTGGTCGTGCTGCTCGGTACCCTGATGGCCTCGGCCTATGTCTTTCGACTCCTGGCAAATGCCTTCGGTCCTGCCGCGCATCAGGGCTCGGTCGAGTCCGAAGGGGGCAAGTGCGCGCAGCCGAAGCCGATCGGCTCGATGATCCAAGCACCGGCACTGCTGATGGCCCTCGTCGCCGCGGTCCTTCTCGGACTGGGGGCCGAGCCCC
>JAJDOL010000179.1 GCA_022340195.1 Chromatiaceae bacterium
GCGAGAGCGATTGCGCCATCGCCGATCAGTTCAAAGTCTTCGACTACGACCCGCAGTATGGCGGACTACCCGCCTATGGCAAGGCGAATGCGTTCTGCCTGGAGTGTCATGGCGCGGTCTCCGAGGCGGACTGGCTCTGGATCGCCCATTTCCGCCGGGAACGGGCGCGCCAGGTTGCAGAGCCATTGCGCGTGGATGGCGCCAGGCCTGCTCGGCAGGGTGCCGAATTGTGCGAGGACGTTACCCAGCTCAGTCCCCAGGTACCGCAGGACGTGCGTTACGATCCCGCGACCTTACCGCCGGATTCCGCCCAACGCATGTTCGACTGCTACGCGTGGGAGGCCTTCGTCGCCTTGAACTGGCCGGCGAGCAACAGGCACCGGGGCGTGCCGGGAGATGTTCCCTTCGCCACACCGCGTCGCAATCGGGTCTGGGAGACCTACGCGCAGGTATACGAGGCATTTCAGCCGCAGGATCCGGCGTGGACGCTCGAAGACAAACGATGGAACAGACACCAGAGGCTGCCGCAGGCCTGTCGGGTCGCGCTCGCGGCCGCCGACCCCTGGACGATTCCTCCGCGTGCGATGGCTTTTCAGGTGCTCAACGAATCCAATCAGGCTTACGGCAACCAGTTCAACACGCTGACCGACACCAACGGCAACCGGCTCCGTTACAACATCCGATTTAACAAGACCGAATGGCGTTACCTGCAAAAGTACAGGTATGCGGACACGGGTCGTTACGACTATCAGGGTCCGATCGGAGCAACCGTTGAGTTTCCGGATAACCGCTCGGGCCTCGGTGAGAACGGCGCCATCGAGATCAAGTCGGCGTGGAAGGAGCTTTGTACCGACCCGAACGAGTGCACGACGGTCGATGATCCGAATCGGTACTACTCGCGGTACGCCTTCATCTACAACCAGGCGGTCTCCAAGTCGGAGGGCGTCGAGCCCGAGAGCTGCCGGATTGCCCAGGTCGGCTTGGTGGGCTTGCACGCCATCTTCAAGACTTTCTGGCAGCCGCAGTGGATCTGGGCGACTTTCGAGCATGTCGACAATGTTCCGCCGGCAGGAGAGACGCCGCAGCCGAACGACCAAGCCTACACCCTGTTCGATCCTCAATGCGACAGCAGCCAGGTGACGCTCGATATGTGCCTTTTCCAGCGGCCGGGAGTGATGGAATCGTCGGGAGACCTGACCTGTTGCCGGAACCTGCAGATGATTGCGAATTCCAATCCGGAGCCCACAGGCCCGCCACCCGCCACCCAGTCGCCGTTGATTCCGAATCAGGTGACCCGTATCGATCCGATCGACCAAACGGCGAAGGACCTCAACTCGATTTTCCAGCCGTTGCTCGCGCAAGCTGGCTCACCCTTCCAGCATTACCAACTCGTCAATACCCAGTGGGCGGGCGGTGGTCGACTGGGTGCCGATGCAAAGCCACCTTACGCAATTGCTCGACAATTGTGCATACAGGGAGACACCGGGCCCTGTTTCACTCTCCTTCCCGATGGCTTGCGCCTGCGCAACACCACGATGGAGACATTTCAGGTGAGCTATTGCCACCCGGATGACGAGGACATCGAGAACAACCCGGCCGACTGTACGCCGATCGCCGTGGCCCACGACCCGGCTCAGGCGAGCAGTGCCGGTTGCATGAACTGTCATCTGCCGTCGGGTGCGGATGCGAGCTTCCTGTGGGAAGACGCGATCTGGGAACGGGTACCGATCCCAAAAGGCGACTGAGCCGAAACACGCCTTGGCGTCGCGGAATGGGATTTCCCACTTGAATTCCTGAACTGATTTTCCTGCGACCTTGTCGTATGCAGCCCGGGAACCGAATGCGCGATGCGAAGACGGTAGGCTTTGCCTGCTCCCACCCGGAAAATACTTCCAGGCCACATCGCGTACGTAGGCGTGTCAGCGGCATGGTCGAGGTGAACGAGCGGGCCGGGGCTCGACCTCGGGGAACGCCGACTCACTATGCCAACCTTTGGCAAGTTGGCACCCTGTTCCACCTTATATTGCATGCTCCGCAATATAAGGGGAAACAGGGTACCTAGGGCCCTCCAGCAGAAAGGGAGCCGCTGATCGATACGCCGTTGCTAAAGACAATAGTCTGACCGACGAGAACCAGCCCGCCCGTGCTCGCCACTGACACGTTGGGACCGACGGTGATGGAGCCACAGGTTGCATAGGATTCGACAGTGTCGATCGGGTCCGGCCGGTCGGAAATCACAATCGGCTCACAAAACGGCGGGTCGCCCACGGTCACGCGGATGGCGACCAGCTCGCTCTTGGCGTCGCTGGGATCCTTGGCGCGATACTCGAGCTCGACGATCCCCTCGAAAACGGCATTCGGCGGATCATAGGTGATGCTCCCGACCCCCGCTTGGCCTGTGTCCGGCTGCACCGTGATCTCATAGCTGAGCACATCGTTATCCGGATCGACACAAATCGGATCGCCGTCCCCTGCCGGCGCTGTCGGATCGATGTCGAGCATACCGCCCATCGGAATGTTAAGGGCAATGCTGCGACATACCGGCGGGTCATTTTCCGCCAGGTTGCTATCGGGCAAAGGCGCGGGCAGCACCTGGCTCTCCCAGCGGAACTGCCCCGTATAGCCGTTGGCGTCTTCGGCCAGGCAGTACACGTCCGGCCTCGTCGGGCCACCGGCGGCATCGAGCTGATCGGTCGTCAGGGTGGTGATGGTGCCCTCGATCTCGCACAGACTCGAGGAGCCGGGGGGACAGGTCGTCTCGTTGCTCAGGCTGTTGCCCTCGTCGCGCAGCCACCACTCGCACTGAACGAGGTCGCCATCCGCGTCCTCGCAACGGCAGACTACGCTATAGGACTCCTCCCCGTCAGGCGAATCGCCGAAATCCACCTCCCGGGCGTTGGGTCGATCGTCGCTCCCGCCACCGGTCCCTCTTCTCGCGAAAGGTATGCTCGCAACCACCTCGGCCGTCGGCGGCAGGTTGGCGCTGGCGGTGATGGTCACCGTATCGCAGCTGACTTTGTTGTCGGTGTCTGTGACACGTAGCGTGAACACGTGGTGCAGGATGTCGTTGCCGGCGTCCTCCGACGCCAAGTCGACAGTACATTCGGGTGTGCTCGTATCATTGCAGTCTGCCTCATGCGGCTCCGACAACACGGGGCCAGACGCAAGACCGGCGCAGGCCACCTGGGTCGCGCCCACGTCGCCCGAGTACCACTCGTACAACACGATGTCCGCGCCGCCAAAGATCGGGGATGAAGCATCGACGGTCAGGGTTGCAGAAACCCCACCACCGTCCCAGTCGAAAATCAGGTCGTCGTCGCCGGCGTTCGCCTGAGGCGGTACGATCGGCTCGGTTGTACCGACGAAGATCTCGAACCCGCCCGCCGGATTTCCTTCACTGTCAACTTCGTCCGTGTAGGGATTCGCGGTGCCCAGGACCAACCCGAGCCCCGGAACGGACGCCATCGTGCGACCGCCGTAGTTGTATGGATTACCCAGCCCGTCGTTGAAGATTCGCGTGTAGTCGGTGCCGTTGTCCGTTCGCCACATGTCGAAGCCACTCGATCCGAAGACGTCCAGCGTGGTGATGAACAGGTCGCCCAGGTGCTCCTGAAAGCGCCAGAAGTAGGAAGCCGAACCGTAGTAAGGAAACCCGGAAGCTGTCCCCATGCCGGGTCCGTAACCGCTCGCGGGGAAGCAGTCATCGTTGTCGGAATCTGGGGCGCTGTCGAGGAATGGAAGATATGAGGCATACAGAGGGCTAATGTTGCCCGGCGCGGAGCAATCGAAGTTGTCAAGGGTGTCGCTGCCTCCGGGCGCGGCATTGGCGCGCGGCCAACCGGCCAACAGCTCCCAGGTCGGGCTCGCGACGGTCGCATCCGGTACGCGCAGCAATTCGGCTGTTGTGGTGTCGAAGAAACCCGACTCGGCCGCACCCATGTAAAGTGCGTTGCCAAAAACGCCGAGTGTGGCGCCGGCATTATCCACAACCGGATCGGAACCGTCGGCGGGGCGACCCGCACCGTTGTCGATCACCTTGGTCCAGGTCATTACGCAAGCCGCGCTCGGGTTGGCCTCGGGGCAGCTGGTCGCCTCACCCCGCCAGAGCTCGAAACCACTCTCCCGGTTTCCGGTCGACAAATAGAGGTAATCGTCCACCACCTCCATCTGGAAAATCCCGATATTGCCCGGGTCCGACAAGGGATCGCCGGTTGCGGCATTCATATCCTGCACGTTCAGCATGGTCTGCCAGCCGGAACCCTGTGCCGGCCATGGGTTCATCAGCACAACGGGGTTTGCGGCCGCATCCACGTCGGAAAGGGACCCGGCTGGGGAAATCCAGAGGCGCCGCTTGTAACAGGCCATCGCCCGATAGCCGAGGTCAACCGTCCCCTGCGCCCAATCCAAGTAGCCCGAGCTCAACCCGCTCTCGGAGACCGGTGTGAAGCCGCTGTTGCCTCCCTCGTGAAAGTAGATGCGGCCGGGAATGCCGAAGGAGGCGGCATAGAGGCGGGGGATGCCGTCGCCGGCGTCGCACACCTTCAAATTGCGGTAGCCGATATCCCGCGGCGCGTTGGTCGATAAGCCGCCGAGCAACGCGATCAGAAAGTCGACGTTACCGCTCGTGTAGACCCGCTCCCAGGTACCGCCCAGCCCCCAGTCTCCGACCGCGTCGAAACTATTCGGCAGATATCTCCAGATCTCAGGGCGCTGGGCGGGCCCCGGAATGCCCGAGCACTCCGCCGAAAAGCTGCCTAAATAGCAAAGAATGTCCCTGACGAATCCGACATAGACATATTCGCCGAACAAGGCCATGGACCAGGCATAGCTGTTGTTTCTAAGGCCCAAGGGATTGGGAACCAGGTTCGGGAATCCGATTTTGTTGACGGGATCGACGAAGAAGGACCCGTCGACCACGAGCTCGAGACCGTTCTTTCCAATCTGAGCGAAGTCGTTCCCGGATTCGATACCGGACGTTCCGGCGATGGCGTTGCTGGAGAACGTCGAGGTCAGAACGGCGGCGAGGCACCAGTTTCTAATCCCTTTATTTGTTATCTTGGGAATCGGCATTTCGCTTCCTCCGCGCCCATCGACTTCCCGGTTGAACAGCGGGGACACGCAAGTTTTAACTAAAGAATCTCGATTAGATCAGAATGCTGCCCTCAACGCCAATCATGAAAACTCGAGCCCCTCCGAAAGCCCCGTTCCCCGGTGGCCAACCCCGACAGCGGGGTTGATAATCGCAACAAACCCCTGTGTGTCAACCTCAGTCCAGACACTGAGCGTGTCGGATAACATAGTAAACGGGGCGCCAGATTGAGGACCAACGGTGATGCCGAAACCCGCTTCCAACCTTCCCGATACCCAAGTAGAGCCGACGCCAGCTCTGGAGAGGCGTACACGCAGAGTCTTCTCTCCGGAGTATAAGCTGCGAATCCTTGCCGAGGCCGAGCAGTGTGCCAGAGGAGAACGAGACGCGCTGCTAAGTAATGGTTCTGAAACAAGCTAAACGACTTATCAAGAAATTCCATTCGCATCGATCACGTAGTTCCACTGCCCGAGAACGTCATCATGACGAATGAATCGATCTTTGATGTCGCGAAAGGCGTCGGAGCATTTGCGACCGATTTCATAGGCCTTGTCGAGGATGCGTGCGGTGACACGTAAACCGGTTTTCGTCCGGGTGTTCTCGACCGTTTTCAAGGCGGTCTCGGGGGAATCGAGCATCACGCCGCTCCACGCACGCTCGACT